>JBOGGX010000239.1:0-2729 GCA_050744245.1 Acidimicrobiales bacterium
AGCGGGTGGCCGCGCCGTTCGCCGCCTTCACCTCGGTGACCCGATCCAGGTCGTCGTGGGCGAACTCGAACCAGGAGCCGTCGGGCGAGACCCGGCGCACCAGGCGGCCCCGCTCGTTCCACTCCTGACGGGTCACCGCCCCGCTGCGCTCGACGACCTCGACCGGGTTGCCCCACTCGTCGTAGGTCTTGGTCGTCTCCTGGCCGTGCCCGTCGACCACGCCGACGAGCCGGCCCTGGTCGTCGTGGATGTAGGTGTTGGTCGGACCGCCGCTGTCGTCGTCGACGACGGTGACACGGCCCGGCAGATACCGGAACCGGGTCCACCGGCCGTGGGGCGACCCCTGGTGCAGCACCCGGCCCTGGTCGTCGTAGCGGTTGGTCACCTCGACCACGCCGTCGCCGTCGACCACCGCGGCGACGCGGCCGTCGTCGTCGATGTCGTAGCGGCGCGCCCCGCGTGGGCCGTCGACCTCGACCAGCCCGCCCGCGTCGTCGTATCGATATATGACCGACCGGCCGCCCGAACCCACCAGCCCCACGATCCGCGGCCCCGCCCACTCCAACCCGACTGTGCTGCCCCCGACGTGGACCAGTTCGACCAGGCGATCCCCGTCAAAGGCGAAGCGGACCTCGGTGCCGGGACCGTCCGACGCCATCTGGGGCCGGCCATCGGCGTCGAACTCTGCCCGGCCGCCGCCGAACCAGTCGATGGCCAACCCGTCGGCCGTCGGCACCACCAGGCCGGCGACGCCGGCCAGCCGGCCGTAGCCGCCGTTGCCAGGATCGCCGGCCCGGGGGAAGACCGCCCGTTGCCCGTCCGGTCCCTCCCAATGGGCGCCGTCGCGTTCGGCCCGGAGGCGGCACGAGGCCCACGAGGCCCAGCCGGGGCCGAACGGCCCGACCCGACCCGACCGGCTGTTGTAGGTGCGGGTGAACGACAACAGGCGGGCCAGCCCGCCGACCACCACATCATGTTCGACCTCGACGAAGTTGCCGGTGGCGCAATTGACCGGGTCGTTGGCGTACCCGCTCGTGGGCGGCTCCCCGAGGGCGATCGGGTCGTCGAAGGTGACGGATGTGCGCGGGATGTCGAGGGCGGCGGCCGCCAGCACGCCGTCGATGACCTCGTCGTTCACGCTCCCGGTGCCGGCGTCGCGGAACGCCTGGGCGATCGTCGTCACCCAGAGGGCGTCGACCTCGTTCCACTGCAACCACGTGCCCATGCCGGCCAGCAGCGACGAGGCGTCGAAGTACCCCCAGCCGAGCGTGGCCGTGAAGTCGGAGTGGAGCCGGTCGAGGGTCGACTTCCTGGTGACGATCGTGTCGTCGAGACCGCGGCTGGCTTCGGCCCAACCGTCCAGGTCGCCGGGGCGGGCCGAGCTCGTCGTCACCGCGACGCCTCGCGGGTGGCCACCGTCAGGTCGGCGACGGGGATGGTGGGCGGCTCCACCGGCGGCGGGGGTGGCGGCATGTCGTCCTCGCCGAACACGAAATCGCCGACGCCGTCGAGGAAGCCGCCATCGTCGCTGTTGGCCTCCCACTCGCGGGCGTACTCCCGGCGGTCCTGTTCCTCCCTGGCCAGGCGGGCCAGCTCGTCCAACCCGTCGGACGCGCCTCGGAGCGCCTCGACCAGCCGATCCGCGTCGCCGACGCACACCTCGATCCGGCCGTCGAACTCGATGGCGAATTTGCCCCGCCACGCCTCCCGAGCCGGGCCGCCGAGCGCGTTGCGGTCGGCGATCTGGCCCTCCAGGACCGATGCCGTCGATCGCAGCTCGGCCGACAATGTCGACGCCTCGGCCCACCCGAACCGGACATCCTCATGGAACGCCCCGAACTCTCCCATGGGCGCCCGACACTAGGAGACTCCTGAAGTAGTCGCTCGACCATCCACCGCTGGGGAGTGTCGCGAAAACAGACTCGGGCCATGGCTTTGGGCACGGCATCGGTGGCGCAGAGGTTTGAGAACCCGAGGGAGCTTCTCGGTGATCGGCTCAGGGGTGTGTATCGGCTGTTGGCCGACTACAGCGAGCGGGTCTTTCCTGACGACTACTTCGTCGACTGTTACAAGGACTCGCGGCGGGGGAGGCCGACGATCCCGGCCCGGGTGCTGGCCACGACGATGGTGCTCCAGGCCCATGAGGGCCTGTCCGACCAGGAGGCGTGCGATCGCCTCGGGTGTGATCTGCGCTGGCAGGCGGCCGCGGGGGTGGACGCCGGCTATGAGGCGTTTCATCCCACGACGCTGGTGGGCCAGCGCAACCGGCTGCGAGCCTCGGGCCGGGACAAGCGGGTCTTGGAGGACACCAGGGTCGCCGCCCGCGAGGCGGGGGTGCTGGGCAATCGGGTACGGGTGTTGGACTCGAGGATTGCTTTGTCGCCACTGACCAGATCGTCGACTCGGAGCCGACGGACAGTGCGCTACTGGCCAGTGTCGCGTCGCAGGTCAACGAGGTCAACTCGTATGTCAATCAGCCCACGCCGTGCACGGGCACCGATCTCGAGTCCGGTCTGCCCATCGATGGCTTCTTGCGGTGGACGCTGACGGCCAACCCCCAGGAGATCTGGCGGCTCGAGACCGGGGTGATGTACCGGCTCGAATGCTGGGCGCCGAGCGCCGGCGAGTTCGGCGACCTGATCGAGCTCAGGGTGTTCGGGGCCATCACCGCCGAGAACCTGGCCCGCCTGGCCCTGGAGCGTTTCCTGTTGGGCCTGCCCGCACCGGCG
>JBOGGX010000240.1:0-27928 GCA_050744245.1 Acidimicrobiales bacterium
ACCCCCACCGGCGCGGCGGCCTCGACCGCCCGCACCGCGGCGGCGAAGGCCGTGCCCGGGACGGCGGCCGCGACCGCAGTCGCGTCGTCCCACCGGTCGACGTCGCGCCGCATCGCAATGAGTCGGACCCGCAATCCGAGTCGCCGCAGCCGGGCGAGCTGCGCCGCGCCGGTGCTCGGGGTGCTCATCGGCACGCCGGCGAACACGTCGATCGGGTGGCACGGGCGGCGCAGCCCGATCGCCCACCACCCGCCGTCGAGGGCCAGCCCGAGGACGGCGTCGATTGCGGGCAGGGCGAGCGTGTCGAGGGCGCGGTCGAGGTCGGCCGCGGTGACCTGCGGCGTGTCCATCCCGATCTGGACCCCTTCGCCACCCGCGTCGGCCCAGGCGTTGGCCAGCCGTTCGGCCAGCCCCGCCCCCCGCTGGGCCACCACGTCGAACCCCGGCGGAAGCCAGGCTCCCGGCCGCCCGGCCAGGGCCACGATCCGCCGCTCGGCCCGGCTGCCGGCCACCGCGGCCAGGGTGGTGGCCAGCGCGGCCTCGGCCACCATCGCCGCCTGCCCGGCGGAGCACGGCGGCATCAACCGGGTCTTGACCCGCCCCGGCTCGGGCGCCTTCGCCATCACCAGGATGTGACTCACCGCCGGCGCCACCCCCATTCCTCCTGTGTGCAGGGTTGGGCGCTATATACACGCGGAACCCTCCACAGAACACCGGACATGTCGCGCACGGCTCGGGCCGTGCCCAGGACGGTGCCCGTCACCTTCGACCGACCGACCCGCGGTCTGTAACCCACGGGCACCTCCCCCACTCGCCAGCCTGCGCCCGCGGCGCGGACGACCATCTCGAGCGGAAAGCCACACCGGCGATCGCGAAGGTCGAGGGCGACGAGGCCCTCCCGCCGGGCGGCCCGCATCGGCCCCACGTCGCGCAGACGCACGCCCGCCCGGTGCCGGAGTAGCAGGGCGAGGACGCGGTTGGCGGCCCGAGCGTGCGGCGGCCAGGCCCCGGGCCGGGCCCCGCGGGCACCGAGGCAGAGGTCGAGGGCCCCGCACGCCACCGGGGCCGCGACCCGAGGGAGGTCGGCCGGGTCGAGCGAGCCGTCGCAGTCCATGAAGCAGACGAGGTCGGCGGTCGCCGCCCGCAGCCCGGCCAGACAGGCGGCGCCGAAGCCCCGTTCGGGCTCGACGACGACGATGGCGCCGAGTCGCCGGGCGACGGCGCCGGAGCCGTCGGTCGAGCCGTTGTCGACCACGATGGCCCGATAGCCGGCCGGCAGGCGCCCGAGCACCCACGGGATGGCGGCCGCCTCGTCCAGGACGGGAAGGACGACGTCGACCATGAAGAGGAAGGTACGAAGCCGAACCGCAGCCGTCGCTTACGAACCGAGAAACTCGCATTACACGCCGCGAAACTCTGCCGACCCTCCGTTGCCCGGCCCCCGGTCGGCGGGAACGATCCCCTCCGTGAGCCGGGCCCCGTCTCCCGCCCAGACGTGGCCGCGAACGCCGCCGCCGCTCCGACCCGAGGGGCGCAGGGTGGCCGTCGCCGTCGCGTGGCTCATGACGGCGACCGCGCTGACGGGGCTCGCGGCCGCACTCGTGTCGGCCAGGATCGGCGCCCCGCCGTTCGCCGGGGAGTGGCGCATCGTCGGGCCGTGGCGGGCCGCGCCCGCCATCGTCGTCGCCGCCGTCGTGGCCATCACCACCCGAATGGCGGCCGTCACCCGCGCCCCTTGGCGCGGCCTGCTCGTCGGGTCGATGCTCGCCGCCCTGGCCTGGGCCGCGACCTTGGCACTGGTGGACGGGCCGAGCGGGCTGCTCGGCAGCCTCGGTGGGCGCTACGACTATCTCGCCGCGCTGCCAGACGCGGTCTCGGCCGGCTCGTTCCTGGAACGGTTCGTGCCCGAGCACACCGGCTGGCCGACCCACGTCCAGAGCCACCCGCCGGGCATGGTGCTGCTCCTCATCGGGCTCGACACCGTTGGCCTCGCCCATGCGGGCGTGGTCGCGGCCATCGTCCTCGTCTGCGGCGCGGCCGCCGTGCCCGCCGCCCTCGTCGCCGTTCGGGACGCGGCCGGCGAGCCGACCGCCCGCCGGGCCGCACCGATGCTCGTGCTCGTCCCCGCGGCGATCTGGTGGTCGTCGGCCGACGCCCTGTTCGCCGGCGTGGCCGCCTGGGCCGTGGCCCTGGCCGTGCTCGCCACCGGCCGTCGTGGTCGGGCGTCGTGGCTCATGGCCGTCGCGGCCGGCGGGCTGGGAGCGGCCACCCTGCTGCTCTCCTACGGGCTGGTGCTGCTGGCCGCGGTGCCGCTGGCCGTGGCCGCATGGCGGCGCCGTCTGGCGCCGCTGAACGCGACCGTCATCGTGCTCGCGATCGTCTACATCGGCCTGCGCGCCACCGGGTTCGACTGGTGGGCCGGGTTCGAGGCGGCGCGGGCCGCGTACGACCGGGGTGCGTCGGGCGACCGTCCCTACGTCCTCTTCGTCGTGGCCAACCTCGTCGTCTTCGCCGTCGCCGTCGGCCCGGCCGCGGTGGCCGGGCTGCATCGCCTGCTGCGGGCCCGACGTTTCACGCCGGTGTTGCTGCTCGCCGGTGCAGCCGCGGCCGCGGTGCTCGGCGCTGACGTCAGCGGGCTGTCGAAGGGGGAGGTCGAGCGCATCTGGCTGCCGTTCGTCCCGTGGGTGGCGGTGGGCGCGGCGGCCCTGGCCCGGCCCCGGCCCTGGCTCGTCGCCAACGGCGTCACCGCGGTGACCCTCGCGCTGCTGCTCGAGGCCAGGTGGTGACCATGATGAACGGCGACGGGCGACGGGCCTTGTTCGAGCTCATCGCCGACGAGCTCAGGCTCGGCCTGCGCTCGGCGTCCGGCCTCGACCCGGCGTCACGGTCGGAGCTGCTCGGTCTGGTCGACGATCTGGTCGAGGTGGCCGGCGGCCACGACGACGAGTCCGTACCTGGGGACATGACGCCCTTCGACCCCATCTACCGGGCGGCCAACGAGTGAACGTCGTCGTGACCGGCGGGGCCGGCTTCATCGGCTCGCACGTCGTCGACCTCCTCGTCGACGAAGGGATCGACGTGGCCGTGCTCGACAACCTGTCACCCGCGGCCCACGCTGGTCTCCCGCCGTACCTCAACCCTCGAGCCGACTACCGGTGGGTCGATCTGACCGACGACGAGGCCGTGGCCGCCGCGCTGCCCGACCGGCCCGACGCCGTCGCCCATCAGGCGGCGCGGGTTGGCCTCGAACAGGGTCCGGGCGACGTCGCGTCGTATGTGAAGGACAACGATCTCGGCACCGCCGTGCTGCTCGACGCCCTCGACCGGCGCGGGTTCCTGGGCCGGATCGTGGTGGCCAGCAGCATGGTGGTGTACGGCGAGGGCCGCTACCGCTGCGCCCGCCACGGGCTCGTCCGCCCCGGCCCGCGCCGGCCCGAAGCGCTGGCCGCCAAGCGGTTCGAGCCGCCGTGCCCGGCGTGCGGGGCCGCCCTGACGCCGGAGCCGGTGCCGGAGGACGCCCCGTTCGACCCGAGGAACGTCTACGCCGCGACCAAGGTCCACCAGGAGCACCTGGTCGGTCTGTTCGGCCGGGCGACCGGCGCATCGGTGACCATGCTCCGCTATCACAACGTGTACGGGCCGAGGATGCCGCGCCACACGAGCTACGCCGGGGTGGCCAGCATCTTCACCTCCGCCCTCGCCGACGGCCGGGCCCCGACCGTGTTCGAGGACGGGGGTCAGCGGCGCGACTTCGTTCACGTCCGCGATGTCGCCCGGGCCAACCTGTTGGCCCTGAAGGCGGCGGCCGCCGTCAGCGGCCCGTTCAACGTGGCCAGCGGCGAGGTCCGCACCGTCCTCGACCTGGCGAACGCGCTGGCCGCGGCGCATCCCGGCGGGCCTGCGCCGGAGGTGACCGGCGAGTGGAGGGTCGGCGACGTCCGGCACGTGGTCGCATCACCGGACCGGGCCGCGTCGCAGCTCGGCTTCCGATCGGTCACGCCGTTCGACGCCGGCCTGGCCGAGCTGGCGCTCAGCCGGGCTGGGGCAGGCGCACGGTGAAGCAGCACCCGCCGTTCTCGTTGCGCACGTCGATCTCGCCCCGTTGGGCCTGGATGAGGCCGCGGGCGATGGCGAGGCCCAGTCCGGCCCCGGCGGTTCCGGGGGTGCGGGCCGGGTCGCCGCGGAACGCCGGCTCGAACACCCGGTCGAGGTCTGCATCGGGGATGCCCCCGCACCCGTCGACCACCGATACGTAGGCCGACGCGCCATCATCGCCAACGTCGACCCGCACCTCGCCCCCGGCCGGCGTCCATCGGATGGCGTTGTCGAGGAGGTTGCGGATGACCCGGCTCAGCTCGACGGTGGACGCCTCCACCAACGGCGCCGACTCGACCAGGCCGCCGCGCAGCCTGACCCCCTTGGCCTCCGCCGCCAGGGCGGCGGACGCCAGCGCATCGGACGCAACGTCGCCCAGTGATACCAGCTCGCAGGTGAGCTGCAGGGCGTCGGCCTCGATGCGTGACAGCTCGAACAGGTCGTCGACGAGCCGGGCCAGCCGGTCGGCCTCCTGGCGCATGGACCGGTAGTAGCGGGCGACCACCTCAGGGTCGGTCACCACCTCGTCCTCCAGCGCCTCAACCATGGCCCGGATGCCGGCCAGCGGGGTGCGGAGGTCGTGCGAGACCCACGCCACCAGCTCGCGCCGCGACCGTTCAAGGGTCTGCTCGCGCAGCCGGGCCCGGTTGAGGCGGGCCGAGGTCTCCTCCAGGCGGTGGGCCAGATCGTCGAGCTCGGCCGTGGCCACCGCGGGCACGGCGAAAGCCTGCTCCCCCATGGCCCCGGTGGCCGCGCCGAGCGCGGCGCTGGCGCGGGACACCCGCTGGGCCAACGCGACCGCCGCCACCACGCCGACCAGGCCGGCGGTGATCACCGCGACCAGGACGGCCGCCGCGTCGTGGCTCGAGACGAACATGGCCCTGGCCGCCAGCAGCACGCTCGATACCGTGGCCGCAGTGCCGACCAGCGACACCACCGCGATCTGAGCCCTGAGCGAGGTGCGAGGCCAGCGCCACAGCACCAGCCAGCCCGCGGCCGCGACCGCGGCCGACGTCGCCAGGGCGAGCACGGCCATGACGACAACGTCCCGGCCGCTGAGGCCCAAGAGACTCATCCTGGAGCCGTCCCCTCGAACCGGTACCCGACGCCCCACACCGTGCCGATGCGGGTGGGGTTGGACGGGTCGTCCTCGATTTTCTCCCGCAGCCGACGCACGTGGACGGTGACCGTCGAGGTGTCACCGTAGGCATAGCCCCACACATCCTCGAGCAGCTGCTCCCGCCGGAAGGCCCGGCGGGGGTGGCGCATGAGGAACACGAGCAGATCGAACTCCTTGACCGTGAGGGCCACCGGCTCGCCGCCAAGACGAACCTCACGCGCCAGCACGTCGACGGCGAGGGGGCCGGTGTCGAGGCGGGCGGGGAGGTCGGGCGCCGGCGCAGCCACCGCCCCGCGCGACCGGCGGAGGACGGCCTTGACCCGTGAGGTGAGCTCCCTCGGCGAGAAGGGCTTGGCCACGTAGTCGTCGGCCCCGAGGTCGAGCCCGGCGATCCGGTCGTTCTCCTCACCCCTGGCCGTCAGCATGATCACCGGTACCGGCGTGATCTGGCGCAGCCGACGGCAGACCTCCAACCCCGACAGCCCGGGGAGCATCAGATCGAGCACGATGAGGTCGGCCGGGTCGGCCAGGGCCCGGTCGAGGGCGACCACACCGTTGCTCACCGCCTCGACCGCGAACCCCTCGCGTTCGAGGTAGCGCGTCACGACCTCGGACACGTTGGGGTCGTCGTCGACCACCAGCACGCGTACCGGGCCGTCCGCCACCCGGCGATGCTACGACCGGGCCGGGGCGCGGACCGCCACCGGTAGCCGAGTTCCGTGATTCGTAATGCGGACCGATGACGACAAAGTGACGGCAATTTGCCCCGGTCCTGTCCTTGACTTGGCCCATCGTCGCGACGGCAAACTGCGGTGGGCGTGCCGCCGCGGAACGTAGGTGCGCCCGGGCAATCGAAGGGGGACGCACAGTGCGACACGCGGTTCGACCGCGTCGTCCGTCCGCGCCCGATTTCCATGGCCGTGGGCGCGGCCGGAGCGACGCTGCTGATCCTCGTCCTCCTCGGCCTGGCTCGACCGGCCACGTCGGCGTTGCCGGTTGACCGACCGCAGCACCCCCACGCGGGCCGCCTCCCGTCGCTTCGGCGGCGGGGGGCGGTTCGTACCGCCGGGCCGCACCACCCGAACGTGAGTCAAAGGGGAAGCACATGAGCCAGGGAATGGTCGGTCGATCGTCGCGGCGCACCCATCGAGCCCGGTTCTTCACCGCGCTCGTGCTGGTCATCGCCCTGGCCGTGCCTGCGGGTGCGGCGGCCTCGGTGGCGCAGCCGGCCCGGAGGCCGCCGACAAGGTCGAGGCCCAGGTCCGCGAGCAGGTAGATGCGAGCGGTGGCCATCTTCTGGGTCCGCGTCAACGGCCGGCCTTCCCTCAGTGCCGCCAACGGCATCGCCGACTGGGCGGCCCGCGGGCAGTTCGTCTACGACACGCTCACCGAGTTCGCCGAGCGCAGCCAGGCCGACGTCCGTGCCTCGCTCGACGCGCTTGGCGTCGAGTACAGGGCGTACTTCATCACCAACGCGATCCTGGTGACGGGCGACGCCACGGTGCTCGACGCGATGGCGGCCCATCCCCAGGTCGCCGCGATCACCGCCCCGAGGACCTACGAGATCCCTCAACCAATCGAACCCGATCACGAGATCGACGGCACCGAGTGGGGGTTGGACGCCATCAACGCGCCAGACGTTTGGGACCAGTTCGGGGTCCGGGGCGAGGGCATCGTCGTGGCCAACATCGACACCGGCGTCCAGTTCGACCATCCGGCCCTCGTCGACCAGTACCGCGGCAACAACGGCGACGGGACCTTCGACCACAACTACAACTGGTTCGACCCATCGATGGTCTGCGGCAACCCGTCGCTCGTACGAAGATCGGCTGCCGCGGCCCTCGGCCCTGGATCTCGACGTGCTGGCTGATGGCACCCCGCTCCTGGTCGGCTACGACATCGCCCGGGACGTGGGCCGGTACTTCGCCGTCGTGCACCGGTTCGAGGTCGAGGTGGCCGACGGGCCGTTCCGCATTCCGCTTCCGGGATCGGTTCCGCTTCGGCGAACCCATCGTCAACGCCCTGGTACTGCGACAGGTGGGCTGATCGGCTCGGCTCAACCCTGTCCCCCGGTCCGATCTTCGGGTGCTTATCGCGCCTATGGGCGCGATAAGCACCCCACATTCGGGCGGTCTGGGCGGTCTGGGGGGTCTGGAGGGTCCGGAGGGTGGTCAGACGGTCTCGATGTCGATGCGGACCTGGGCGTCGACCAGGTGACGGTCGATGGCGATGGAGTCGACCGCCAGCAGCTGGCTGGGCCGGCCGTCGCGGCCGCGGCCAGTGCCGGCGATGGTGGGCGGGCCCGACAGCCCGAGCACGCCGACCTCGGCACTGACCCGGGCCGCCGATTCCGGGTCGGCCGTGCGCCAGGCGAGGCGGCCGATCACCTCGGGCGGGTCGAAGTCCTCGGGCACATCGACGGTGGGACCGCCGAACGCGTCGACCCCGAAGTACTCCTCGTGCCACTCCTCGACCGGCACGCCGTTGGCCTCGGCCCCGCCTCGCACGAATCGCAGCGCGGCGCGGGCCTTGGCCTCGGCGTCCGGCCACGAGTAGGCCAGCCGCACCTCGCCGGCCCAGCCCGCGGGCCGGCACACCAGAGCCTTGTAGGTGGTGGGCGGCGGGCCGCCGCGGGCGCCGCGCACCAGCACCCGGTCGGGGCCGCCGTCGTCGAGCCGAACCGACGTGAGGTCGGCGGTGACGTCCGGGTTGAGGTAGCGGCTGGGGTCGTGGACCTCGTACAGCAGCTGCTCGCGGACGGTGTCGAACGTGACCATCCCACCGGTGCCGTCCGGCTTGGTGATGACCGCCGACCCGTCGGGCTCGACCTCGCCGATGGGGAACCCGATCCGCTGCGGATCGGGGTTGTCCCACCACCGGCCCGAGTAGTTGCCCCCCGTGACCTGGCCGCTGCACTCGAGCAGATGGCCGACCACCACCCCGGCGGCCAGGCAGTCCCAGTCGTCCAACGCCCAGCCGAACTCGTGGACGAGCGGGGCGAGGAACAGGGAGGCGTCGGCCACCCGCCCGGTGATGACGATCTGGGCCCCGCCGGCCAAGGCGGCGACGATGGGCCGGGCGCCGAGGTAGACGTTGGCGAACAGCGTGTCGGCGGGCAGTCCGATCGTCTCGCCTTGGTCGCGGACGTCGTCGCCGACGATCGTGGCCACCGTCACCCCGGAGACGCCGTGGTCGCGGAGGGTGGACCGCACCGCCCGGCCCGCGCCGATCGGGTTGATGCCGCCGGCGTTGGTGATGAACCGGGTGCCGCCGTCGAGCACATAGGGCAGCACCGCGCCGACGTACCGAGGCAGGTCCCGGGTGTAGCCGAGCGACTCGTCGCGCTGACGGTCCTTCTGCAGGATGGCCAGGGTCAGCTCGGCCAGCGCCTCGCCGACGAAGTAGTCGAGCCCGGCGGCCAGCAGGTCGGCCACCGGGCCGATGCCGTCGCCGTAGAAGCCCTGTCCCCCACCGAGGCGAACGGTCACGCCCGAAATCCACCTCTGTGCCGGATTGGGCCGGAAGAGCGTGCGCAAGTCGCCACAGAACGGTCAGCCGCCCCCGGAGGTGGTGGTCGTTGTGGTGACCGCGCCGTCGAGCTGGGCCCGGATCGGCTCGAGCAGCTCGCGGATCTCGGGGGGCGGGTTGAGCCCCTCGAGGGTGGCCAGCTCGGCCCGGGCCTCGTCGGTCCGGCCCTCGCGGGTGAGCATGATGAGCCGGTAGGCGTGGGCGTCCGGGTAGTCGGGGTCGAGCTGGATGGCCTCGTCGACGAAGCTGAGACCGGCCCCGATCGGCTCGGCCTGGCCCGCGCTCGAACCGGCCCGGTACAGGAACCAACCGAAGTTGGCCAGCACCAAGG
The DNA here is from genome assembly GCA_050744245.1 of Acidimicrobiales bacterium. Taxonomy (GTDB): domain Bacteria; phylum Actinomycetota; class Acidimicrobiia; order Acidimicrobiales; family JBOGGX01; genus JBOGGX01. The sequence continues at coordinate 9,075 of JBOGGX010000240.1, forward strand.
GATCCTCGCCATCCCGTTGGAACAGCGTGTCGTAACACTGGAACGCCTCGTTCACCGTGGCCTCGCCCGCCGTCGCCTGACGGTCGAGCTCGAGACAGTCGAGCAGCAGGGTGCGGTTCTCGGTGCGGGGGTCGTTGCCGGTCAACGTCGCACCCGGCGACCGCCGCCCGGCCACGTTCGCCACCGCGACACCCAACCCGACCGCGACCAGCGCCACCGCCAGCACGACCGCGGCGGAGCGCCCCAGCGACCGGGGTCGCCGGTTGGCGGCCAGACCCGCCCGGCCATCGCTGATCGCCGCCTCCACCCGGTCGACGCGGCGCCGATAGTCGGACCGCAGCGCCTCGTACTCGTCCCGGTCGAGGTCGCCGGCCTCGACCTCGCGGTCGAGATCGTCGAGCGACCGGACCAGGAACCGCCGCTGCTCCTCCAGCCCGGCCAGCAGGTCGGGGTCGACCCTGGCGCCCCTGGTGACCCGGGCCACCGGCGGTTCCGGTGGCCCCGACGTTGCCGGACGGTCGACCCGCGATTTGCGGGCCGCCGCCGGTCCCGGAGGCGTCACGTCTCCCATCTTCGCCAGCGCAGGAACGCGAAGGTGAGCCCGGCGGCCGCCGCCACCAGCGCGATCACCGGCAGGATCCACACCAGTCCGGCCGCCCCGGACGCACGCGGCGTGAGCAGGATCTGCTCGCCGAAGCGGGAGGCGAAGTAGGCCCTGATCTCGTCGTCGCTCTGGCCGTCGTCGATGCGGCGGAGGATCTCGTCGCGGATCGCCTGCGACGCCGGGGCGTCGGAGTCGGCCGTCGACTGGCTGCGGCAGGTCGGGCACTTGATCGTCTCGGAGATGGCCCACATGCGGTCGTCGGCCGTCGCCGCCGGCCGCGAACCGAACGTGCCGAAGGCCAGCGCGGCGGCGAGCACGACCCCCATCACCGCCCACCAGACCGCGGTCACCCGCCCCCCTCCAGCTGGGAGAGGGCCCGGTCGAGACCGGTCGAGGTCACCCCGCCGATGACCTTGTAGCGGACGAAGCCGAGCGGGTCGATCACGTACGACTCGGGCACGCCGGCCACGCCCCACTCGAGGGCGTCTGGGCCGGTGTCACCCACGACGACGGGCCAGTCGCCGCCGTTGCGGTCGAAGAACTCCCGCACCGCGTCGGTGTCGTCGTTGTAGACGACGCTCACGACCACGGCGTCGCCCGCCTGGTCGTGGCGCTGGGCGAACGACACCAGCTCCGGGTGCTCCTGGCGGCACGGCGCACACCATGAGGCAAAGAAGTTGACGACGACCCACCGGCCCCGCTCGCCGTCGAGGTCGAAGCTCCCGCCGTCGAGGGTCTCGCCCGTCAGCGCCGGGGCGACCTCACCCAGCAACGGGCTGTCGGCGAAGGTGTTGCGCCCCGGCTCGCTCGTCGCCAGCACGACGAACAGGGCGACCAACACCACCGCGACCACGACGGCGATGGCGAGCACGGTATGGCGCGGCCGGGTCCGCACGGGAGCATCGGCATCGAGTACCTGCTCCATCAGCCGACCCCGACCGGTTCGGGAACCCGCTCCTCGACCGGGCCGCCGACGGCCGCCGACACCGGATCGGTCGGCCGGCGCCGTCGGCCCGGCCAGGCGGCCAGGACCGTCCCGATCGCCATCAGCACCCCGCCGGCCCAGAGCCAGGCGACGAGGGGCTGGATGATGACCCGCAGGCTGACCGAGTCGCCCGACGGCGCCGACAGGAGGACGAGGTAGACGTCGTCGATCAGCCCGGTCCGCACCGATGGGGTCTGGATGGGCTGGCCCGACGACTGCTCGGCGCTGGCGTTGAAGATGTTGAGCGCCGGCTCGTACACCTGGCCGCCGTCGATCTCCACCCGGGCGCCGACCACCGTCTTCTCGGGCCGCTCCTCGGTGGTCGCCCCCAGATAGCGCACGGTGTGCCCGCCGACCGCGGCCGACTCACCCTCGGCGAGCCGCACGTCGCGCTGGGTGGCGTAGGTGCCGCTGGCTGCGATACCAACCGCGATCAGCACCACGCCGAGGTGGACGACCATGCCGCCGTTGGCCCGTCCCATCAGACCCCGCCAGCCCTGCCGCCGGGTGGCCAGCACGATCTGGCGCGCGGCCGACCCGGCGGCGAAGCCTCCGAGCCCGAAGGCCAGCAACGGAGTGAAGCCCCTGGCCCCGGCGAGCACGGCCACCACCACCGATGCGGTCCCCGCCCAGGCCGGCCAGAACAGCCGTTGGGCCAGCGTGCTGGCGTTGGTCTTGCGCCACGGCAGCACCGGCGCCACCGCCATGAGGAAGAGGAGCACCACCGCCGCGGCCTGGCCGAAGACGTCGAAGAACGGCCGGCCGACCGAAAGCTGCTGGTCGTTGATCGCCTCGACGAACAGGGGGAACGTCGTCCCCAACAGCACGACGAAGGCGAACAGGGCGAACACCACGTTGTTGGCCAGGAAGCCGGCCTCACGCGACAGCGGCGAGTCGATCCGTCCCGGCGCCCGCAGCCGGTCGCCCCGCCAGCCGATGAGGGTCAGCGTCACCAGCACCACCAGCAGGAAGAAGCCGAGGAACAAGGCGCCGATGCCCGACTCGGTGAAGGCGTGCACCGACTCCAGCACGCCGGAACGGGTCAGGAACGTCCCCAGGATCGTCAGGGCGAAGGTGGCGCACAGCAGCGAGAGGTTCCAGACGCGGAGCATCCCCCGCCGTTCCTGGACCATGACCGAGTGCAGGAACGCGGTGCCGGTGAGCCACGGCAGCAGCGACGCGTTCTCGACCGGGTCCCACCCCCAGTACCCGCCCCAGCCCAGCACCTCGTAACTCCACCAGGCGCCGAGGACGATGCCGACGGTGAGGAAGCCCCAGGCGAACAGCGTCCACCGCCTGGTCTCGACCAGCCAACCCTCCCCCACCCGGCCGGTGGCCAGGGCGGCGATGGCGAAGGCGAACGGCACGGTGAACCCGACGTAGCCGAGATAGAGCATCGGCGGATGGAACGCCATCAGCACGTGGTTCTGCAGCAGCGGGTTGGGGCCGGGACCGTCGTAGCCGACCGGCGGGTCGAACGAGGTGAATGGGTCGGCCGCACCGATGCCCGGCAGCATCAGGCCGAAGAAGAACAGGGCGACGGCGAACATGGTGAGCAGGGCCCAGCCGACCAGCGGGTCGCGCAGCCGCGCCCGGAACTTGAACGTGACGGCCAGGATGTACCCGGCCAGCACCAACGCCCACAGGATGATTGACCCTTCGAGGGCGGCCCACAGGGTGGCCACGTTGAACAGCGCCGGCGTGCGCGACGACCCGTTCCGGGCCACGAACTCGATGGTGAAGTCGCGGGTGATGAGGGCCCGCTCCATGGCGATGACCGCGAGCACCGCGCCGGCCGTGATCATCCAGGCGTAGTGGCGGGACACCTCGAGCACCTCGGGCTTCCGCTTCACGAGCCCGTACCCGAGGGTGGCCACCGCGGCCAGGGCGGTGGCGAAGCCGACGAGCACGCCGATCGAGCCCAGCTGCGCGTTCACGGCGTTCTCACGGGGCGTCGGACGGCACCCGGTCGGGGTTCTCGGCCTTGTACTCCTCCGAGTGCTTCACCAGCATCCGGTCGCTGGCGAACACCCCGCCGGCCCAGCGCCCTTCGAGCACGACCGGGATGCCCGGGCGGAACAGGTCGGGCGGGTCACCCACGTGGTCGACGACGACGCTCACGCCGTTGAAGGCGATGGTGAAGCGGGCGCCGGCATCGGTCTCGACCACGTCGTCCTGCACCTCGCCCTGGAGGCGGAACCGGCGGTCGCCCAGGTCGTCCTGACGTTCGACCGCCTCGTCGGCGTTGTAGAAGTACAACGTGGCGTCGGTCAGACCGCGGAACACCACGAAGCTCAGGGCGCCGAGCAGCAACACCAGCAGCGCCACCGTCCACGGACTGCGGCGCCGTTGGGTCCGCGCCGACGAGGGCGCGTCGCCGTCGCCGTCGCCATCGCCCGCGCCCGTCGGGCGCGGGGTCAGGTCGACGTCCACCGTCGCTCCTCGGGCGGGACCAGCTTCGACAGGCGCCGGCCGCGGCGCAGCACCCACACGGCGTAGCCGCCGATGGCGGCGACCGTGACCCCGTAGCCGGCGACGACGAAGCCCCAGAACTCACCGCTCACGTGGACGCTCCGGTGGACGTGACTGTGGTGACGGCGTCGGCCACGTCGGGGGCCCGGGCCTCGGCCCGCCGCTCGTCGAGCAGGTCGTCGTCGAGCCGTCGCTCGACCCTGTCCTCCAGCCACGCCAGCCGGAAGCGATGGCCGAGCAGCCAGACAAACACGAGGGCGAAGACGACGAAGCCGAACAGAAGCGTGAACAGCATGAGGTCGTCGATCTTGGTGTCGATCGGGTCGAGCGTGCGCCCCTGGTGGAGGCCCCGCCACCACTCGACCGAGTAGTGGACGATCGGGATGTCGACCACGGCCAGCAGACCTACCCACGCCGCGTACCGGCGGCGCCGGTCGGCCTCGATCGGCAGTCGGCGCACGACCAGGTAGCCGACATACAGCAGGAACAGGAGGGCGGTGGTGGTCAGCCGGGCATCCCAGGTCCACCAGGTCCCCCAGATCGGCTCGCCCCACAGCATCCCGATCACGAGCGTCAGCCCGCAGAAGATCACACCGATCTCGGCCGACGCGACCGCCAGCAGGTCCCAGCCCGTCGACCGCTTCCAGAGCCACATGGCGCTGGCGAACGCGGTGGTGAAGAAGGCGACGTAGGTGAGCACCGCGGCGGGGACATGGAGGTAGAGCAGCCGCACCGCCTCGCCTTGGTCGACCTCCGGCGGGCTGATGACCAGGGCCAGCAGGAGGAACACCAGAACCCCGGCCAGGGTGACCGCGCCGAGCATCCGGGTGCCCGTCGACCCGGTGTGCTCCGGGACCTGCCGCTGGCTGGTTGCCGTCACGATTCCTCCAGGAGGGCCCCGAACACCAGGAGCCCGAGTGCGGTGTAGATGGCGCCGAACACCGCGAGCAAACCGACCCACGCCCAGCCCTCGCCCGGCGTGTCCCGCAGTGCCGACTCGAAGGCCCGGCTGGCCCCGATGAGCACCGGTGCGAGCACCGGGAGCAGCAGGAGCGGGAGCAGGGTCTCCCGCACTCGCAGCCCGGCGGCCAACGCGGCGTAGAGCGTACCGGCGGCGGCCAGGCCGGCGGTCGCGGCCAGGCAGGCGCCGAGCAGGAGGGCGAGCGCAGGGATGACGGCGCCCTCGATCTCGGCGCCGTAGAGCACGAACACGCCGACGAGCAGCAGGAACTCGAGCACGAGCAGCTGGGCGCCGACCGCCGCCGCCTTGCCGAGGAACACGCCCGCGCCGTCGAGGCCGGAGAGACGCAGGGCGTCGCGGTTGGCGTCGGCGCTCTCGATGGCGAAGGTGCGCTGCAGGGCGAGCAGGGCGGCAAAGAGGACCGCGATCCAGAACAGTCCGCCGGCGGCCCGGGCCAGGATGCCGCTGTCGGGGTCGAAGGCGAAGGCGAACAGGACGAGGATGAGGAAGGCGAGGGGGATCACCTGGTTGGTCGTGACCCGGCTTCTCGCCTCCACCCGCAGGTCCTTGGCCGCGACCAGCGCCGCCTCACGGAACACGGGCGATCTCGGGGTCGGGAGTGGGTGGCGGTGAGGCGGTGTCGGCCGTGTCGGCGGTGTCGGAGACGACGATCCCACCGGCCATGGTGACGATCCGGTCGGCCACGGTGGTCGCCCGCTCGAGCTCGTGGGAGGCGACGACGACGGTCGCCCCGGCCGCGGTCGCGCCCCGGATGAGCCCGTCGACGATGTTCCGGCCCGACTGGTCCAGCCCGGCGTGCGGCTCGTCGAGCAGCCAGAGCTCGGGCCGGCGGGCGACGACCACGGCCAGGGCCGTTCGGCGGCGCTGACCGGCCGAGAGCTTGCCGACCGGCACCGAGGCCAGCCGATCGTCGAGGCCGAGGAGGCCGAGGGCCTCGTCCGCCGCTTCGCCTGTGGCGCCGGCGGCCCGCGACCAGAACCGCACGTTCTCGGCCACGGTCAGGTCGTCGTACAGGGCGGTGGCGTGGCCGAGCAGCCCGACCCGGGTGCGGACGACGGTGGGATGGCGTCGCAGGTCGGCCCCCAGCACGACGGCCTCCCCCGCCACGAACGGCACCAGCCCGGCCAACGCCCGCAGGAGCGTGGTCTTGCCCGCACCGTTCGGCCCCTGGAGGAGCACCGTCTCGGCCCGGGCCACGTCGAGGTCGACCCCGGCGAGGGCCGGGAATCGGCCCAGCCGCGACACCGCGGCACGAAGGTGGATGACGGGCAGCACGACCAGCCCAAAGGGTACCGGCGGCCGGTTTCGCCGACCAAGAGCAGCCCATTCTCGACGCACTGAGCACGGCATACCGGTGCTGAGTGCGTCGAGTTTGCGGTCCCAACCATTCTCGACGCACTGAGCACCGCATACCGGTGACAGGTGCGTCGTGTTTCTTCGAACACCCGTTGGTACCGTTCGCCGGTGCCCGACCTGGACTGGCACCGGCAACGTCGCCGGCCCGCCACGAGCGAATGGGCCACCCGTGTCGTCGGTGGCGTCGGCCGGGTCATGATCGCGGCGGGCGTGCTCATCCTGCTGTTCGTCGCCTACCAGCTCTGGGGCACGTCGCTGCAGACGGCCAGGGCCCAGGACGACCTCGAGGCCGAACTCGACGACCTGCTGGCCGAGGCGGAGGCGGGTGCGGCCACGAGCACCACGGCCACCGACGGCGCGCCACCGCCGGCGCCAGAGGCCACACCGACCTCGATCGTCCCCGGCACGGTCGCCGGCGGCGCCACCCGGCCGGCCGAGGGCGACGCCGCGGGCCGCATCGAGATCCCCCGCATCGCGGTGGACGACGTCTTCGTGTCCGGCGTGAGCGTCCGCGACCTCAAGCGGGGCCCGGGTCACTACCGCGACACGCCGCTGCCGGGCGAGGCCGGAAACGCGGCGATCGCCGGCCACCGCACGACCTACGGGGCGCCGTTCAACCGCATCGAGGAGCTGGAGCCCGGCGACGAGATCCTCACGACCACTGTCCAGGGCCGCTTCGTCTACACCGTGCGGGAGACGTTCATCGTCCGGCCCGACCAGAGCGAGGTGCTGGCGCCGACGACCACGAACCAGCTGACGCTCACGTCGTGCCACCCGAAGTACAGCGCCCGGCAGCGGATCATCGTGGTGGCCGACCTGGCGGGACAACCGGTGGCCATTCCCTTGCCTCCCGCCGAGGGCGAACCGGCGCCGGCGCCAGGGGAACCCGGGGAGCTCGACGTGTCGGGCGAGGCGACGCCGAAGCTGCCGGCCGTGCTGTGGGCCGCGGTGTGCGTGCTGATCGGTCTGGTCGTCTGGCTGGTGGCCCGCCGCTTCGCCAACCGGCGCTCGCCGTGGTTGACGTACCTGGTCGGCGCGCCGGTTTTCCTGGTCGCCCTCTTCATCTTCTTCGAGAACCTCTCCCGCCTGCTCCCCGCCAACTTCTGAGCGGCGCCGGCTCTGGGTCGACACGCCGTGGAACGATTTCCGGCCGGGCCGGTCGCGCCGGCTGGTTCGTCAACGCGGCCGCACTCAACGACCTGGCCGACGAGGCGATCGACCGGGTCAACCTGGCGAGCGCCCGGGGCCGGCCGCTGGTGTCCGGGCACGCCACCCGAGGAGAGCTCGGTCTGGTCGCGGTGGTGGCGGCCGTCGTCGCCATCGGGGTCTCGGCCGTCGTGGGGTGGGCGGTCACGGTCGTGGTCGCGGCCGGGCTCGCCATCAAGGCCGCCTACTCGCTCCGGCCGATCCGCATCAGCCACCGCGGCGCGCTGGCGCCCCTGACGGTGTCGGCCGCCTTCGTCGTCGTGCCGTACCTGGTCGGCGCACTCGCCGTTACCAACACGATCGAGCCGGCCGACCTGGCCCTGTTCCCCGGGCTGTATGTGGCCTTCATCGGGCGCATCCTCCCGAAGGACTTCCGCGACGCGGCCGGCGCCGCCATGTTCGGCAAGTGGACCTTCCTCCTCCGCCACGGCCGGGTCACCACCTGCCGGGTGAGCACCGCCTGCTGGATCCTCGGGCCGACGGCCATCGTGGCCGCCCTGCCCGACCCGGCTGCGGTCGGCGGATTGGAGCTCGCCTTCATGCTGTGCGCCGTGCATGGCCTGGTGTGCCTGGCCTCCGAGACCGACCCGGTCGCCGAGCAGGTCATCATCGGCGCCATCGTCCAAGCCGGGCGTGGCCTGGGCATCGTCGTGCCGGCCCACCTGACGATGCTCGACCAGGGATGGCCACGGTCGTGGCCTGTGCTCGTACTCGCCGCCATCGGCGTGACCTCCGTCGTGGCCTACGCCGCCACCTACGCGGTCAGAGGACGCGTCACCGCCATCCGGCCCTACTGACCGGGGTCAGTCCGAACCGTCGTCGATGACGACGAGAACGTCACCCTCGTGCACCTGGGTGTCGGGCTCGACCCTGATCTCCGCCACCCGACCGGCGAAGGGTGAGACCACCGGGATCTCCATCTTCATCGACTCGAGGATCACCAGCTCATCGTTGTGCTTGACCGCCTGGTCCTGCTCGACCCTGACCCGCCACACGTTGGCCGTGATCTCAGCCCTGACGTCCTTCATCGGGGTCGCACCCTAGAAGGACAGACGCCGCCACCCGTTCTGTGGCGGGTTACGCACGATATTCGAGCATTGGACGACACAGAGGCGGTCACACCGGCGGGACGCCGTGCTTGCGCCACGGCCGTTGGACCTGCTTGGTCTGCGACGCCACCAAACCGCGCCAGATGGCCAGCCGGGTCTCGGCCGGATCGATGACCTCGTCGATGGCGGCGTGGCCGGCCGCGATGAACGGGTCGATGTTCTTGCGGAACTCGTCGGCCATCGCGATGCGGGCCTCGTCGCGCTCCTTGCCTTCGGGGATGGCCTCGAGCTGCTTGCGCATCGTGATGTTCACCATGCCGTCTGGCCCCATGACCGCGATCTCGGCCGTCGGCCAGATGGCGACGTAGTCGGCCTCGTACGCGGTTCCGTTCATCACGAAGTAGCCGGCGCCGTAGCTCTTGCGCAGGACGATCGACACCTTCGGCACGGTCGCCTCCGACACGGCGAACAGCATCTTGGCGCCGTGGCGGATGATCCCCTGCTTCTCGACGGCCGATCCGACGATGAAGCCGGGGACGTCGTGGAGGAACACGAGTGGGAGCCCGAAGGCGTCGCACAGCCACACGAACCGGGCCGCCTTGTCGGCCGCGTTCACGTCGAGCGCGCCGCCGAGCACCATGGGCTGGTTGGCCAGGATGCCGAGCGGGCGGCCGCCGACCCGAGCCAGCGCGCACACGATGTTGCGGCCCCAGTGGGGTTTGACCTCGAGGAGCTCGTTGTGGTCGACGACGACCTCGATCACCCGTCGGGCGTCGTAGGCCCGGCGGGGTGCGGTGGGCACGATGTCGTAGAGCTCGTCGCACCTGCGCTCGATCGGGTCGTCGCTCTCAGCGACCGGCGGCGGCTCGGTGTTGTTCGACGGGAAGAAGGACAGGTACTGCCTGACCATCGCGAGGCAGGCCTCGTCGCTCTCGACCTCCTGGTCGGCCACGCCGCTGATGCGGTTGTGGACGTCGGAGCCGCCCATCTCCTCCTCGGACACGTCCTCGCCGGTGGCCGCCTTTACCAGGTGGCGGCCGCCGAGCGCCATCGACGACGTCCCCTTGACCATCGGGATGAAGTCGGTGAGGGCCGGGATGTAGGCGGTGCCCGCGGCGCAGTGCCCGAGCATCGCACCGACCTGCGGCACCACGCCGGACAGCACCACCTGCTCGCGGAACAGGGCGCCGGCGCCGGCGAAGGTCGAGCCGGTGGTCGACTGGATGCGGGCGCCGCCCGAGTCGAGCAGCCAGACGATCGGGATGCGCTGGCGCAGCACCACCTCCCTGATCCTGGCCGTCTTGTGCTCCCCCACCGCGCCCATCGACCCGGCCATCACGGTGAAGTCGTAGGCGATCACCGCCACCCGCCGACCGTCGATCGTGCCGATGCCGGTGACGACGCCGTCGGCCGCCAGCGACCCCTTGGCCGCCAGCGCCGGGTCCATGTGGTCGGCCAGCAGCCCGTACTCGACGAACGAGTCGGAATCGAAGAGGAGGTCGAGCCGCTCCCTGACCGGCAGCTTGCCGAGGCCGCGCTGCCGGGCCACCCGCTCGGGGCCGCCCATGGCGTTGGCCCGCTCGCGGCGCAGCCGGAGGTCGTCGGTGAGCGGCTTCCAGTCGTGCAGCTCGTCGTCGGCCATCGCCTACCTTCCCTTCCACTGCGGGGCGCGTTTCTCGGCGAAGGCGGCGATGCCCTCGGCCGCGTCGTCGGTCGACGCGGCCACGGTGAGCAGGGGATGCAGCAGCCGAAGGGCGGTCTCGGCCGGCTGGTCGACCACGGCATAGAACGAGTCGCGGCCCAGCCGCATGGTCAACGGCGACGTCGAGGCCAGCTGGACCGCCAGCTCGCCGACGGCGGCGTCGAGCTCGTCGACCGCGACCACCCGGGACACGAAACCGATGCGCTCGGCCTCGACCGCGTCGACCCGGCGCCCGGTCATCATCAGCTCCAGCGCCTTCCGCGGCGGCATCGACCGCAGGATCGGGACGGTGATCATGAACGGCCACAGCCCGACGCCGATCTCCGGCGTGCCGAACTGGGCGTCGTCGGCGGCCACGATCAGATCACAGGCCAGGGCCAGGCCGAACCCGCCGGCCAGGGCGTAGCCGCGCACCCGGGCGATCACCGGCTTGCCCAGGGCCCAGAGGTCGCGGAACAGGTCGGCCAGCTCACCCCGTCCGTCGTGGAGCGCGGCCGCCCCTGCCCCCTCGGCCATTCCCGTCAGATCGGCGCCGGCGCAGAAGGCCCGGTCGCCCGCTCCGGTGAGGACGATGACCCGGACGGCGTCGTCGGCCTTGGCGTCGGCCACGGCCGCGCGCAGCTCGCGGACCAGGGTCCACGACAGCGCGTTGCGCCGCTCGGGCCGGTTGATGGTCAGCGTGGCGACCGGTCCGTCGACCTGGTACAGGAGCTGGTCGTAGGCCATGCCGCGGGACGCTACCTCGGTCGTCGCCCCCCACCCCGACCCGTTCTGTGGAGACGTACGCACGCCATGGCCGCCCAACTCGACACAGAACGGGGCCCGAAGGGTGGGTCGGGGCTCGGGTGCCTTGGTCGGGGATGGCCGGTTGGGTACGGTCGTCGCCGTGCTGTTGGTCGGGTTCGCCGTCCTGGTCGGGCTGGTGGTCGGGCGCGTCATCCCGCCCGGACCCCGTCACCTGGCCGGGCTGTCGGCCCGCTGGTGGGGGCTGCTCCCCGCCGGGCTCGCCCTCGCCCTGCTGTCGACCCGGCTCGACGGCGCGCCGGCGGTGATCGTCGGCGTGGCCGGGCTGGGCGGGTTGGTCGCCTTCACGTCCGGCAACCTGCACCTGGCAGGGATGGGCGTGCTCACCCTGGGGCTCGGCCTCAACCTGTTCGCCATCGTCGTGAACGCGGGCATGCCGGTGCGGCCCGAGGCGATGGTGTCGGCCGGCATCGTCAGCCAAGCCGAGGTCGACGCCGGCGGCATCGACCTCTCCGGCTACCGCCACATGGAGCGGCCGGGCGAACGGCTGGCCGTCCTGGGCGACGTCGTGCCCCTGCCCTTCGGGCGGACCGTGGTCTCGGTCGGCGACATCGTCGTGGCCGTCGGCGCGGCCGACGTCGTGGCCCACCTCACCCGCCGGCGCCGGAGGAGCGAACGGGGCCCGGCCACGCCTGCCGACCTTCGACATTGGATCCCGCCCGAGGAGGTGGCCGTGGCCGCCGTCGGAGGCCGCGACTTCGGCGTCGATCCGATCTGGCGCGACGACATCGAGCTGCTCGACGACGACATCGACCTGGGGAACAGTCCACCCGACCCGACCGATCCCGACATCACCGTGCCCCTGCGGGTCATGCGCTCGCGGCGCAACGATCGCACTTCCACCAGGTAAACCGCTCAACCTTCGTCGGCGACGACCGATCTGTACCGACGAAGGGGCGGCCGGCCATGGGCCAGGACATCGAGGTCGTGCAGGACGTCTACGTGATCGGTGTCGAAGCCACGCTGGCCGGCGCCCGGGTCGTGCTCGGGTCGGGCGACGAACCCATCGCCCGCATCGACTACCGGTTCGTCGAGGCCGACCGGGCCCGTCAGCTCGACATCCTCCGTCGCTGGAGCGACGACCGTCTCCCGGTGACGTTCGTGCGGCGCCACGGTCAGGTGGCCCTGGTCGACGATCGGGCGCTCCTGCACCGCACCCTGACCTGATCCGCCCGCCCGACGCCGCCGTCGGTGCGGGTAGCGTGCGCCGCGATGGAGGTGCGGGATCGGGTGGCGGTGGTCACCGGGGGGGCGAACGGCATCGGGCGGGCCCTGGTCGAGCGGTTCGCCGCCGAGGGGGCGGGCGGCGTCGTCGTGGTCGACCTCGACGAGCGGGGCGTGGCGGAGACGGTCGAGTCGATCGGCGAGGTCGGTCTTGGCCTGACCGCGGACGTCGGCCTGACGTCCGACATCGAGTCGGTCGTGCGGCGGACCGAGGCCCGCTTCGGCCGCATCGACCTCTTCTGCAGCAACGCCGGCCTCGGTGGCGGCGGCGGGCTGGAGACGCCGGACGAGACGTGGCAACACCTGTGGGACGTCAACGTCATGGCTCATGTGCACGCGGCCCGCGCCGTGTTGCCGGCCATGCTCGACCGGGGCGATGGCTACCTGCTCCACACCGCGTCGGCCGCCGGCCTCCTGACCAACATCGGCAACGCCTCGTACTCGGTGACCAAGCACGCGGTGGTGGCCCTGGCGGAGTGGTTGGCGATCACCTACGGCGACCGCGGCATCGGCGTGTCGTGTCTCTGCCCACAGGGGGTCAGGACCCGGCTGCTGCTCGATGCCATGGACGACCCGGCGGGCGCCGTCGTCATCAGTCAGGGGGTCATCGAACCGGAGGACGTCGCCGACGCCGTCATCGAAGGGTTGGCCGAACGTCGCTTCCTCATCCTCCCCCACCCCGAAGTGGCCGACTACTACCGGCACAAGGCCGACGATCCTGAGCGATGGCTCGACGGGATGCGGCGGCTCCAGCACCAGGTCCTCGAGGCCATGCACCGGCGCCCGGACGACGCCTGAGCGGTGGAGCGAACGATGCCCCCGACCGATCCGGTACGGGCCAGGCGCGCCCGGATCGCGGCCGCGGCCCGGCTCGGCCAACGACTCGGTTATGGCCTGTTCCTGGCCTCGCTGGTGCTGCTCGTGGTCGGCTTCGCCACCTCGTTCACAACCGTCCTGGTCGGCGTCACCACCGCCTGTCTGGTCGGCGGTTCGATCGTGCTGGCCCCGGCGATCATCGCCGGCTACGCGGCGCGGGCGGCGGAGCGCGACGATCGCCGGCGCGGGCTCTGACCAACGTGGCCGCTCGTCTCCCCGCGCCCCGGCGTCGCCGCCAGCTGCTCGACGTCGCCCGTCGCGTGTTCGCCGAGCGGGGCTTCCACCCGACGTCGATGAACGACATCGCCGAGGCCGCCGGCGTCACCAAGCCCGTGCTGTACCAACACTTCCGTTCGAAGCGCCAGCTCTATCTGGTGCTCCTCGACGACGTCGGCGGCCAACTGCTCGAGGCCATCGACGAGGCGACATCGAAAGCGCCGGGACCGCGGGAGCAGGTCGAGGCCGGCTTTCGGGCCTACTTCCGGTTCGTGGCCGAGAACGAGGACGCGTTCAGCGTGCTCTTCGGCGGTGGCACCCGCCGCGACGAGGAGTTCAACCACAGGGTGCTCGAGGTCGAGAACGCCATCGCCGAGGCCATCGCGGTCCTGATCGAGGTCGAGGGGCTCGACGCCGAGGGCCGTCGCCTCCTGGCCCACGGGCTGGTCGGCCTGGCCGAGGGGACGAGCCGCCATTGGCTGGCGGGCGGGCTCGCCGGCGACCCGGATGACCACGCCACCCTGCTCGGCGATCTGGCCTGGGCCGGGTTGCGCGGGCTTGCCGTTCGGCCCGCGCCCAGACCGTAGGATCCGCCTGTGATCGAGGTGCCCGCGGGCTCGCTGTTCCTGGGCGAGACGGTCGACACCGGGCACCAGCGCACGGGCCAGCCCGTCCTCTTGAAGGCCAACGACCTCACGACCCACGGCGTCATGGTCGGCATGACCGGATCAGGGAAGACCGGGCTGGGCGTGGTGCTCATCGAGGAGGCCCTTCTCCAGGGCGTCCCCGTGCTCATCATCGACCCGAAGGGCGACCTCGGGAACCTCATGCTCACCTTCCCTGAGCTGAGCCCGGCCGACTTCGCCCCATGGGTCGAGGGCGGCGACGCGGCGCAGGTCGCGGCCGCGTGGCGGGAGGGGCTGGCCGGCTGGGGCATCGACGGGAGCCGAATCCGGGCGTTCAAGGACAAGGCGGCGGCCGCCATCTACACCCCAGGCTCGACCGCAGGCAGCCCGCTCAACCTGGTCGGCTCGCTCATCGCCCCGGCCGACCCGGGCGACATCGAGACCATGCGCGACGAGATCGAGGGCTTCGTGTCCGGTCTGCTCGCCATGATCGGCATCCAGGCCGACCCGTTGTCGAGCCGCGTGCACATCCTGCTGTCGAACCTCATCGAGCACTCCTGGGCGGCGGGTCGGGACCTCGACCTGGCCGCACTGGTCGGTCAGGTCCAGCAGCCGCCGGTGCGCAAGCTCGGCGTGTTCGACGTCGACACGTTCTTTCCGCCCAAAGACCGCACCACCTTCGCCATGCGGCTCAACGGTTTGCTCGCATCGCCCGCCTTCGCCGCCTGGTCGACGGGGCCGCCCCTGGACGTCGCCGGCATGCTCTGGGACGGCGGCGCGCCCAGGGCGGCGATCGTCTCGATCGCGCACCTGTCCGACGACGAGCGCCAGTTCGTCGTCACCGCGGTCTTGTCGAAGCTCATCACCTGGATGCGGCGCCAGCCGGGGACCGACCAGCTCCGCGTCCTCGTCTACTTCGACGAGGTCATGGGCTACGTGCCGCCGCTCGGCAACCCGCCGGCCAAGCAGCCGATCCTCACCATCATGAAGCAGGCGAGGGCGTTCGGGGTCGGTATGGTCCTGGCCACCCAGAACCCGGTCGATGTCGACTACAAGGGCATCGCCAACGCCGGCACCTGGATTATCGGTCGGCTCCAGACCGAGCAGGACAAGGCCCGCCTGATCGACGGGCTGGCCGCGGCCAGCGGCGGGGTCGACCTGGCCACCACCAGCGCCACCATCAGCGGGCTGGCCAAGCGCGAGTTCCTGCTGCGCCAGGCGGGGACCGACAAGCTCACCGTGTTCACCACCCGCTGGGCCATGGCGTACCTCCGCGGCCCGCTCACGCGGGAGCAGATCGCCACGCTCATGACGGCAGCCGCCCCGGCGCCCGCGCTCGACCAGCATGCGGGCACCGCGGCACCACCGGCGCCTTCACCGGAGCCGGCGGTCGACCAGACATCCGTCGTGCCCCGGTCGGCGCCCGGCCTGCCGGTGCGGTTCCTCGCCCCGGCCGCGCCGTGGGGCCCCGACATCGGCGTCGACGCGGCCTCGACGACCTACGCCGCGGCGGCGGTGGCCCGGGTCGAGCTGCTGTTCGACGACGAGCGGGCGGGTGTCCGCCACGCCGAGCAGTGGGAGGCAGTGGTCTACCCGCTGTCGGCTTCGACCGACCCGGCGGCGGCGATCCCCGTCGACTACGACGAGCGGGACTTCGTGGCGACGGCGCCCTCCGGCGCGCTGTTCGTCCTGCCCGAGGCGCCCATCGGTGACAAGGGCTTCTTCACCGACATCGAGAAGGCGATCACCGAACACCTGTATCGCAACCGCACGACGACGGTGCTCCGCAACCCCGACCTGCGGCTGTATTCCAGGGTGGACGAGTCCGACGAGGCGTTCGCGGCGCGGTGCGAGCAGGCCGCCGACGCCGCGGGCGACGAGGCCGCGGCCAAGCTCCGCACCAAGTACGAGAACCGGTTGGCGCGGGCGCAGGAGGCGCTGGGCGTCGCCGAGGGCCGGCTCAGCCAGGCCACGGCGTCGGCCGAGGCGGCCCGCAACGACGAGCTGGTGCGGGGGGCGGGCTCGGTCCTCGACGTGTTCCTCGGCGGCCGGCGCAGCCTGCGCAAGATCACCACCGCCCTCGGCGGTGCCGGGTCGAGGCGGGGCCGGTCGGGCACGGCCAAGGCCCGGGTCGACGCCGCCGCCGACCGGGTGAGCGACAAGCGGACCGCGCTTGAGCAGATCGAGCACGATCTGGCCGACGAGCTCCTCGAGCTGGCCGCGACCTGGGACGAGAGGGCGGCCAACATCGAGCGGGTCGAGATTCCGTTGGAGAAGTCCGACATCCGGCTGTCCGCCCTGGCGGTCGTCTGGCTCCCGATCGCCGCCCCGTAGCCTCACGGCGGGGACAGTCGAGGCGCTGGTCGCGCTGGCGCCCGGCCTGGTGGTGCCCGGCCACTGCGGCGGTTGGAAGGCGCAGCACCACATCGCGGCGGCGCTGCCCCAGGCGTTCCTGCCCAACGCCGTCGGGACCTCGTTCGTCCTCGGCTCCTCGTAGCCACGGGCGAATAGAGTCGGCCGAGTGCCCGACACCGACCCAGCCCAGATCCACCGCCACTTCGAGGAGCGGTTCAACGCCGGCGACATCGACGGCCTGATCGCGCTCTACGAGCCGGACGCGACCCTGATCGCGGCGCCCGGCAGCCAGGCGACCGGCCTCGACGAGATAAGGGAGGCGCTCGGGGGGTTTCTCGCCCTGCAGGGTCGGATCACGCTCGACACCAAGCTGGTGCTGACCGTGGGCGACCTGGCCTACCTGGCCAACACCTGGTTGCTCGAGGCCAAGGACGCCGACGGCAACCCGTTGTCGATGGGGGCCACGACGGCCGAGGTCGCTCGGCGCCAGGGCGACGGGCGCTGGCTCTACGTGATCGACAATGCCTGGGGGGATCTGGCCGCCGGGGCGGTCTGATCGAGAAGATCGGTACCGAGTACGGATGTTTGGCCGGGCGGGGTCGCGCATCGTGTGCGGCATGGCCGTTGTCCCCTGTTCTGTCTGCCGGTTCCGCCGAGTCCGTGGTGGCCGCGTCATCACCCTGCTCGATCCCATCGACCTCGCGCCGCGCCTGCGGTTGGAGTGCCGCGGGTGCGCTAGACGGGTGTTCAACCTGGCGCAGCAGGCGTGGTGATGGCTCGCGCGTGACTTCAAGTTCACTTGATGTGAGATGGTGCTCGTCATGCAGCCAACGACGGCAACTCCGCCGACGATCGACGACCACCGCCGATCACACACTCGATGTCGACGCCATCACGCGGTTGATCGCCGACATCGAGACCGCCTTCAACACCAACGACCCAGACCTGGCCGTGAGGCACTTCACCGCCGACGCGTCGGGTGTCGGCGTCACCGGTGCGTTGCTCTCGGGTTGGCCTGCGTTGTTCGAGGCCCACCGCCAGGCGTACGCCGGGCCCCTCCGCGACCAGCGGGCGCGGTACGACGTCGCCGGCGTCGTCTTCCTGCGCCCGGACGACCGGGTGATCGAGGGCGGCGGGGCGATGATCGCGCTCTACGTCCTGGTCAAGCAGGACGGCCGCTGGTGGATCGCCCCCCCGCCAGAACACCCCGGTCCAGTAGGCGGGATCCGCCGGAGCACTCATTCTCGACGCACCTCGCGCCGCCAGGCGGCGCGCACTGCGTCGAGTTGGCTTACCATCGGTGGCGTACACCATTTTGCAGACGTCCTCCGGGAGTGCCAGCTGTGACGTCGCGATCTGCGTCCCGGCCGCCGTGGCCTCGGCCAGCGCCGGGTACACCTCGAAGTGGATGTGGGGCCAGCGGCCCGAGTAGGCGGCGGGAAAGATGCTGGTGAAGGACATTCGCCCGTCGGCGTCTGTCTCCTGCACGCCACGCAGGTAGTTCTGGTCGGTGGCGCCCTGCGAGTACATCGAGTACAGGACGGCCCGGTCGCAGGGCCACGGGTAGACCGCGGCGCCGGACCGCGGCGCACAGCCGTTGGCCGTGTCGAGCACCGTCAACTCGACCGACAGCGGGACACCATGCGCCACCCCGGACGCCGAGCCGAAGCTGGAGCGGATGTCGCGACGCACGATGTCGCTCTCGGTCAGCACGTTCGGCCCGTTCGAACCGTCACCGGGGTAGGGGCCGGCCGTGTCCTCCGGGATGGTCGAGCAGCTGGTGTCGGTGCCGGTGTCGGTCGACGCGGTCGTGGTCTCGGTCGACCCCGTCGTGTCGTTCGGGTTCGTCGTCGTGGTCGACCGGAGCCGGCGGAGGTCGTCTCGGTGCCGTTGGCGCCGCCGAGCAGGGCCACCAGACCGGCGCAGGCGAACAGCATGAGTGCCCGCCGCCGCTCCATCAGGGTCACCGGGTCGAACGCGAGACCCCGGTCGTGGTCGACCCCGGCTCATCCAACTTCGGGTGGTTATCGCGCCTTGGGGGTATCCACTTGACTGGCCTTGACGACGCGTACCCTGGGGGGCGTGTCGGGGCGCCCGATCGGTGGCCAGCACTACCCACGTTCCAGTGGTGAGTTCGGGTCGTGGTTCGCGTCCGACGCCGACTGCTTGGACTACATCGAGTGGCTGCGGTGGCCGGACGGGTTCGTCTGTCCCGGCTGCGCCGGCCCCGACGGCGGGTGGCGGATGAGCGATGGAACGTTCCGCTGCCGCGGGTGCAAGGTGCGCACGTCGGCGACGGCAGGGACGATCTTCGACCGGACCCGCACGCCGCTGACGGTGTGGTTCACGGCCTGCTGGCTGTTCGCCACGCAGAAGGACGGCGTGTCGGCGTTGAGC
>JBOGGX010000241.1:0-21777 GCA_050744245.1 Acidimicrobiales bacterium
CGCCTTGGCGCGCAGCAGCGTCCCGTCCTCGCGGTGGGCGGCCAGGACGCTGGCCGCGCCGATGAAGCCCCCCATGACCACCGTCATCCCGAGAAGGCTGGGCAGCGTGGCCGCGGCCAGCGACGTCGAGGTGCCTTCGATGGTCGAGCCCCGCTGGAGGATCACGACGAACAACAGGATCCCGTTGATCGCGATGTTGTAGGTCAGGTCCACCCGATCGGTGAGGCTCTGCCTGGTCTCCATCAGACCGCGGGTGAGGCCGAGGCGGGCGGCGTGGGCGATTGGTGTCACTGGTGCAGCCTCCTCGAATCACACCAGCTCACGTCACCGCCGACCCACGGAGCACCAGTGACCACTTCGCCGCTCCGCGGCGAAGACGGGCTGTGTTGATGGTTCGCTCGCCCTGCGGGCTCACTCATCGGCCGGCCTCCAGGGGTTCGGCGACCGCGTCGACGGACTGCCCCGTCTCGGCCCGGTGCACGATCGCCATGTACGTGTCCTCCAGGCTCGCCCGCCGGACCTCGAGGTCGGCCACCTCGTCGCCGTGCTGAGCGAAGAGCTCGCGGACGAACGCCGTGGCGTCGCCGGTGGCGTGCACGAACTGGTCGTCGCCCCGGCGCCACCGGACCTCGGCGCGTCCGGCGACGGTGCGGGCGAGTTGGTCGGCGCTGCCATCGGCGACGATCCGTCCGCCGGCCAGGATCAGGATGCGGTCGGCCAGCTTCTCGGCCTCGTCGAGGTCGATATAGGACATGCGGGTCGCCGCGATCGGGTCAGGTCTCGTCGGGCCGCAGCTCGGCCGCCACCCGGCTGAGGACACCGTTCACGAACCGTCCAGACTCCTCGGTCGAGTACTGCTTGGCCAGCTCGACCGCCTCGTTGATGACGACCGCCACCGGGATCTCGGGCCGGTGGGCGAGCTCCCAGACGGCCATGCGGAGAAGGGCGCGGTCGACCGCGGGCATGCGTTCGACCCGCCAGCCCTTGGAGGTCGACGAGATGATCTCGTCGACCCGGCCCAGATCGGCGCCGACGCCGACGGTCAGGGTGCGCGCATAGGGGTCGGGATCGATGGGCAGCCCGGCGACGAGGTCACCGGGCGCCAGCCCCTTCGACTCGGCCTCGTACAGCAGCTCGAGCGCCCGTTCGCGCGCCTCGCGGCGCCCGGATCCGGGGATGGAGGTCGGCATGGTCGGGGCCTGGGGCGGCGCGCCGCTCAGGCCCGGCTGAGGTACTCGCCGCTGCGGGTGTCGACCTTGACCCGTTCGCCGGTGTTCACGAACAGCGGCACCTGGACGACCAGTCCGGTCTCCAGCGTCGCCGGTTTGCGGGCACCGGACACCCGGTCGCCCTGGACTCCGGGCTCGGTCCGGGCCACGGTCAGCTCGACCGACGCCGGCAGCTCGACGCCGACGATCTCGCCGCCGTACATGTTCATGACGGCCGACGATCCCTCGACGACGAAGTCGGCCGCACTACCGAGGGTCGGTCGGGTCACATGGAGCTGGTCGTAGCTGGCGTTGTCCATGAAGACGTAGTCGTCGGCGTCACGGTAGAGGTACTGCATCTCCCGCTTGTCGATGACCGCCTGCTCGACCCGCTCGCCCGCCCGGAAGGTGCGATCGATCACCGCGCCCGTGCGGACGTTGCGCAGGGTGGTGCGGACGAACGCCCCGCCCTTGCCCGGCTTCACGTGCTGGAACTCGACCACCTGGAACAGCCCCTCGGACAGGTTGAGGGCCATCCCGTTCTTCAGGTCGTTGGTTGTGATGGCCATGCTGGGTCCTTGGGGGCCTGGGTGAGCGTCCGGCAGCCGTCGGCGGTGACGACGACGGTGTCCTCGACCCGCACGCCGCCGTGGGCGGGAAGGTACACGCCGGGCTCGATGGTGACGACATAGCCGGCGGCGATGGTGGCGTCCGGCTTGGCCGAGAACGACAGCCGGGGATCCTCGTGGATGTCGAGGCCCACCCCGTGGCCGGTCCCGTGCAGGAAGGCGTCGGCCCAGCCGGCCTCGGTGATGACGTCGCGGCAGGCGGCGTCAACCTCGACGCACCCGGCGCCGCCGTGGACGGCGGCCACCCCGGCGGCCTGCGCCTCGGTGACCACGTCGAGCATGCGCCGCTGCTCGGCGCTCGGCTCGCCGATCATGGCCGTGCGGGTCATGTCGGAGTGGTAGCCGCCGACGAGGGCGCCGAAGTCGAGCACGACCAGGTCGCCATCCTCGATCACCCTGGGCCCGGGCACGGCGTGGGGCATGGCGCCGTTGGGTCCCGAGGCCACGATGGTCTCGAACGACGGCGCCTCGGCGCCGAGCCGGCGCATCTCGACGTCGAGCTCGAGCGCGAACTCCGACTCGGTCGGCCGCTCGAGCAGGCGGTGCCGCACGTTGCCCAGCGCCGCGTCGGCGATGGCGCAGGCCGCCTCGATGCGGGCGACCTCGCCGGCGTCCTTGGTCAGGCGCAGCTCGGCGATCAGGCTCTCGGTCGACACCAGCTCCGCGGCGTCGAACCACGACGCCGCGAACTGCTGCTGCTGGGCCCAGGTGACGTGGTCGGCCTCGAGGGCGAGCCGGCCCATGCCTTTGGCCGCGGTCGAGATCGACTCCTGCTGGGCGGCCTGGGTGCGGCCGATCTCGACCCGGGCGTCGACGCCCGACGCACCGAGCTCGTCGGCCGAACGCTCCTGGTAGCGGCCGTCGGTCACGAAGAGCAGGTCGTCCGGCAGCACCAGCAGCAGGGCGGCCGATCCGGTGAAGCCGGTCAGGTAGCGGACGTTGACCAGATTGGTGACGAGCAGGCCGTCGCAGCCGAGCTCGGCCACCCGGCCCCGGACCCGGTCGGCCCGACCGGCGACATCCATGGGCGGCAGCTGGGCGTGGTCGGCGGATGGGGACGTCATGCGAGCAGCTCCTTGATCGCGTCGATGGCCAGGACGTAGCCGAGGGGTCCGAGCCCGCTGATGGTACCGACGGCGACCGGGCTGACCACCGAGGTGTGACGCCACGGCTCCCTGGCGTTGGGGTTGGACAGGTGGACCTCGATCACCGGGCCGTCGAACGTGCGCAGGGCGTCATGGAGCGACCAGGCGTAGTGGGTCAGGGCGCCCGGGTTGATGATGATGGCGGCGAAGCGGTCCCGGGCCGCCTGGATCGCCTCGACCAGGTCGCCCTCGTGGTTCGACTGGACGTGCTCGACATCGAGCCCGCGCTCGGTCGCCGCCGTGGAGACGGTGGCGATCAGCTCGTCGAGCGGGCCCAAGCCGTACACCTCCGGCTCGCGGGTGCCGAGCAGGTTGAGGTTGGGGCCGTGCAGGACGAGCACCGACGGGCGCGCCATCACGCCACCGCCTCGAAGGCGGCGTCGATGGCCGGCCGTTCGATGTCGCGCACGACCTCGACGCCGTTGGGTCCGTCGAGCACGAAGGTCACCCCGGCCACCACCTTCTTGTCGCGGGCGAACAGCTTGACCAACTCGTCGGGGTCGGCGCCGTCGGGGAGCCTGCTTGGCAGCCCGTAGCCGTCGACCACCTCCCGGTGCCGAGCCACCCTGCGCTCATCGATCCGCCCGAGGACCCGGCCCAGCTCGGCCGCATACACCAACCCGATGGCCACGGCCTCGCCGTGGCGCAGGTCGTAGCCGCCGGCGGTCTCCAGGGCATGGGCCAGGGTGTGGCCGTAGTTCAACACCGCCCTCCGGTCGCCCTCCCGCTCGTCGGCCGCGACCACCGCGGCCTTGATCCGCACGCACTCGGCGATGCGCTCGTCGAGGCGGAGGTCGGCCAGCTCGACCCCGGTGAGGAAGTGGTACTTGGCCATCTCGCCCCGGCCGCTGGCCTGTTCACGCTGCGGAAGGGTGGCCAGCACCTCGGTGTCGCACAGCACGGCCGTCGGCTGCCAGAAGGCGCCGACCAGGTTCTTCCCCTCGGGCAGGTTGACGCCGGTCTTGCCGCCGATCGCCGCGTCGACCTGGCCCAGCAGGGTCGTGGGCACCTGCACCACCGGCACGCCGCGGTGGTAGACGGCGGCGGCGAACCCGGCCAGGTCGGTCACCACCCCGCCGCCGACACCGACGATGGCATCCGACCGCGTCAGCCCGTAGCGGGCCAGCCCCCGGCACAGCTCCTCGACCACGTCGAGCCGCTTGGCCTGCTCGCCGTCGGGCACGGTGAACACCTCGAACGGGACGCCGGGGTCGACCTCGACGGGGATGGCGGCCTGGGTGACCACGGCTACCCGCGCCGCGCCGGCCGGCAGCGTGTCGGCCAGGCGGTGGCGAAGCCCGGGCCCGACGAGCACGTCGTAGGAGCGGTCGCCGAGCGCCACGGGCACGACGATCACCGCGTCGACCTCCCGTCGGCCAGCAACGACAACACCCGGTCGACGACCGCGTCCGGCCCCAGTTGGGTCACGTCGACCCGGTGGGTGGCGACCTCTTCGTACCACGGCCGGCGGGCCTCGGCCATCGACCGCATGGCCGCCACCGGATCGACGTCGAGCAGCGGTCGGTGATCGCCGGTCGAGGCCCGCTCGGCCAGCACCTCAGGATCGCCGTCGAGCCACACGACGGTGCCGCTGGTGCGGAGCAGCCGACGGTTGGCCGGGTCGAGGACCACGCCGCCGGCGGCGGCGATGACCGCGTGCCGGGGCTCGGCGACCGCCGCGGCCAGGGCCGCGGCCTCCAGCCGGCGGTAGGCCGGTTCGCCGTCGCTGCTCCAGATCTCCCTCACGCTTCGGCCCGTGTCCGCCTCGATCTGCTGGTCGCTGTCGACGAACCGCCGTCCCGACCGGCGGGCGACCTCCCGGCCGACGGTGGTCTTGCCGCTACCCATGAGCCCAACCAGCACGACGTGGTCAGCCAAGGCCTCGGGTGAACGCTTCGTGGTTGCGCACCAGCTCCTCGACCGAGTCGCCGCCGAACTTGCGCAGCGCCTCGCTCGCCAGCACCAGGGCGACCATGGTCTCGGCGACCACGCCCATGGCCGGCACCGCGGTGACGTCGGTGCGCTCCTTGAACGAGACCGTCGGTTGCTTGGTCGCGGTGTCGACCGACTGGAGCACGGGCCGGTTGAGCGTGGCCAGCGGCTTCATGGCCGCCCGGACCACGACGAGCCCGCCGACCGACATCCCACCCTCGATGCCACCGGCGTGGGCGCTGGCCCGCGTGTAGCGGCTCCGGTCGGCGTCCCAGTGGATCGGGTCGTGGGCCCCCGAGCCGCGCCGCCCGGCCCCGTCGAACCCGTCGCCGATCTCGACCGCCTTGACCGCCTGGATGCTCATGAGGGCGCCGGCCAGCATGGCGTCGAGCTTGCGGTCCCAGTGGACGTGGCTGCCCAGCCCGACCGGGACCCCGTAGGCCAGCACCTCGACCACGCCGCCGAGCGAGTCGCCGTCCCGGGCCGCGGCCTTGATCTCCTCGATCATCGCCTGCTCGGCCGCCGGATCGAAGCACCGGACCGACGACGCGTCCACCGTGTCGAGGTCGGTCGGCCCGGGTCGGTCGGCCGCCTTGGACCGGGCCTGGCCCATCTGGATGACGTGGGAGAACACGTCGACGTCGAGCGTCCGCAGGAGCCCCTTGGCCAGACAGCCGGCGGCGACCCGCGCCGCGGTCTCGCGGGCCGACGCCCGCTCCAGGACGTCGCGCGCGTCGTCGAACCCGTACTTCTGCATCCCGGCCAGGTCGGCGTGACCCGGGCGGGGCTGGGTCAGCGGGCTGGCCGTGGCGCCGGGTTCGACCGCCATCTCCGCGTGCCACTTGTCCGACCGCAGCCACTCGGTGTTGGCGATCTCGACGGCCACCGGCGACCCCAGCGTGCGGCCGTGCCTGACCCCGCCGATGATGGTCAGCTCGTCGCGCTCGAAGCGCATGCGCGGTCCCCGCCCGTACCCCAGCCGCCGGCGGGCCAGCTCGTCTGCGATCTCGTCGGCCGTCACCTCCAACCCGGCCGGCAGCCCCTCGACGATGACGACCAGGGCGCGACCGTGCGACTCCCCGGCGGTGAGGAAGCGCAGCATGCAGGGAACTCTAGGGTTCGGGCGGGTCAGGCGACGATCGACTCGCTCCAGAGGATGACGACGACCGCGGCCACGGCCAGCGCCGGGCCCAGCGGGAACGTTCCCCGCCAGCCGGCCCTGAACACCACCCCGAGGAGCACGCCGAGCACCAAGCCGAGCACCGCGGCCGCGAACACCAGGCTGATCGTGCCGGCCACCGTGGGCGCCACCCAACCGGCGGCCAGCCCGAGCACGGCCGCCAACTTGACGTCGCCGAACCCCATGCCCCGCGGGCTGATCAGGTGCGGGACGAGCAGGAGCACGAAGAACATGGCCGCGCCGAGCAGGGCCAGCCCCATCGGCCCCCAGTCGCCGCGAACGAGCGAGACCACGGCCATGGCGACGAGCCCGATCGCCAGCGTCGGGGCCACGACGATGTTGGGGAGCCGGTGGACCCGCAGGTCGATGGCCGACACGGTGATGAGCGCCGCGAACAGGAAGAGACAGATCGGGAGCTCCGCGGTCGGGCCGAAGCGGATGGCGGCGGCGGTGAACGCGGCGGCCGTGAACAGCGCCAGCGCCAGCCGGTCCCCGATCCTCAGCGGTTGCGGCTCGGGGATCCGCTCGACGACGAGGGCGAGGCCGAACGCCACCACCAACCCGAGCGCCGCACACCCCACCGCCAGCACGGCGGCGAACGTTAGGTGGGATCGTCGCCTGCCCCAACCCGCCTCTGTGTCGTCTGGCGCCGGCTATTCATGCCGAACCCGCCACAGAATCGCCGTAGTGGTTGCGCCGGCCCATGTCCGGCCCATGTCCCGCCCATGTCCCGCCCATGTTTCCGCGCTCAGCTACCGCTGCGGTGGCTGAGCGCGGCAGGAAGGCCGGTCGGCCGTCCCCAACTCGCCTCTGTGTCGTCTGGGGCCGACTATTCATGCGGAACCCGCCACAGAACGGCCGTCACCGACGTCGCCGGCGTCTGGGACCGCGAGCGCCCGGACCATGTCCAGTCAGTCTGCCGGCTCGATGCAGACGGTCACATTTGGTCGCCGAGATCCGTCATGGCATCGTCACCCGGTAGCACACGACCCAAGGAGCACATCATGAGCCACGGCATCAAGACCATCGTCATCCCCGTCAAGGACCTGGCCGCGGCCAAGAAGCTCTATGGCGGCCTCCTGGGCGTGGAGCCGTATGCGGACGCGCCGTACTACGTCGGCTTCCGGGTCGGCGACCAGGAGATCGGGCTCGACCCCAACGGCCACGCCCAGGGCATGACCGGCCCGGTCGGCTACTGCCACGTCGACGACATCGAGGCGAGCCTGCGGCGGCTCCTCGACGACGGGGCGCAGACCCAGCAGGAGATCAAGGACGTCGGCGGGGGCAAGCTGACGGCGATCGCCCGGGACGCGGACGGCAACGTCGTCGGGCTCGTCCAGTAGCCCTGACCGGCCAACCCGCCTAGGACACCCGGCGTCTGACCGCGTCGAACATGACCGGCAACGGCGGCTCGACCCCGGTCCACAGACCGAACTGGTGGGCCGCCTGGTGCACGAGCATGCCCAGCCCGTCGACGGGGCGGGCCCCCCGCTCGACCGCGGCCAGCAGCAACGGGGTCTCGAGGGGGCGGTAGACGAGGTCGACCACGACCTGGCCCGGTCGCAACCAGCCGGGATCTACGGGCAGTTCGCCCTCGGCGACGCCGGCCATCCCGAGCGGTGTGGCGTTGACGACGAGGTCGGCCGAGGCGACCGACGCCGACGCCCGAGTTGCGGCGACCACCGATCCGCGGGCGCCGGCCAGGGCCGCGGCCCGTTCGGCCCGCGACGACGTCCGGTTGAGCACGCCGACCTCGGCCGCCCCCGCCCCGGCCAGGGCCAGGACGACGGCCCGGGCCGCGCCGCCTGCGCCGATCACGACCGCTCGCCACCCGCCGACGTCGATGCCGTGGTCGCCCCGCAGCGAGTCGATGAACCCGGCCCCGTCGGTGCTCTCGCCGGTCAGCACGCCGTCGTCACCGAGGGTGACCGTGTTGACCGCTCCGAGGGCGGCGGCATCGTCGGACAACCGGTCGACCGCCGCCGCGGCCGCCTCCTTGTGGGGCATGGTCACCGACAACCCGGTCAGGCCGCGGGCCGGCATGGCCCGCACCGCCTCTCCCCCGCGGCCGGGCGGGACGTCGAGGACCAGATAGGTCCAGTCGAGCCCGCAGGCGGCGAAGGCCGCGTCGTGGATGGCAGGCGACAGCGAATGGGCGACGGGATGCCCGATGACCCCGGCCGCCCGCGGCCCGGACCCCGCGGGCTCGGGTTCCCCGCTCAACTCATCCGCAGCCGAGGCCGGCGTCGGCGCACTCCTGCTTCTTGGCCAGGAACTCGCTGTAGTCGTCGGTGAAGAAGTGGCCGCCCTCGATCTCGGCCTCCGGGTCGAGCACGTAGTACAGCCACGGCCCCGGGGCCGGGTTGAGGGCGGCCTCGATCGCGGCCCGCCCGGGGGCGGCGATCGGCGTGGGCGGCAGCCCGGCCTGGGTGCGGCTGTTGAACGGCGAGTCGATCGCCAGGTCGGACTCGGTCAGCTCGCACGGCCGCTCACCGAGCACGTAGCAGATGGTGGCGTCGACACCGAGCGGGATGCCCTGGGCCAGCCGGTTGTAGATGACCCGGGCGATCATCGGCGAGTCCTCGGGGATGCCGGACTCCTCCTGGACGAGGGAGGCGACCGTCAGCACCTGGTAGGGGGTCAGGCCCAGCCGGGCCGCCCCGCCGGCCAGGTCGAGCTGGTCGGCGACCCCGTCGAACTGGTTGATCATCACCTGGAGCGCGGCCAGCTCGTCGGTGCCCTCATCGAGCCGGTAGGTCTCGGGGAACAGGAAGCCCTCGAGGTTGGCGACCTCGGGCGGCTGGTACCGCGAACGAACCTGGCCCGAGGCGACGAGCTGGTTGAGCGTGTCGACGTTCAGCGTCCCGATGCCGCCGGCCATGGCCTCGGTGATCTCGGGCAGGGTAAGGCCCTCGGGGACGGTGAACTCGACGAACGGCGGCGGGGCCGGGCCGGCGGCGAGGACGTCGATCGCCTCCTGCATCGACGAGTTCTCCTGGAGGGTGTAGGTGCCGGCCTGGAACGGCCCGCCGCCCCGGAACCGGATGTAGTAGCGGAAGACGGAGGCATCGGTGATGACCCCATCGCCAGCCAGGATCTCGCCGATGTCGTCGGTGGTCGAACCCTCCGGGACGAGGACGACCACCTGCTCGCCCGGGTCGCCGGGCGGGTCGATCCGCCGCTGGACCCACTGCCAGGCCAACAGCCCGGCGATGAGCACGCCCACCACCAGCAGCACGAAGGACCAGCCCACGATCCGGCGCAGCGGGGTTCGCCGCCGCCGACGCCGGCGGACGACCTCGTACTCGTGGTCGTCGTCGTCGTACTGGTGGGCGGGGATGGCCTCGGCGTCGTGGGCGAAGTCGTCGAACTCGTCCTCGACGCCCGCGCCCCGCTCCTCGACCCCGCCTCTGCGTGCCATTTTCACTGCTCCTCGACAGGCACGGCGGTCCGGCCGGGACCGTCGAGCCAGCTCTGTAGAAGTACGGCGGCCGCCGCGGCGTCGATCAGTGCCGCCTGTTGGCGACCAGTCTTACCCGACGTTCGGAGTCGCCGCGACGCGGTGACGGTGGTGAAGCGCTCGTCGACCGCCTCCACCGGCACCGTGAGCAGGGCTTTCAGTTCTTCGATCTCGTCGAGCGCAGCCAGGGCCGAGGGACCGAGCGACCCGTCGAGCGACCGGGGCAGGCCGACCAGCACCCGTTCGGCCTCGTACTCGGCGGCCAGATCGGCGATGCGGCCGTGGTCGCCGGCCCGATCCCGCCCGCGGCCGATCACGGTGACCGGCGACGCCAGCGTGCCGGTGGGGTCGCTCACGGCCACGCCGATGCGGCGGCTCCCCAGGTCGATGGCCAGGACGCGCACGATGTCAGGCGAGCCCCTTGCGGACCAGGTCGAGGGCCTCGTCGAGGCGGGACGGGTCCTTCCCGCCGGCCTGGGAGAACTCGGGGGCGCGTCCGGCCCCGCCCTGGATGAGCCGGGCCGCGTCGGCGATGAGCTCGCCCGCGTGCAGCCCGCTGTCGGGGCGGACCGCGGCCATGATGGCCGCCCCGCCGCCCTCGGGTGCGCCCCCCAGCACCACCGCCCGCACCCCGTCGCGTGACCGGATGGCCAGGGCCAGGTCGCGTAGCTCGTCGCGGGACAGACCGTCGATCCTGGCCACGACCACGCCGTCGATCGCCTCGGCGGCCAGCTCCGCGGCGCGGGCCCGGGCCGCCTGCGCCCGTAGCGTTCGCAGCTCGGCCTGGAGCGCCTTGATGTCGTCGACCCGGCGCCGGGCACCGTCGACCACCTCGCCGACGGGCACGTTGAGCACCTCGGCCACCTGACCGAGCAGCTCCTCGTCGCGCCGCAGCCGGTCGATGGTGCCGAACCCGGTGACGGCGTCGATGCGCCGGATGTTGGCGCCGATCGACTGCTCCGACACGATCTTGAGCGGGCCGATGTCGCCCAGCGACCGGACGTGGGTGCCGCCGCACAGCTCGGTGGAGTGCGGCCCGGCCTCGACCACGCGCACCACGTCGCCGTACTTCTCGCCGAAGAAGGCGATGGCGCCGATCTCGTTGGCGTGCTCGCGGCTGGTCTCGTAGGCCCGGACCGGATGGTTCTCGAGGATCTGCTGGTTGGCCAGGTCCTCGATCTCGCGGATCTGCTGGGGGGTGAGGGCGTCGGCCGGTCCGAAGTCGAAGCGGAGCCGGTCGGGCGCGACCAGTGAGCCCTGCTGCTTGACTTTCGTGCCGAGCACCTGGCGGATCGCCCAATGGATGACGTGGGTGCCGGTGTGGTTGCGCCGGATCTCGTTCCTGCGCCTCATGTCGATGGCCGCCACCCCCGGCTGGCCCGGCGTGATCTCGCCGTCGACGTGGCCGACATGGTGGCGGTGGAGGCCGGGTACGGCGTAGGTGGTGTCGGTCACCCTGGCCTTGCCGGTGTCGGTGGTGATCCATCCGCTGTCGCCGATCTGACCACCCTGCTCGGCGTAGAACGGGCTGCGGTCGAGGAAGATGGCGTCGCCCACGATCGCGAGCACGGTGGCCTTGGCCTCCTCCTCCTGGCGGCCGACGAACTCGGTTGGACCGAACCGGTCGAGCACGTCCTGGTAGCTGTCGAGGTTCTCGTAGTGGTCGGTCTTCCTGGCCGCGGCCTTGGCCCGCCCGCGCTGGTCGGCCATGAGCACGTCGAACCGGTCGACGTCGACCTCGATGCCCCGCTCGGCCGCGATCTCCTCGGTGACCTCGAGCGGGAAGCCGAACGTGTCGTGCAGCTGGAAGGCGAGGTCGCCGTCGACCCGGTCGGGCGCCGACGCCAGGGCGGCGTCGAGCATGGTGATCCCCCGGCTCAGGGTGGCCCGGAACCGCTCCTCCTCACGCCCGATGACGTCGACGATCTCGCGCCGGTTGGTCGGCAGGTCGGGGTAGGCCCCGCCCATGGTGTCGACCGTGGCGTCGACCAGGCTGGGGGTGACCAACCGGTCGACGCCGAGGAGGTAGGCGAACCGCACCGCCCGGCGGATGATGCGGCGCAGCACGTAGCCCCGGTCCTCGTTCGACGGGATGACCCCGTCGTTGACCAGGAAGGTCATGGTGCGGGCGTGGTCGGCGACCAGGCGCAGCGCCACCGTGGTCTGGTCGTCCTCGCCGATCCGCCGGCCGGCCACCGACTGGACCGTCTCGACGATCGGCGCCAGCACCGAGGTCTCGAACAGGCTGTCGTAGCCGTTGAGCAGCATGAGCATGCGCTCGAACCCGGCCCCGGTGTCGACGTTCCTGGTCGGCAGGTCGGTGAGCGAGCCATCCGGCCCGCGGAAGAACTGCATGAACACGAGGTTCCAGAACTCGACGAACCGGTCCTCGGCGTCCGGATTCTCCGGGCCCCCGTCGGGCCCGTACGCCGGTCCCCGGTCGTAGAAGATCTCCGAGCACGGACCGCACGGCCCGGTCTCGCCCATCTCCCAGAAGTTGTCGCGGTCGAAGCGCTGGATCCTGGCCGCCGGGAAGCCCACCTCGTCCCGCCAGATGTCGGCCGCCTCGTCGTCGTTGACGTGCACCGTGACCCACAGCCGTTCGGGCTCCATGCCGAGCTTCTCGGTGACCAGCTCCCATGCCCAGCGGACGGCGTCGATCTTGAAGTAGTCGCCGAAGCTCCAGTTGCCGAGCATCTCGAAGAACGACAGGTGGCGGATCGACCGCCCGATCACGTCGAGGTCGTTGTGCTTGCCGCCGATGCGCACCGCCTTCTGGATCGACACCGCCCTGGGCGGGTCGTAGGGGACCTTCTCCTCGCCGATGAAGTACGGGACGAACTGCATCATCCCCGAGTTGGTGAACATCGGCGCCGTGGGGTGGGTGGGGATGAGACCGGCCGACGGGACCTGTATGTGGCCGCGCTCGACGAAGAAGTCGTTCCAGACGCGACGCAGCTCCGAACTGTCCATACGCAGCCGCCCAGCCTACCGGTCGGGCTCGTCGCGCTCGGCCGGCGATTCGTCGTAGTAGACCCGGCCCGCCACCCCCGCCGGCCGGTACTCCTGCTCGACCCAGCCCCGCGGGTCGTCGTGGGGATACTGGTAGCCGACGCCGTGGCCGAGCCGGGCCGCGCTGCGGTAGGAGGCGTCGCGGAGATGCATCGGCACCTCGCCGCCCCGGCCCGCCCTGACGTCGTCGGCGGCCCGGCCCAGGGCGGTGATGACCCGGTTCGACTTGGGCGCCCGGGCCAGGTAGATCACGGCGTGGGCCAGGTTGATGGCCGCCTCGGGCAGGCCGACGAACTCGACCGACCGGGCCGCGGCGTCGGCCACCACCAGGCCCATCGGGTCGGCCATGCCGACGTCCTCCGAGGCCAGGATCACCAGCCGCCGGGCGATGAAGCGGGGGTCCTCGCCCGCCTCCAGCATCGTCGCCAGCCAGTACAGCCCGGCGTCGACGTCGGAGCCCCTGATGCTCTTGATGAACGCGCTGACGACGTCGTAGTGGTCGTCCCGCCCGTAGCGCAGCGCCTTGGTCTGCAGGGCGGCTTCGACGTCCGCCAGGATGATCTGAGGTTGCTGGCCCGCGGCGTCCCGCGCCGCGGCGATGGCGATGGCCACCGCGAGCGTGGTCAGGGCCTGGCGGCCGTCGCCACCGACCCTGGGGACGACATGGGCGATGGCGTCGTCGTCGGCCGCCGCCCCCTCCAATGCCAGGCCCCGGTGCAGCAGCTCGGTGACCGCCGCCTCGTCGAGCGGGTTCAGGCGGTAGATCGTCGACCGGGACAGCAGCGGCGGGTTGACCTCGAAGTACGGGTTCTCGGTGGTGGCGCCGATCAGGACGAGCAGTCCGGACTCGACCGACGGGAGCAGGGCGTCCTGTTGGGCCTTGTTGAACCGGTGGACCTCGTCGAGGAACAGGATCGTGCGCCGGTCCCCCTCCCCCAGCCGTCGGTGGGCGCGGGCGATCACCTCCCGCACGTCCTTGACCGACGCCGACACCGCCGAGAGCGGCTCGAACGCCTTGGCCGTCGCCGTGGCGATGATGCGCGCGAGCGTGGTCTTGCCCGTGCCGGGCGGGCCCCAGAGGATGATCGACGACAGCCGGTCGGTCTCGATGAGCGCCCGCAGGGGCGCGCCCGGCGCCAGCAGGTGGTCCTGGCCGACCACGTCGTCGAGCCGCGTCGGCCGTAGCCGGTCGGCCAGCGGGGCGTGGCGGGCCAGGCGCTCGGCCGCCGCCGCGGAGAAGAGATCGTCGGACATCGGCGGGGTGAGGCTACCGGCGGGCCAATACCCTCTTACGACGATGTTGACCTCAGACGAGGTGTCCGCCATCCTGCGCCGAGCGGCCGAGATCGAGAACGAGCGCGACACCGCCGACGGATTGGCCCCAGGCCAGATCGACCTGGCTGCGGTCGAACAGGCGGCTGGCGAGGTCGGCATCTCGGTCGAGGCGGTGCGCCAGGCCTACGCCGAGCTGCAGGTGGGCGGGCTCCCGGCCGAGCCAGACGGCTCGTCGTCCCGCCCGGCGGTCATCGGGCCGGCCAAGGTGGCCGAGCAGCGGGTCGTCCGGCTCCCGCCCGACGAGGTGCGCGAGCGGATCGGGAGGATGCTGCACAAGCAGACCTTCGAGCTCCGGCGATCCAGCGCGAACGCCAGCCTGTGGCGCCGCCGCGACGACTTCGGCGCATCGGTCAGGCGGGGTTTCGACTTCAACAAGAACATCAAGCTCGCCGACGCCCGCGCCATCACCGTCCAGCTCACCGAGGTCGCCGACCGCGACCGCCGGCCGGCCACCCTCGTCCGGCTCGAAGCCGACATCGGTCAGATCAAGGCGGGCACCGCGGCGGCGACCGTCGCCGTCCCGACCGGGTTGGCGGTGGCGGCCGGCGGGATCGGCGCCCTGGTCGGCGAGCCGGCGGTGATGGTGCTGGCCGCGGGCGCATGGCTCCCGGTGACGGCCGGGTCGGTCGGCCTGGGCCGGTTCCTCTACCGCAAGGAGTACCTCAAGGTCGGCGAGCTGCTGGGCATGTTCCTCGACCGTCTCGAGGGCTGAGCGAGCGCCGGGTCGGCGAAGGTCCCTGGTCAGGCCTTCGGGGGCAGCACCCGCAGGCCGAGCTCGGTCAGCTGGGTCGCGTCGATCGGCCCGGGCGCGCCGGTGAGGGGGTCGACGCCGGACTGGGTCTTCGGGAAGGCGATGACCTCCCGGATGTTCTCCTCGCCCACCAGCAGGGCGGTGAGCCGATCGATGCCGAAGGCGAAGCCGGCGTGGGGCGGCGCCCCGTAGCGGAACGCGTCGAGCAGGAACCCGAACCTGCGCTGCGCATCCTCCTCGCCGACGCCCAGCAGCGAGAAGATGCGCTGCTGGATGTCGCGCCGGTGGATTCTGACGCTGCCCGAGCCCAGCTCCCATCCGTTGAGCACCAGGTCGTAGGCCTGGGAGCGCACATCGAGCAGCCGTTCCGGATCGGCGGTGTCGAGGAGCGGAACGTCGTCGCCGTGGGGCATGGTGAACGGGTGGTGGGCCGGGATCGGGCGGCCGTCGTCGTCGAACGCCTCGAAGAGCGGGAAGTCGATGACCCAGACGAAGTGCCGGCCGCCCTGGTTGACCGGGGGTCGACCCACCTCCAGCCGCAGCAGCCCGAGCACATGACGGGTGACCCGGAGGCTGGCGGCCACGACGAAGAGGCAGTCGCCCCGTTCGGCGGCCAGCGCCTTGGCGACGCCGGTCCGCTCGTCGTCGGAGAGGAACTTGGCCACGGGCGAGTTGAGCGAGCCGTCGGCCTCGACCCGCATCCACACCAGCCCGCCGGCACCCCACGACTTCGCCTTCTCTGTGAGCTCGTCCAAACGCCGGCGGGTGAGGGTGGCGCCACCCTGCAACCGCAGGCCCTTGACGCTCTCGGCCTTGAACGCGTTGAACCCCGTCGTCGCGAACAGCTCGGTCAGCTCGGTCAGCTCCATGCCGAACCGCACGTCGGGCTTGTCCGAGCCGTACCGCTCCATGGCGTCGTGCCACGTCATGAGGGGCATGTCGGCCGGCCGCTGGCCGGTGACGGCCTCGGTCGCCTCGGCCACGGCGTCGGAGACGAAGGCGATGATCTCGGGCTGTCCGACGAAGCTGGCCTCCATGTCGAGCTGGATGAACTCGAACTGGCGGTCGGCCCGCAGGTCCTCGTCGCGGAGGCAGCGGGCGATCTGGTAGTAGCGGTCGAGGCCGCCGACCATGCACAGCTGCTTGAACAGCTGCGGGCTCTGGGGCAGGGCGTAGAAGTGGCCGGGCTGGAGCCGGCTGGGGACGACGAAGTCGCGTGCCCCCTCCGGGGTCGAGGCGACGAGCATCGGCGTCTCGACCTCGGTGAACCCCGCCCCCGCCATCGACCGGCGGATGGCGCCGTTCACCTCGGCCCGCACCTCGAGGTTGTGCCGCATGCGGTCGCGCCGCAGATCGAGATAGCGATGGCGGAGCCGGGTGGTCTCGTCGATGTCGCCCCGGTCGTCGACGGGGAACGGCGGCGGTTCGGCCGTCGAGAGCACCTCGACGATGCAGTCGCCGAGCTCGATCTCGCCGGTGGCCAGCTTGGGATTGACCGTCCCCTCGGGCCGCCGCCGCACGGTGCCCGTGATGCGCACGACGTACTCGCTGCGCAGGTCGTGGGCGTGGTCGACCACGGCCTGGAGCAGACCGGTGCGGTCGCGGACGTCGACGAACGCCAGGTGCTCGCCGTGCTCGCGCCGGCGGTGGACCCAACCGCAGACGGTCACCTCTCGACCCTCGTCGGCGAGGCCGAGGTGGCCGCAGTACGCCGTGCGCAGCCCGACCGGCTCGGCGTCGATCATCGGGTCACCGGCTCAGCACCTTGCGCACGTGGTCGACGAGACCGGCCCGGTCGACGGTGTCCTGCTCGGAACCTGGGACCCGCAGGTCGCGCAGCCCGGCGGTGCCGTCGGCCAGCTCCTGTTCGCCGACGATGACGGCCAGCCGGGCGCCCGAAGCGTTGGCCCGGCGCATCTGGGCCTTCATCGAACGATCGTCCCACGCCCGGTCGACGCGGAACCCGGCCCGGCGCAGCTCGCCGGTCAGCTGACGGGCGGTGCTTCCGCCGGCGACGTCGACCACGAAGACGTCGACCACCCGCTCGGGCGCCGGGTAGACACCCTCGGCGTCGCACGCCAACAGGACCCGTTCGATGCCGGAGCCGAACCCGATGGCCGGCGTGGGCGGGCCGCCCATGTCCTCCACCAGCCCGTCGTAGCGGCCCCCACCGAGGATCGTGCTCTGGGCCGCGTCGATGGCCTCGGACACGAACTCGAAGGTCGTGTGGGTGTAGTAGTCGAGCCCCCGCACCAGCCGGGGCTCGAGCACGAAGTCGACGCCGAGCCGGCCCAGTCCCTCCTGGACCCGCTCGAAGTGCCGCCTGGCCTCGTCCGACAGATGATCGGTGCCGCGGGGGGCGCCGGCCGTCGCCTGCCGGGTGGCCCGGCGCTTGCTGTCGAGCACCCGCAGCGGGTTGGCCGCCACCTTGGCCCGGTCGTCCTGGTCGATGAGCTCGATGCGGTCCTGGAGCCAGGCCCGCAGCCGCTCCGTGTAGGCCACCCGGTCGGCGCGGGTGCCCATCGAGTTGAGCAGCAGGGTGATCCGCCGCAGCCCGAGCGACCGCAGGTAGTCGTGGCCGACGGCGATCACCTCGACGTCGGCGTCGGGGTCGGCCGTGCCGAAGATCTCGATGTCGACCTGGTGGTGCTGGCGGTACCGGCCGGCCTGGGGGGCCTCGTACCGGAAGCACGGCGTCGCCGTCCAGATCTTCCACGGGATCGGCGGACGGTGCTGGACGAAGGCCCGCACCACCGACGCCGTCACCTCGGGCCGCAGGGCGATCCGACGCCCGCTCCTGTCCTCGAACTCGTACATCTCCTTGCGGACGACGTCGGTGCCCTCCCCCAGCCTGGTGAACACGGCCGCGTCCTCGAACACCGGCGTGTGCAGCGGCCGGTAGCCGGCCGCCTCGGCCTGGCCGGCGAACGTCGACAGCAGCGCGATCCAGCGGGACGACTCGGACGGGAGCACGTCGCGGGTGCCGATCGGCGCCTTGAACGGGGGCGAATCGGGCACGAAGGGTGAATCTACCGGTTGGCCACGTCTGCCCTTCAGCGGACCCGCCAGTCGCCGGGCAGCATGAGCGGGCCGTAGGCGGGCAGCCCGAGCCGGGCGGCCAGGCCGGCAAAGCCGCCCCACCCCTCCACTCCGAGCCGGGTCGACGCGGCCGCCGGGTCGTCGCTCGACTGGGCCGGCCGGAGCCTGGCCACGACGGGGACGTGGGGGTAGGTCCGCACCCGGGGCCGGTCCGTCGGTTCGAGCCCGGCTCGGTCCCGGGCGACGGCGACGGCGTGGTCGAGACCGCCCAGCTCGTCGACCAGGCCTCGATCGCGGGCGTCGGCCCCTGTCCACACCCGCCCGCGCGCGATCTCGTCGACCCGCGCCACGGGGAGCCGCCGGCCCGCAGCCACCTTGCCCGTGAAGTCGGCGTAGATGCGGTCGAGCCAGGCGTTGAGCCGGTCCCATTCGCTGTCGGTGAACGGGTGGAGCGGCGAGAACATCAGGGCGTGGTCGCCCTCGGCCACGTGGTCGTGGTGGAGCCCCACCCGATCGGCGAGGCTGTCGACCACCTGCTTGCCCGACAGCACGCCGATCGAGCCGGTGACGGTGCCCGGCTCGGCCACGATCCGGTCGGCGCCCATGGCGACGAAATACCCGCCCGAGGCGGCGACGTCGCCCATCGACGCGACCACCGGCTTTCCCGCGGCCCTGACCATCGCCACCTCCCGCCAGATGGCGTCGGAGGCGACGTAGGAGCCTCCGGGGCTCGCCACCCGGACGACGACGGCCTTGACCTCGTCGGCCTTGACCGCGGCCCGGAGGGCGGCGGCGACCGAGTCGGACCCGGCGCTGCCGCCGGCAAGCGGCTGGCGCCCGCTGCGGCCGAGATGGATCGGGCCGTGCACGTGCACCAGGGCGACGATGTCCTCTTGGGTGGGCCCGGTCACCCTGCGCTTCAGCTCCTCGAGCTTCGACGGGCCGTACCGGCCGATGAAGAGGAGGACGGGGTCGTCGCCGACCTGGGCGCGAACCTCGTCGTAGACCTCGTCGCGATACCCGAGCCGGTCGACCAGCCCGGCCTCGACCGCCTCCGATGAGAAGAGCGGCGCCCGGTCGACCAGGTCGAGCACCTCGTCGACATCGAGCCGGCGCCCGGCGGCGATCCCGGCCACCAGCTGCTCCATGGTCGAGGTCACCAGCCGCTCGGTCGCCTCCCGATGGGCGTCGGTGAAGCCGACCTCGGTGAAGAAGTTGGCCGCGTTCTTGTACTCGTGGCGCTGGGCGAACTGCGGGGTGATCCCCGCCTTGTCGAGCACGCCCTTGACGAAGGGCACCTCGGCCGCGACCCCGGTCAGGCACACGTCACCCGAGGGCTGGAGCCAGATCTGGTCGAACCCGGTGGCCAGGTAGTACGGGATGGTTCCCCGCCCGAACTCGCCGAACGTCTCGGCCCAGGCCACCGCCGGCTTGCCCGACCGGCGGAACTCGACCACCACGTTGCGGAGCTCCTGGGCCTGGGCCACGCCGATCGACGACCGGGACCCCCCGACCTTGACCACGAAGGCCAACACCCGAGGGTCGTCGGCGGCCCGGCGCAGCCCGTCGAGCACGGCCCGCAGGGTCGTCCGGCGGCGGGCCATGAAGGCGTTGACCGGGTCCTGCGGGGTGGCCTCGACCAGCGGCTCGGTGAGATCGAGCTCGAGGATCACCGGGGCCGTGCGCCGGCGCCTGGCCTCCTCGATCTGGCTGACGACGTCGCGGGCTGCGTCCCTGGCTCGCTCCAGCATGGACCCGAGGCTAGGTCGGAGATTCTCGACGCAGCTGGCACCGGATAGCGGTGCTCAGTGCGTCGAGTTTGCGGTGACCCGGACGGGGGGTCATTCTCGACGCAGCTGGCACCGGATAGCGGTGCTCACTGCGTCGAGTTTGCGGTCACCCGGTCCGCCGGGGCGCGGCCAGCCGACCGAGACAGGACGCCAGGGTGCTCGAGGGCGAGCCCGAAAATCAGACGGGCCGCCGCGGCCAGCGCCGGGAGGAGGTGCCACGCATCGGCGTACCCGACCGCGAAGTGCATGCCGAGCCCCAGCACGGTGCCGCCGAACGCGGCCCGGTCGTGCACCATGAAGTCGACCACCCGACAGTCGGCCACGCGGCAGAGCTCGTCTGCGGTCAGGCCGAGATAGGCGACGTCGTGCGGCAGCAGCTCGCCGGTGACCGCGAGGAACACCATGAGCCCGCCGGCGAACACCAGGGAACCGGCCAGCACCGGCAGCAGCGGCCGGCCGTCGCCCACCAGCGGCGTGAAGAAGCCCGTCCGAGCGTCCAACGCATCGGTCACCGCAGCATGATGCCAGCGCGGCCGGTCGGCCTCAGTTTCCCTTCCCGGGGACGACGCGATAGGCGTCGTAGACGCTTTCGATGCGCTTGATCGTCGACACCAGCGACTCGAGATGGCCCGGATCGCCCAGCTCGAACTCGAAGCGCATGCGGCTCACCCGGTCGGAGCCCGTGGCGCTGTTGGAGCTGAGGATGTTGACGTGGTGGTCGGACAGGGCCCGGGCCACATCGGAGAGGAGCCGGGCCCGGTCGAGCGCCTTGACCTCGATGGTGGCGACGAACGTGCCGTTGATGTTGGTGTCCCACTCGACGTCGATCAGCCGGTCGCCCTCGGTGGTGGTGAGCGACTTGGCGTTGGCGCAGTCGGCCCGGTGCACCGACACGCCCCGGCCGCGGGTGATGAAGCCGATGATCTCGTCGCCCGGCACCGGCGTGCAGCACCGCGACAGCCGCACCATCAGGTCGTCGAGCCCCTCGACGTGGACGCCGACCGCCTGCCGTTGCCGGTTGGGCCGCCGGCGGGGCTGCAGCACCGTGGTGGGCAGCTGCTCCTCCTGGTCGGCGTCGGCCTCCCGCAGCGACCGGGCCAATCGGTTGGCCACCGACTTGGCCGATATGTGGTTCTCACCGATGGCGATGAACAGCGCCTCGAGGTCAAGGAACTTGAGCGACGTGGCCAGCTCCTCCAGCGTCGGTGAGTTCATGAGCTTCTGGACGGGAAGGCCCTCGCGCCGCATCGCCTTCTGCAGCTCCTCGCGACCGTTCTCCTTTGCGTCCTCGCGGCGCTCCCGGCTGAACCACTGACGGATCTTGTTGGCCGCCCGCTGGGTGCGGACGATCTGGAGCCAGTCTCGCGACGGACCTGCACCTTCCACTTTGGACGTGAAGATCTCGACCGTGTCGCCCGAGGCCAGCTTCGAGTCGAGCGGCACCAGCCGGCCGTTGACCCGGGCGCCGATGCACGAGTGCCCGACCTCGGTGTGGATGGTGTAGGCGAAGTCGATCGGCGTCGACCCGACGGGCAGGGTCATGACCCTGCCCTTGGGGGTGAAGACGAACACCTCGTCCTGTTCGAGGTCGACCTTGAGGTTGGCCATGAACTCGGCCGGGTCCTGCGTCTCCCGTTCCCAGTCGATGATGCGGGTCAGCCAGGGAAGATCGCTCTGGCCGCCGTCGCCCTTGTAGGCAAAGTGGGCGGCCACACCGATCTCGGCCCGATGGTGCATCTCCCGGGTGCGGATCTGCACCTCGACCGGCTTGCCCTGGGGCCCCACCACCGTCGTGTGCAGCGACTGGTAGAGGTTGAACTTGGGCATGGCGATGTAGTCCTTGAACCGCCCCTGGACCGGCTTCCACAGGGCGTGGATGGAGCCGAGCGCCCCGTAGCAGTCCTTGACCGAGTCGACCACGACCCGGATCCCCACCAGGTCCTGGACCTCGTCGAACTCCTTGCCCTTCACGACCATCTTCTCGTAGATGGAGAAGAAGTGCTTCGGCCGGCCGACCACATCGGCCCGGATGCGCAGCACCGACAGGCGGTTGGAGACGGCCTCGAGCACCTCGCGCAGGTAGAAGTCGCGCTCGGGGGCCCGGGAGGCCACCATCTGCTCGATCTCGGCGTAGCGCTTGGGGTAGAGGACCGAGAACGACAGGTCCTCCAGCTGCCACTTCACGTCCTGGATCCCGAGCCGGTGGGCCAGGGGGGCGTAGATGTCGAGGGTCTCCTGGGCGATGCGGCGCTGCTTGCCCTCGGGGAGGGCGGCGATGGTGCGCATGTTGTGGAGG
>JBOGGX010000242.1:0-41862 GCA_050744245.1 Acidimicrobiales bacterium
CCTGCAGGCCCCGCGCCCGTCCGGGTTGACACCGACCGCGCCGCTCCCGGCGCCCCCGCCGCCTGCCCCCCAGCCATCTCCGTCTCCGGTTGCGCCCCACCCGGCCCCGCAGTACCACCCGCCGCCCGCCCCGCAGCACCAGCCGCCTCCGGTAGCCCCGCCGCCGCATCTCGGGTACGGCCATGCGCCGGTGGTCGACGCCTACTCGCCGGCGCCGACGGCCGAGGAGTTCGCCCGCCGGCGGGTGGCGGTGTCGCAGCCCGACATCGTCACTGCCACCACCGGGGTCCGCGGTGCGGTCCGCAAGGCCAGCCTGGGCACGATCAAGCCCAAGCCGGGCGCCCGCGAGGAGGAGGACCGCCGGCTGACCGAGGCGGTCCGGCGCAACTTCGGCGGGCTGCGCCAGGTCACCATGGTCAACCCGAAGGGCGGGGCGGGCAAGACCGTCGCCGCCCTGCTGCTGGCCATGACGTTCGGACAGAAGCGCGGCGGTTATGTCCTGGCGTGGGACAACAACGAGACCCAGGGCACCCTCGGCATGCGGGCGCTCCAGGACTTCCACGTCCGCACCGTGCGCGACCTCCTCCGCGACCTGCAGTACTTCCAGGACGTCCACGGCCGGGTCGGCGACCTTTCCCAGTACGTGCGGTCGCAGGGGGAGGCCATGTTCGACGTGCTCGCCAGCGACGAGTCGGCCACCGGCGGCGAGATGCTGACCGCCGAGGCCTTCCAGGACCTGCGCGAGGTCGTGAGCCGCTTCTACAAGCTCATCCTCGTCGACACGGGCAACAACGTGCGCGCCCCCAACTGGCAGGCCGCGCTCGGGACGACCGACCAGCTCGTGGTCACGATGTCGGCCAGGAACGACTCGGCCGAGACCGCGGCCCGCATGCTCGACCACCTCGAGCAGACCGGTCGCCACCAGCTCGTGCGCAAGGCGGTCACCGTCGTGTCGATGCCGGCCAGCCGCAAGGACATCGACCTGCCGTCGATCCAGCGCCATTTCGGTTCGCGCACGCGGTCGGTGCTCATCGCGCCGTACGAGCGGCTGCTCGACAGCGGGGAGCCGATCCGCTACGGCCTGCTGTCGAAGGCCACCCGGCGGGCCTGGCTGCGGATCGCGGCGAACGTCGCCGACGGGCTCACGCCGGCCGGGTAGCTTCCAGCCAG
This sequence comes from Acidimicrobiales bacterium, assembly GCA_050744245.1. GTDB lineage: Bacteria > Actinomycetota > Acidimicrobiia > Acidimicrobiales > JBOGGX01 > JBOGGX01. The sequence continues at coordinate 1,171 of JBOGGX010000242.1, forward strand.
GCCCGGACGACGGTCGTGGTCGCCGCCGGGCGCTCGAGGTGCGGGCCGTGGCCGGCGTCCGGAATCACGGCCAGGTCGGCCCGGGCGCCGATGGCCTCGACCAGCCGCCGCCCCTCGGCGGTGAACTTGTCGTCGTTCGCCCCGGCCACGACCAGTACCGGTCCGTCGATGTCGGGAACCTTCTCCCACAACGGATCCTGGGCGCCCGTGCCCGCTCGGCGCAGGCTCGACGCCAGGCCTGGAGCGGTGTTGGTCAGCCGCTCCTCCCGGAACCGCATGGGCTCGGGGATGCCGGCGAAGATCGGTTGGGCGAGCCACTCCGAGGTGAACCGCTCGACGCCCTCGCGCTCGATCCGTCTGGCCAGGAGCTCGTCGCGTTCGACTCTGGCTCGGCGGGCGGCCGGATCGTCGATGCCCGCCGTGGCTCCGATGACGACCAGGGCCCGCACCTGGCTCGGGTGGGCCAGGGCCGCGTGGAGTGCGAGCCTGCCTCCCATCGAGTACCCGATGTAGGTGGCGACCCCGCCGGCCGCGGCGAGGAGGTCGGCCGTCTGCCACGGGTCGGCGGTGACCGCCGATGACCGGCCGTGGCCGGGCCCGTCGACCCGCACCACCTCGTGGTCGCGGGCCAGGTCCGCGGCCAGCGGGCCCCAGCAGTTGCGGTTCTGGTGGAAGCCGTGCACGAGCACCAGCCGGGGCCCGCGACCGTCGGTCGCCGCGTGCAGTCGCATCAGCACTGCGCGCCAGTCTGCCGCGGTCTGCTCTGATGGCGCCGTGACACCGCAGCCCACCTTCTGCGCCACGCTGGTCGACGAGTGGGCCAGGGCGGGGATCACCGACGCGGTCGTCGCCCCCGGCTCGCGCTCGACCCCGATGGCCGTCGCCCTTGCCTCCGACGGCAGGCTGCGGGTGCACGTCCACCACGACGAACGGGCCGCCGGGTTCGTCGCCGTCGGGATCGGCGCCGTCACCGGCCGTCCGGCGGTCGTCCTCACCACCAGCGGCACGGCCGCGGCGGAGGTTCACCCGGCGGTGGTCGAGGCCAGCCAGGCGGGCGTGCCCGTCATCGTGTGCACGGCCGATCGCCCGCCCGAGCTCCAGCACGTCGGTGCGCCGCAGACGACCGACCAGACCCGCCTGTACGGCCCGGCCGTGCGCTGGTTCTGCGCGCCCGGTGTGCCCGACGACGCCACCAGGAGCGGCTGGCGGTCGTTGGCCGCCCGGGCGTGGGCCGAGGCGCAGGGTGTCGGCGGGGCCGGGCCCGGTCCGGTGCACCTCAATCTGGCGTTCCGCGATCCGCTGGTCGGCGAGCCGGACGAGCTCCCCCCGGGACGGCCGGGTGGTGCGCCGTGGCACCGGTCGGCGGTCGGGTCCGAGCCGGCCGAGCAGCTCGTCGCCGAGCTCGGCGAGTTGCTTACCGGCCGCCGGGGGGCGATCGTGGCCGGGGGCGGCGCGGGCGACCCGACCGACGTGCATGCCCTGGCCGACGGGCTGGGCTGGCCGGTCCTCGCCGATCCGAGGAGCGGGGCCCGACTGCCGCTCGGCACCACGGTCGCCCACGCCGATCTGTTGCTCAGGGCGGGATCCTGGGCGGCGGCGGCCGCGCCGGAGGTGGTGCTCCGGCTGGGCGCGCCCCACGCGTCCAAGGTGCTCAGCCAGTGGCTCTCGGACGGTCCGGCGGCCGGCGCGCCGAGCGTGGCGGTCGTCCCCGCCGGTCGGTGGTTCGACCCGGAGCGAGCGGCCGCCCGGCTGGTGGCGGCCGACCCGGCCGCGGTCGTGGCCCGGCTGCTCGCGCTCGAGCCCGGCGCCCTGGCACCGGCGCCCGACGATTGGCTGACGTCATGGGTCGTGGCCGATCAGGCGGCCGACGACGCCATCGCGGCCGTGTTGTCGGCGCACCGAGAACCGACGGAGCCGGGTGTGGCCAGGACGGTGGCCGCCACCGCGCCCGATGGCGCGACGCTCGTGGTCGCATCGTCGATGCCGGTCCGCGACGTCGAGTGGTATGGCGCGCCCCGCGAGGGGCTCACGGTGGTCGCCAACCGAGGGGCGAACGGGATCGACGGCGTGGTCTCGACCGCGGTCGGCGTGGCCATCGGTTCGCACCGTCCCACGATCGCGTTGGTGGGTGACATCGCCTTCCTCCACGATGCCAACGCTTTGGTCGGAGCGGGCGGGCGGGGCGTCGACCTCGTCGTGGTGGTCGTCGACAACGACGGCGGCGGCATCTTCTCGTTCCTGCCCCAAGCCGAGCTCCTGCCCGGGGAGCGGTTCGAGCTGCTCTTCGGAACGCCTCACCGGCTCGACCTGCACCGGTTCGCGTCCGGCCTCGACCTGCCGGTCGCGACCGTGGCCGCGGCCGCCGAGCTCGGTCCCGCGCTCGACGCCGCGGCCGCCGACGGCGGGGTCTCGGTCATCCACGTCAGGACCGACCGGACGGCCAACGTCGCGGTCCACGACGAGCTCAACGCGGCCGTGGCCGCCGCCCTCTGATCCGATTCCCGTTCTGTGTCGACCTACGCACGCCATTCCACCCCAATCCGACATAGAGGCGAGTTGGGCAGGCTGTGCCGGCCTAAGTCGACAGAGAACGGTTACGGGAAGACGAGGGCGCCGAGGAGGGCCTGGAGTTTGAGCCGCGTCTCGGCCAGTTCGGTGTCGGGGTCGGAGTCGGCGACGATGCCGTTGCCGGCGCATACCCGGGCGACGGTGCCGTCGATGTCGGCGCACCTCACGCTGACCGCCCACGACCCGTTGCCCCGGCCGTCGACCCACCCGACGGTGCCCGTGTAGCGCCCGCGGTCGAGCCGTTCGTTGGCGGCGATGAAGGCGAGCGCCTGGTCCCTCGGGTCCCCGCACACCGCCGGGGTCGGGTGGAGCGCAGTCACCAGCTCGGTCACCGACGGCGCCGGCTCCGAGAGCCGGCCCTCGACCATCGTGGCCAGGTGCTGCACGTTGGCGACGGCCACCACCGACGGCTCCGCCTCGTCGTCGAGGTAGGAGCACCAGGGCAGCAGGGTGTCGTGCACCATGTCGATCGTGATCTGGTGCTCCTCGCGGTTCTTGGTCGACGACAGCAGCCGGGCCGCCAGCTGGGCGTCGGCCGCGGGGTCGCCGCCACGCGGCGCGGTGCCGGCCATCGGATGGGAGCGGACGACGTCGCCCTGGCGCGACACCAGCAGCTCGGGGCTGGCGCCGACGAACCCGTCGACCGAGAACACATAGCAGCCGGGATAGCCGCTGCTTAGCCGGGCCACCACCGCGGCCACGTCGAAGGCCCGGTCGGCCGTCACCACCACCTCCCGGGCGAGCACGACCTTGCGCAGGGTGCCGCGGGCGGTGATGTGCTTGGCCGCCACCGCCACCAGGTCGCCCCACCACTCGGGGGGCTGCGACGCCCGGACGTCGAAGTGGCTCGGGCCTTGTCCCCGACGGACGGGCCCGGGTGTCCGCTCCGCCAGTCGGTGCATCTCCGGCGGTGCGTCGGCGCCGATCGTCGTGATCCACCGGGAGCCGTCCTCGCCCCGGCCCACCACCACCTCGGGGATGGTCGCCGCGGCGTCGGCGTCGGGCCGGAACGGGAGGGCGGCGAAGGCGACCGGACCGCTGCCGGGCAGGCCGATCTCGTCGTCGACCTCGAAGCCGGCGAGCACCTGGTCGATCTCGGCGAACGGGACCCGGTCGACCTGGCCTCGGGCCGCCAACCCGAACCCACCCCGCTCCCACAGCAGCCCGCCGGTCCCGGCCGCGGCCAGGAGGTCGACGTCACGATCGAGCCGCCGGGTGCGGGCGATCACGCCCGCTCGCCCTGCGGGCCCACTCACGACGGGCGCCGCGTCGCGGTCATCAGCTGGGCGATGCCGCCCGTCAACGGCGCCCGCTCGGTGTCGGCGAACCCGGCGCCGGCCAGCCGGGCCACCAGGTCGGCCGGCGGCGGCAGGTAGGCCACCGAACGCGGGAGGTACCGGTAGGCGGCGCCGTCGGACAGCAGGCCGCCGATGCGCGGGACGACCCGGCCGAAGTAGACCCGGTGGCCGGCCCGCAAGAGGGGGCTGGTCGGCTGGCCCACCTCGAGCAACGCCACGCGACCGCCGGGCCGGACGATGCGGGCGAGCTCGGCGAAGAACGCTCCGAGATCGGCCAGGTTGCGCAGGGTGAACCCGCAGGTCACGCCGTCGGCCGCGGCGTCGGGAACGGGCAGTGTGAGCACGTCGGCCTGGACGAGGGGCGCGGGCGTGCGGGCCGCGGCCAGCATGCCGAGCGACAGATCGAAGCCGACGGGTCGGAGACCGCGGTCGTCGAGCTCGCGGCAGAGGTCGCCGGTGCCGCACCCGAGGTCGAAGACGAGCGCACCCCGTGGGAGCGCCAGCGACCGCACCGCCCGCCGCCGCCAGCCGACGTCGAGGCCGAAGGTCATGACCCGGTTGACCAGGTCGTAGCGCGGGGCGATCCGGTCGAACATGGCCCGGACGGCGCGGACCTTCTCGTCGCCTTCCGGGAGGACCGGGGACGTCATACCCCCGGATGGTACGGGTGCTCAGACCGAGACGGTGTCGTCCGATGGACGATGCGGGTAGCGGTCGCGGTGGTGCTGGAACCGGGCCAGCTTGAAGCCGATCAGCGGGACCACCCAGAAGAACGCAGGATGGAAGCCGAAGGCGAACGGCGTCACCGCCGCGACCACGGCCACCGCCGCGACCGTGGCCAGCAGGACGGCGGCCACGACCACCGGTGTGCGCATGACCCGACGCCGAGCGGTCGAGCCCGGGAGGGGCCCGAACTCGCCGAGGGCGGCGCTGAGGTCGTCGCGGCTGGTGGCCGCCGCGGCCCGAGCGGTGCGGGACGTGAGCTCGTCGACGTCCATTCGGCCTTCGGCCGAGTGCCGGCGGAGAGTGGCGACCACCGCCTGACGGTCGTGGTCCGACACGCCGGCACGGTCATCCAGATGACGGTACCGGTGGCTCACTCTGTGTCCGCACATTGGTCCAATGTAGAACGTCGACGCGCGAATGTCCATAGTGGAATGATGGTCGTATGTCACCCTCTCAGGTCAATGCCACTGCGGGCACGGTGCTGGGCTTCCTGACCGGAGGACCCATGAGCGGGTGGGATCTGAGTCAGGCCATCACCCAGTCGATCGGCAACTTCTGGAACGTCACCAGGAGCCAGGTCTACCGGGAGCTCAAGTCCCTCGGGCGGCAGGGCCTGGTGCGCGAGGTCGGGTCGAGAGGGCCGCGCGAGCGGCTCGCGTATCGGATCACCCCGGCCGGACGACGGGAGTTCAAGCGATGGGTGGCCAGGGACCTCGAGGACGAAACCCGCCGCGTGCCGGTGCTGCTCACGACGTTCTTCGGCGACAACGTGCCGCCCCAGCGGCTGGCGGCCATCCTCGCCGCCCATCGGGAGGTCCTGGCCGAACAGCTCGCCGCCTACCGGGCCGTCGAGAAGCAGCTGGCCGACCACCCGTATCCTCGGGCCACCGCCCGCTACGGCGTCGCCTACTGCCGGATGGCGATCCGCTGGATCGACACCGAGGCCGCGGCCCTCACGCCCTAGGCCGGCTCGCGGGTGCGGGTCAGCCGCAGACGGTGTCCTCGGCGGGGAGACCCAGGTCGACCAGGTAGGCGGCCACGGCGTCGTCGACGCATGCACTCCCCGACAGGTACGACGTGTGGCCCTCACCCTGATGGGTGAGCAGCACCCCGCTCGCCATGGTCGCTGCCACTCGCTGGGCCTGCTCGTACGGCGTGGCCGCGTCACCGGTGTTGCCGATGACGAGCACGGGCGGTGCCTGGGGCGCCACCACCGGCTGCGGGTCACCCACCTCGTCCACCGGCCAGAACGCGCAGGGCAGGAGCTCGTTGGCGACGGCCGCCCCGAACCTGGGCGAGATGGCCTCGAGCTCGGCCGCGAAGGCCCGGTAGTTGTCGGCGCCGACCGGGTGGGGCGAGTCGACGCACTCGACCGCCGCATACTGGGTGAACGCGCCGAAGGCCCGGTAGTCCTCGGCCAGCTGGTACAGCCGCTCGCCGTCACCCGCCAGCGCATCGCTCAGGCCGGCGTAGAGGTTCGACCCGCCGGCCGGGTCGTAGGTGACGTAGAGGGCGGCGGTGGCCAGGTCGCCGGGGCCGAGCCGGTGGTCGGCGCCGGCCGGCAGCGGGTCGGTCTCGATGCGGGCCAGGATCTGGTCGTAGGCCGCGGCCGCACCGATGGACGGGCACGCCGGGTCGTCGGGGCAGGCGGCCAAGACGTCGGCGATGGCCCGTTCGAACCCGACGGTCTGCTCCCGCAGCCACCCGGAGAAGTCATGGGCCGGGTCGACGACCCCGTCGAGCACGATCGCCCGGGTGTGCTCCGGGAACGCGTCGGCGTAGCGGGCGCCGAGCAGCGTGCCGTAGGAGAACCCGAGATAGCTGATCTGATCCTCGCCCAGCGCCTGCCTGATCGTGTCCATGTCGCGCACGACGTTCACGCTGCCGATGTGGGCCAGCACGCCGCCGTCCTCGGCGCCGCAGTCGGCCGCAATGGCCTGCGCCGACTGCTCGAGCTGGGCCTGTTCGTCGGCCGAGTCCGGGTCGGAGTCGATCTCGAAGAACCGGTCGACCAGTTCGCCGCCGCACGTGAGGCCGTCGCTCGCACCCACCCCACGGGGGTCGAACCCGATGATGTCGAACCGGCTGCTGATCTCGTCGGGGAACGGGAAGAACCGGGCGAAGTCGGTCCCCGTACCGCCGGGGCCGCCTGGGTTGAGCAGGAGGACGCCGATCCTCTCCTCCGGGTCGCCCGCCGGCACCCGGACCACGCTCAGCGTGATGGTGCCCGCGCCCGGATCGTCGTAGTCGAGCGGCACCTCCAGGGTGCCGCACTCGTCGCCATCGCCGCAGTCGGTCAACTCGAGCTCGGCCGCGGCCGCGTTCGAGTCGCGGCCGTCGTCGATGGTGGAGGCCGGCTCCCGCTCGCCCGTGGTGGTGCTCGGCGCCGCCGCCTCGGGCGGGCCGGAGCACGCGGCGGCGATGACCGCCACGACGGCGACCGTGACCAGGGACATGGGCCGCCGCATCCACCAGATGGTACGGGCGAATTCGGGCGGCCCGGTCGCGGAGAGGTGGGTCAGTCGGCGGTGCCGCGGGCGACGATCCACTCGTGGTCTTGGCCGGTGATCTCTGCGACGAGCTCGAGGCGGCGCCTGGTGTCGACGACCTCTCGTAGTGACGCGTCGATCGTGTCGCCAGGCTGGTGGTCCGGGTGGGCGATGATGGGCGCCATGCCTGACGTGAGCTTCGGCGTGTTCGTCCCCCAGGGCTGGAAGATGGACCTGGCCGGCATCCCCGACCCGGCGGCCAAGTGGGCCCATGCGGTCGACACCGCCCGGCGGGCCGAACGGCTCGGCTACGACAGCGTCTGGGTCTACGACCACGTCCACTACATCCCCAAGCCGGCGCACGAGGCGGTGTTCGGGTGCTGGACGACGATGGCCGCCATCAGCCAGCGCACCGAGCGGGTGCGGCTCGGTCAGATGGTCACCTGCGCGGCCTACCGCAACCCGGCCTACCTGGCCAAGGTCTGGATCGGCGGGGGCGGGGAGCAGCTCACGCTGCGGGTCGTGGCCCGGCACGCCGACGTCAGCAACTTCGGCGGCAAGCCCCACGAGTGGGCCCGCAAGCGCGAGATCCTCAAGGAGCACTGCCGGGCGGTCGGGCGCGACGAGGAGACGATCCGCAAGACGTGGTCGCCCGAGGTGCTCGTCCGGGAGACCGAGGCCGAGCTGGTCGCCGGCGGTTCACGGTCGGTGTGGGGCGAGCCGTTCGAATCGTGGCGGGAGGGCAACCTGGTGGGCACGCCGGACCAGGTGGCCGAGAAGATCCGGCGCTACGTCGACCTGGGCTGCTCCGGCTTCGTTCCCTGGTGCGCCGACCACCCGGAGACCGAGACGCTGGAGCTGCTGGCCGAGAAGGTGATCCCAGAGTTCCGGTGAGCCCCGGGCCGGGTCGACTACTTGAACCAGACCCGCTCGTGCTCCCGCGACTGGGGATGCAGGAGCAGGACGACCAGGGCGATCTCGAACAGCAGGCCGATCGCGTTGTAGGAGAGCGGGTTGGTGGACCCGATCGAGCCGAAGCGGAAGCTGATCCCCAGCCCGAGCAGCAGCCGGGCGAGCAGCGGGACGAGGGCGGCGGCCAGCGCCAGCCGATAACCCCACTTCCGGTCGTTGGCGATGAGGAAGGCGCCGCCGGCGAGGGCCGCGGTCATGGCGATCCGCAGGAGGCCCGGGGCAGGGAACACGTAGAAGATGTGCTCCGGCGACGCGAACAGGAGGACGAAGGCGGCTTCCAGGTAGCAGAGCCAGACCGCGATCTGCAGGGTCTGCGGCTGGGTGGGGTTCACCCACCGACGGGTCTCCATGGCTGACAGTCTGGCAGCAGTTGTGCTCGGTGCGGGCGCCGGCGAGCGGCTTCGGCCCCTGACCTGGCTCAGACCCAAGGTGCTGTGCCCCGTCGCCGGGGTGCCCCTCGTCGACCACAACCTGGCCCGGGTGGCGACGATCACGGGTTCCCTGGCGGTCAACGTCCATCACGGGCGCCGCCAGCTCGAGGACCACCTGGCCGACCTTCATCCCGAGGTGCACGTCTCGATCGAGCCGGACCGGCCGCTCGGGACCGCGGGGGCGATCGTCCACCTCCGCGACTGGGTCGACGGGCGCCCGGTGGTGGTGGTCAACGGCGACGCCTGGTCCGAGGTCGCGCTGGCGCCGCTCGTCGCCGGGTGGGAGGGCGTCCGGGTGCGGGTGCTCGTGCCCGGAGGCTCGGCCCGACTGGGACCGACGGCGCCGGTGGCCGGCACCCTGCTGCCCGGCCCGGTGGCCGCGGCCCTGGGGCCGGAACCGGCCGGCCTCTACGCCTCGGTGTGGGCACCGGCCGCCGCCGCCGGCCGGCTGGAGCTCGTCGCCGGTTCTGGCCGATTCGTCGACTGCGGCACGCCCGCGTCCTACCTGGCGGCCAACCTGGCCGCCTCGGGGGGCCGTCCGGTCGTGGGCGACCGGGCGGTGGTGGAGCCCGGCGCGACGCTGGCCCGGTCGGTGGTGTGGCCGGGTGCGGTCGTGCGGGCGTCCGAGGTGCTGGTCGACGCGGTGCGGGCCGACCGGGGCGTCACCGTGCTCGTGCGCCCGGCCGGACCGAGATCTCGTGGTTCGCCCTGAGCTGGCCGCAGGCGGCGTCGATGTCGGTGCCGCGGTTGCGGCGGACGGTGGCGTTCACGCCGAGGCCGACCAGACGCTCACGAAACGCCGCGACCCGGGTGGGCGGGCTGCCCCGGGTCGGGTAGCCGGGAGTTGGGTTCAGCGGGATGAGGTTCACATGGGCGCGCAGGGCGCGCGCGTACTCGGCGAGCTCGCGGGCGTCGCGGTCGCGGTCGTTGGTCCCGTCGATGAGCGCCCACTCGAACGACAGCCGCCGGTGGGTCGCCTCCGTGTACGACCGGCAGGCCTCGGCCAGCGCGGCCAGCGGATACCGCCGGTTCACCGGCACCAGCTCGTCCCGCAGCTCGTCGTTGGCCGCGTGGAGCGACACGGCCAGGTTCACCGGCAGCCGCTCGCCGGCCAGCCGCCGTATCCCGGGTACCATGCCGACGGTCGAGACCGTGATGTGCCGGGCCGACAACCCGAGGTCGGCGTGGAACCGCTCCACCGCCTTCCAGGTGCGGTCGTAGTTGGCCAGCGGCTCGCCCATGCCCATGAAGACCACGTTGCCCAGCCGGCGGGGACGGGCTCGGTTGGCCGCCTCGATCACCTGCTCGACGATCTCGCCGGTGGTCAGGTGCCGATCGAAACCCGCCTGGCCCGTGGCACAGAAGCCGCAGCCCATGGCGCACCCGGCCTGGGAGCTGATGCACACCGTCGACCGCTCCCGATAGTGCATGAGCACCGACTCGACCAGCACCCCATCGGCGAGCCGCCAGAGCATCTTCACCGTGTCGCCGCGGTCGCTGACCGACTCGGTCACCGGGGTCAGGGCGGGAGGGAGGAGCGCGGCCAGCCGCACGCGGAGGGCGTTCGGCAGGGCGGTGATCCGGCCCGGGTCGACCCGCTGGCCGTAGAGGCCGTCCCACACCTGCCGGGCCCGGTAGACGGGCTCGCCCTCGAGGAGGTCGGTCAGCTCGGCGAACGTGATGTCGTAGCGGGTGGCCACCGTGGGGGTCAGCGTAGGCGGGAGTACCTTGTCTGCCCGATGGTGGAGCCCCGGTCCGTGCCCGCCTCGGTCGAGGGCATCACCGCAGAACAGCGGCTCGACGCCGTGATGGCCGCCGACCGGGCCGAGCACAGGGAGGTCCGAGGGGGAGCGGCCCGGGCCGCGGTGTTCGGCGTCAGCGACGGGCTGGTCTCCAACGTCGGCCTCATCCTCGGCGTCGCCGGGGCCGCCGTCAGCCCGGACGTCGTCCGCGTGGCCGGGCTGGCCGGCCTGGTCGCGGGCGCCATCTCGATGGCGGCCGGCGAGTACAACTCGATGCGGGTCCAGGCCGAGCTGCTCGAGCGGGAGCTGGCGGTCGAGCGCCGCCACCTGGCCGCCGACCCGGAAGCCGAGACGCTGCTCCTCACACGGATCTACGAGGCCAAGGGCATGGACAGCGGCACCGCCGAGGAGGCGTCGCGGCAGCTCATGGCCGACCCGGACCGGGCGCTCGCCGAGCACGCCAGGGCCGAGCTCGGCATCGACCCCGGGGCGCTCGGCTCGCCGTTCGCCGCCGCCGCGTCGTCGTTCGGCTCGTTCGCGGTCGGCGCCGTGATCCCACTCGTGCCGTGGTTCTTCACCAGCGGTCTGACCGCCATCATGGTCTCGCTCGGCCTGGCCGTGCTGGCCGCCGTCGCCGTCGGGGTGGCCGTGGCCCGCTTCGCCGAACGCTCGGCCTGGTTCGCCATCCTCCGCCAGGTGCTGTTCACCGTCGTCCCCGCGCTCATCACCTACGGCATCGGCTCGGCCATCGGCGTCACGGTCTGATCACACGTCGCCGACGAAGGCCCGGTCGACGTGGTCGACGGTGAAGCCCAGCTTCTCGTACAGCCGCACCGCCGAGGCGTTGCCGGCATCGACATACAGCATCCCGACGTCGATGCCCCGGACGCGATGGAGGTGGTCGAGCCCGGCCAGCACCAGCCCCCGGCCCCGGCCCTGCCCCTTGAAGTCCGGGTCGACCGCCACCACGTAGATCTCGCCCAGGGGTGGGTCGTCGTCGGCGTGGACCTTGGTCCAGCAGAACCCGGCCAACCGGCCGCCCTGCTCGTGGAGGAGGAACCCCTCCGGGTCGAACCAGTCCTCGGCCCCGCGCTCCTGCAGCGTCGCTTCGGTCCACCCGCCCTGCTCCGGGTGCCAGTCGAAGGCCCGGTTGTTCACCTCCAGCCACGCCTTGTCGTCGACGCCGGGAACGAACGGCCTGGTCGTGAGCTCGTACGGCTCGTCGACGGGCAGTGGTCGCCGCATCTGCGACAGGTCGCGTCCCCGGTGCAATCCGACGGTCGCGGCGATCTCGTCATGGGCCTCGCTCGGCTTGTAGACCCACCAGTGCACATGGCCGCCGCCCTCGGCCCGAACGACGTCGAGCCCGGCGCCCAGCAGGGCCGGCCCGATCGACCCGAGCCGGCGCCGGTGCCGGGGATCGACGACCAGCTCGATGGCCCAGTTCTCCTCCTTGCGGGTGACCTGGGCGTAGCCGACCGGGTGCTCGAGCCCGTCCTCCCAACCGACGAAGCCGCAGAAGCCCCGCCGGCCGCCGATGGCCAGGTCGACCCAGTCGTGGTCGCCCAGCGGGTGGTGGCCGTCGACGTCCTCGGCCAACCGCAGCAGCTCGCCGACCGACTCGACGTCGTCCGGCCCCAGGTGCCGCTTGATCTCGAGCTGGTGCACGCCCGGCAAGCTACCCAGCGCGGGTACCGTCCGGGGCCGACATGGCGAAGCCCCGATCAGCGAAGGGACGGGCCAGGGAGACGACCCGCCGGCTCGCTCAGGAGTATCCGGGCACGGCCAAGGAGCTGTGCGCCCTGCGCCATGACGACCCGTTCCAACTGCTGGTGGCGACGATCCTCTCGGCCCAGACGACCGACGAGCGGGTCAACCTGGTGACGCCGATCCTGTTCGCCCGCTATCCGGCCCCCGAGGATCTGGCCGCCGCCGACCCGGCCGAGGTCGAGGCGCTCATCCAGTCGACCGGCTTCTTCCGCAACAAGGCCAAGAGCATCATCGGGATGGCCGAGGCCCTGGTGGAACGGTTCGGCGGCGAGGTCCCGGCCCGGATGTCCGACCTGGTCACCCTGCCCGGCGTCGGTCGTAAGACGGCGAACGTGATCCTCAGCGTCGCGTTCGACCGGCCCGGGCTGCCGGTCGACACCCACGTGCAGCGGCTCAGCCACCGGCTGGCCCTGACCACCGAGACCCACCCGGTCAAGATCGAGCACGACCTCAACCGGCTGGTCCCGGCCGGGGAACGGGGGGCCTTCAGCCTGCGGATGATCCTCCACGGCCGACGGGTGTGCGTGGCCCGGCGCCCCCTCTGCGAGGACTGCGTGCTGAACGACTTCTGCCCATCGTCTCGTAGTTGAACACTTGACAGGGATGACATCAGGGAGCAGGCGGGTTACTCTGACCACTGACCAGGTTCCCGCCACCTGGTTCCGGCGACACTGGGATCCGCCGCCTGGTGTCGCGTAGCGACGGCGCCCTACGGGGCGCCGTCGCGCCGTCTAGTGACGGTTTCGTTCCAGCGTCCGCACCGTCGTGGCCAACCGTCGGGACGCGGCGCGCAGGGCCCGTTCCACCTCGTCGAGGTCGGCGGCCACGTTGTCGTCCCTCCGGCGCAGACGGTCGGCCGCCTCGACCACCCGGGCCGTCAGGTCGTCGAGGGCGGTGGCGACCGAGCTGAGCTGGGCCGCGTCGGCGTCCATGGCCTGTGTTCTAACTGGCACCGACGACGATCGCACCCGTACCGTGGCGAGGTGCTCGGCCCCATCGACCTGCGTGGCATCACCGACCCGGCTCGACTCGCCGAGCGGCTGCCCCGTCCGGTGCCGGCCGCCGAGCACCCGATCGAGGCCGTCCGGGCCGTCCTCGCCTCGGTCAGGGAGCGCGGCGACGCCGCCGTCCGCGAGTTCACCGAGCGGTTCGACGGCGTGCCCGTCGACGAGCTGGCGCTAGCCTCCGGCGAGCTGAAGCAGGCCCTCGACGACATCCCGCCGATGCTGCGGGCGGCGATGGAGGAGGCCAGGGCCAACATCGAGGCCTTCCACCGGGCCGAGGCCGCCCCCGACGTCGAGTACCGCCACGCCGTCGCCCAGGGGCTCGCGGTGCGCACGCTGCGCCGCCCGGTCGACCGGGCCGGCTGCTACGTGCCCGGCGGCCGGGCCGCCTACCCGTCGACCGTCCTGATGACGGCGGTGCCGGCCCGCGTGGCCGGGGTCGGCGAGGTCGTGTTGTGCACCCCTCCGGACCGGTCGGGCCGGGTGCCGGTCGCCGTGCTGGCCGCGGCGGCGGTCGCCGAGGTCGACACCGTGTTCCGCATCGGCGGCGCCCAGGCCATCGCCGCCCTGGCCTACGGCACAGCGTCGGTGCCCAAGGTCGACGTCGTCGTCGGGCCGGGCAACGTCTACGTCGCCCTGGCCAAGCGGGAGGTGGCGGCCGAAGGGCAGGTTGCCGTGCCGGCCGCCTTCGCCGGACCGTCCGAGGTGGTCGTGGTGGCCGACGATTCGACGCCGGCGGCGTGGGCGGCCATCGACATCGTCGTCCAGGCCGAACACGGCCCGGACGGGCTGGCCTGGCTGGTCACCTGGTCCGAGGGGGCCCTGGCCGCCATCGGCGCCGAGGTCACGCGTGCCGTCGAGGGCGCGGCCCGGCGCACCGAGATCGAGGCCACCCTGACCGCCAACGGCTACGCCGTGCTGGTCGACGGGCCCGAGCAGGCCATGGCCGTCGCCAATCTCGTCGCCCCCGAACACCTTCAGCTCATGACGGCCGACCCCGAGGCGCTGGTGCCGATGGTGCGCCATGCCGGCGCGGTGTTCCTCGGTCCGTGGGCCCCGGCCTCGATCGGCGACTACCTGGCCGGGCCCAACCACGTGCTGCCCACCTTCGGCTCGGCCCGGTTCGCCGGGGCCCTCACCGTCGACGACTTCACCAAGCCGATGCACGTCGTGTCGGCCGACCGGGACGCGCTCGAGCACCTCGCCCCGCACGTCGAGGCGCTGGCCATGGCCGAGGGCCTCGACGCCCATGCCGACTCGGTCCGCCTCAGGAGGGGTTGAGCCACCAGGTGGTCACCCGCCGCCCCGAACCGCGCGCCGACGTCGCCGTCATGGCCGGCTACCACTCACCCCAGCTCGAGGTGGCGGTCCGGCTCAACACGAACGAGTCGCCCGTGCCCCCGCCCGCGGCGTGGCGGGAGCAGGTGGCAGACGAGTTGGCCGGCATCGCCTGGCACCGCTACCCGGACCGCGGCGCGGCCGCCCTCAGGGCCGGGCTGGCCCGGCACCACGGCGTCGAGCCCGAGCAGGTGTTCGCGGCCAACGGATCGAACGAGGTGCTGCAGGCGCTGGGCCTGGCCTACGGGGGGCCGGGCCGGTCGGCGGCGGTGTTCGAACCCACCTACGCCCTCCACGCCCACATCGCCCGGCTCACCGGCACCGACGTCGTGGTCGGCGAGCGGAGCGACGACTTCGGCCTCGACCTGGCCGAGGTCGACCGGGTCATCGCCCGCCACGGGCCGGCGCTCACGTTTCTCTGCTCGCCGAACAACCCGACCGGGCTCATCGAGCCGGAGGAGGTGGTGCTGGCCGTCCGCGACCGGGCGCCCGGCCTGCTGGTGGTGGACGAGGCGTACGGGCAGTTCGCCCCGTGGACCGCCCTCGACCTGCTCGACGAGGACGACCCGCTCGTCGTCACCCGCACCTACTCGAAGACCTGGGCCTCGGCCGGGTTGCGGCTCGGCTACTGCGTGGCGCCGAGCTGGGTGGTCGAACAGCTGGACAAGGTCACCCTGCCCTACCACCTCGACGCCTTCAAGCAGGTGGCCGGGCGGCTGGCGCTCGAGCACGAGGCCGAGATGCGGGCCCGGGTCGCCGCCCTCGTCGAGGAGCGCGGGCGGGTGCTGTCCGGGCTGGGCCGGCTCCCCGTCGACGTGTGGCCGTCGGCCGCCAACTTCGTCCTGTTCCGGACCAGGCACCGGCCCGCCAACGAGGTGTGGGCCGCGCTCGTCGAGCGGTCGATCCTGGTCCGCAACTGCTCGAGCTGGCCCCGCCTGGAGGGCTGTCTGCGCGTCACCATCGGCACCAGCGACGAGAATGGAGCGTTCCTGGCCGCCCTGGCCGAGATTCTCGAGGAACCTGAACCATGAGCCGCCGCGCCAGCACCCACCGCACCACGAGGGAGACCGACATCGAGATCGCCCTCGAATTGGACGGCGCCGGTCGCACCGAGGTGGCGACCGGGCTGCCGTTCTTCGACCACATGATCGACCAGATCGGGCGGCATGGCGGGTTCGACCTGACGGTCAAGGCCACCGGCGACCTGCAGGTCGACGGCCATCACACGGTGGAGGATGTCGGCATCGCCCTGGGCGAGGCGTTCCGTGAAGCGGTGGGCGACAAGGCCGGCATCGCCCGCTTCGCCAGCGGGCTGTTCCCGTTGGACGAGGCGCTGATCGAGGTGGCGCTCGACGTGTCCGGCCGCCCGTTCGTGGCGTGGGACGTGCCGTTCGGTGAGGTCCTACCGCTCGGCGAGCCGCCATTCAACCCGGAGATGGCCGGCCACTTCTGGCAGTCGTTCGCCACCGCGGCCGGCATCACGCTGCACGTGTCCAAGCGGACCGGCGTCAACACCCACCACGTGGTGGAGGCCGCGTTCAAGGGCACGGCCCGGTGCCTCGGGGCCGCCGTCCGGGTCGGCGCCGGGCCGGGGGTGCCGTCGACCAAGGGCGTGCTGTGACCGATTCCGACGTCCCGGCTTCGGCCCGGCCGCTGGTTGCGGTGCTCGACTACGGCATCGGCAACCTTCGGTCGGCCCAGAAGGCGCTGGAGCGCCAGGGGGCCGACGCCCGCCTCACCGCCGACCTCGACCTGGCCCGGCGGGCCGACGGTGTGGTGCTGCCCGGCGTCGGTGCGTTCGGGCGGTGCGCCCAGGCCATCCGGGACGCGGGGCTGCACGACGTCGTGGCCGACTCGGTCGCGGCCGGGGTGCCGTTCCTCGGCATCTGCATCGGCATGCAGCTCCTGTATGAGGAGTCGGAGGAGGATCCCGGTGCGGCCGGGCTCGGCGTCCTCGACGGCGCCGTGCGGCGGCTCCCCGGCAAGGTCAAGGTGCCCCAGATGCAGTGGAACCAGCTGGAGCGGCCCAGGCCGTCCGGTCTGTGGGCCGGCCTGGCCGACCCCGCGTGGGTCTACTTCAACCACTCCTACGCCGTGGTCGAGCCCGACCCGGCCCGGGTCATCGGCGTCTGCGACTACGGCGGCGCGGTGACCGCCGCGGTCGAGTTCGGGCCCCGGCAGTGGGCCGTCCAGTTCCATCCCGAGAAGTCCGGCGCGGCCGGGCTCCACGTCCTGTCGACCTTCGTCGCCGCCTGCCGGGCCTGATGCGCCGCGGCTCGTTCGTCGTCTATCCGGCGATCGACCTGCGGGCGGGGCGGGTGGTGCGGCTGGAGCAGGGCGACTTCGCCCGCGAAACCGCTTACGGCGACGATCCCGTGGCCCAGGCCGTGGCGTTCGCCGCGGGCGGCGCCACCTGGCTGCACGTCGTCGATCTCGATGCGGCCAGGACCGGCGAACCAATCAACCGGCCCGTGATCGCCGCCATCTGCGATGCGGTGGCGGCGCTGGGCGGGGGCGGCGTGCGGGTGCAGGCCGGGGGCGGGGTGCGGGACGAGGCGGCGGCGTCTGCGTTGCTCGACGAGGGGGTGGAGCGGGTCGTCGTGGGCACCGCGGCCATCGAGCAGGCCGGGTTCGTCGCCCGCCTGGCGACCCGATGGCCGGGTCGGGTGGCGGTCGGGCTCGACCTGCGAGGTGACGAGGTGGCGACCCGGGCGTGGCTGGCCGGCTCGGGTCGGCGGGCGGCCGACGTGATCGACGAGCTGTCGGACGCCGGGGCGGCCGCGTTCGTGGTCACCCAGATCGCCCGCGACGGGATGCTCGGCGGCCCCGATCTCGACGGCCTGGCCGGGACGCTAGGGGCGACGCCGGTGCCGGTGGTCGCCTCCGGAGGGGTCGCTTCGCTCGACGACCTCCGCCTGCTGGCCGCGCTCGAGGCCGCCGGCCGCCGGCTCGAAGGCGCCGTCGTCGGCCAGGCCCTCTACCGGGGCCGGTTCACCCTGCCCGAGGCCGTCGCCGCGGCGGGGTAGGCCAAACTCGACGCATCTGCGGTCGGAATTCGACCGCAGATGCGTCGAGAATGGGGGGGTGCGGACCGCCCGGGTGATCCCGTGTCTCGACGTCGACGCCGGCCGGGTGGTGAAGGGCGTGCGGTTCGTCGGTCTGCGCGACGCCGGCGACCCGGTCGAGCTGGCCGCCCGCTACGACGCCGAGGGGGCGGACGAGCTCGTCTTCCTCGACATCACCGCATCGTCCGACGCCCGCGACACCATCGTCGACGTGGCCCGGCGCACGGCCGAGCAGGTCTTCATCCCGTTCACCGTCGGCGGTGGGGTCCGGTCGGCCGACGACGCCCGCCGCCTCCTGCGGGCTGGGGCCGACAAGGTCTCGGTCAACACCGCGGCCGTCGACCGGCCCGACGTCATCGGCGAGCTGACCACCGAGTTCGGCGCCCAGTGCGTGGTCGTCGCCATCGACGCCCGGCGGCGAGCGGCCGGCGACGGCTGGGAGGTCCTCACCCACGGCGGACGGACCGAGACCGGCCTCGACGCGGTGGCGTGGGCCGAGCGGGTGTGCGAGCTGGGGGCAGGCGAGATCCTCCTCACCAGCATGGACCGCGACGGCACCCGCGACGGCTACGACCTCGAGCTGACCCGGGCCGTGAGCGACGCCGTGCCCGTCCCGGTCATCGCCAGCGGGGGCGTCGGCACGCTCGACCACCTGGCCGACGGCATCGTGGAGGGAAGGGCCGACGCCGTGCTCGCGGCCTCGATCTTCCACTTCGGCGAGCACACCGTGGCCGAGGCCAAGGCTCACATGGCCGGCCGCGGGATCACCGTGCGGCCCGGGTGAGCCGGCCGCCGGTCAGCCTGTACCGTGGCGGTCCCATGGCCAAGGCCACCGTCACCGCCGACGACAAGCTCCCGATCAAGATGCTCAACGACCGGCTCCTGGTCAAGCTGGGCGCGGCCGAGGGCGAGCGGCGATCGGCCGGCGGGATCCTCATCCCGGCCACGGCCCAGATGAGCAAGCGGCTGGTGTGGGCCGAGGTCGTGGCCACCGGGCCCAACGTGCGCACCATCGAGTCTGGCGACCAGGTGCTGTTCGCCCCGGAGGACCGCTACGAGGTCGAGGTCAGGGGCGAGGACTTCGTGATCCTGCGCGAGCGTGACGTCCATGCCGTGGCCTCGGGCCGCATCGACGACAGCGGCACCGGCCTGTATCTCTGACCCGCCGCCCCCGAATGTTCGGTGGATGTTTCCCAGAAAGGGGAATCATTCACGGCCAGTTCGCTGGCGGCCTGCCGAGGCCGTGACCGCGGCCCCGTAGCATGGCCGGTCATGCCCGTGGCCACGCCGATCACGCCGACCGCCGAGCAGCTCGACGACGTGCGCTACGACGCCGACGGGTTGGTGCCGGCGATCGTGCAGGAGATCGGCTCGGGCGATGTGCTGATGCTGGCGTGGATGAACGAGGCCGCGTTGCGCTCCACCTTGGCCGAGGGCCGGATGGTGTACTGGAGCCGGTCGCGCCAGGAGCTGTGGCGCAAGGGCGACACGTCGGGTGACCGCCAATGGCTCCGGGAGGCGTTCTACGACTGCGACGGCGACACCCTGTTGTTCGTGGTCGAACAGGAGGGCCGCGGCGCCTGCCACACCGGCGACCAATCGTGCTTCCACCGGTCCTTCGGTTCTCCGCCCGACGTGGACTGACCGACGTGCTCCGCCCGAGCCGGGACGACTTCCACGCCCTGGCCCGCCAGTTCACCGTGGTCCCCGTGTGGCGGGAGCTGCTGGCCGACCAGATCACGCCGGTCGCCGCGTTCACCCGGCTGACCGCCGGCCGCCCGGGCCCGGCGTTCCTCCTCGAGTCGGTCGAGCACGGCGAGCGGTGGGGCCGGTTCTCGTTCATCGGCCGGGCCCCGTCGGCCACGCTCATCGCCCGCGGGCGTCACCTCGAGGTCGACGGACACCTCCAAGCGTCGGTGCCGCTCGACGCCGGCGTCCTGGCCGCGGTCGAGGCGCTGCTCGACGTCTACCGGTCGCCGTCGCTCCCCGAGCTGCCGCCGCTGCACGGCGGGCTGGTGGGCTATCTCGGCTACGACGTCGTCCGCGAGGTCGAACGGCTGCCCGGCGGGCCGGCCGACGACCTGGGCAACCCGGACGCCATCTTGTCGGTCATCGGCGAGCTGGCCGTGTTCGACCACTGGCGGCAACGGGTGTCGCTCATCGCGAACGTCATGGCCGGGGAGGCCACCACGCCCGGCGAGCTCGACGCCGCATTCGACGCGGCCGTAGCCCGTATCGACCGGCTGGCCGCCGACGGCGCCCGGCCGCTCGACGAGCCCCTGGTCGAGCCGCCGGACCCGGACGATCCGACGCCCGAGGTGCGATCCTCGATGCCGAGCCGGCTGTACCGCGCCGCGGTCGACGTCGCGCGCGACCACATCCTCTCCGGCGACATCTTCCAGGCGGTGCTGGCCCAGCGGTTCGACCTCGACCTGGGGGCAGAACCGTTCGACGTCTACCGGGTGCTGCGCCAGGTCAACCCGAGCCCGTACATGTACTTCCTCCATCACCCGCTGGTCGCACTGGTCGGTTCGTCGCCCGAACCGCTGGTGCAGCTGCGGGAGGGGCGGGTGGTGTCGCGGCCGATCGCCGGCACCCGCAGACGGGGCCGAACCGATGCGGACGACCGGCGGCTGGCGGCCGAGCTGGCCGGGCACCCCAAGGAGATCGCCGAGCACGTGATGCTGGTCGACCTGGCCCGCAACGACGTCGGCCGGGTGGTCCGGTTCGGCACCGAGCAGGTCGACGAGCTCATGACCCTCGAGCGCTACAGCCACGTGATGCACCTCACGTCGCAGGTGTCCGGCACCCTCGCCCCCGGTCTGGGGCCGATCGATGTGCTGCGGGCCACGCTGCCCGCGGGCACCGTGTCCGGTGCGCCCAAGGTGCGGGCGATGCAGATCATCGACCAGCTCGAGCCGGTCAAGCGGGGCGTCTACGCCGGCGTCGTCGGCTACCTCGACTTCTCCGGCAACCTCGACACCGCCATCACCATCAGGACCATGGTGTGCCAGCCCGACGGGCGGGCCTCGGTGTCGGCCGGGGCCGGCATCGTGGCCGACAGCGTGCCCGAGCACGAGGACATGGAGTGCCACAACAAGGCCAGGGCCCTGCTGGCCGCGGTGCCCGCGGCCCGCCGCATGACCGCGGCGCGGGCTGCGTCGTCGGTCTGACGCTGGGGTACCTTGGCCCGGTGGCCGACGTGACCGCCGACTATCTCGCCCTGCGCCAGGAGGTCGGCTGGGTCCGGGTCCCCCGCCAGGTGGTCAGGGTCACCGGCCGCGACGCGGTCACCTATCTCCAGGGCCAGCTCTCCCAGGACATCGCCCCGATGGCCGTCGGCGACTCGTCGCCGGCATTCCTGCTCGAGCCGCAGGGCAAGGTGGTGGCCTGGCTCCGGGTGAGCCGAACGGGCGAGGAGGAGCTGGTGCTCGACGTCGAGGACGGCGTTGCCGAGTCGATGGTCGAACGGCTGGACCGGTTCAAGATCCGCACCGACTGCACGTTCGAACCGGTCGACTGGGCCATGCTCGCCGTGCGGGGCCCGCTCGCGGCCAAGCTCGAGCCGATGCCGCCGGCCCCCGGCGGGCTGGTCGTCGAGGCCGGCTGGCCCGGGCTGGCCGGCTTCGACCTCCTCGGGCCGGCACCGTCACCGCCCCACGGCGTCCCCGAGGCTGGCCTCGACGCCTTCGAGGCGGTGCGCATCGAGTCCGGCGTGCCGCGGATGGGGGCGGAGATCACCGAGAAGACCATGCCCCACGAGCTCGGCCGCTGGGTGGTCGACGCCTCGGTGAGCTTCACCAAGGGGTGCTACACGGGGCAGGAGCTCGTCTACCGCATCGACGCCCGAGGGGGGAACGTCCCCCGGCACCTGCGCGGGATCCTGATCGGCACCAACCTGCTCCCGCCGGTCGGCGCCGAGGTCATGGTGGCGGGGAAGACGGTGGGCCGGCTGACGAGCGTGGCCGAGTCGCTCGAGCGTCGGGCGCCGATCGCCCTGGCCCAGGTGCACCGGTCGGTCGAGCCGCCGGCCGACGCCGAGCTCGTGTGGGAGGGCGCCACGGGCATCCCGTGCCGGGTCGAGGCGCTCCCGCTGGTCGCGTCGGACTCGACATGAGCCGGTCGCACTACGAGGTGCTCGCCGTCCCCGAGTCGGCCAGCAGAGATCAGATCCACCGGGCCTATCTGCGGCTGGCCCGCCACGCCCATCCGGATGCGGGGGGCAGCGAGGCCGGGATGCGCGAGATCAACGTGGCCTGGACGGTGCTCGGCGACCCGGCCACCCGCCGGGCCTACGACAGGACCATCGACCGGAAGCGGGTGTTCGTGGGCACCGAGGAGGGATCGGTGCGCCCGGCCGGCCCGGCCGATCTCGGCGATCTCGCCGGTCTCAACGATCTCGACGATCTCGACGACCGGCCCATCCGGCGGCCGAGCCCTCGGCTGCCGATCCTCGCGGTCGTGCCGGTGGCCATCTTCGCCGCCTCGGTGGCGTTCTACGCCCTCGGTGTCGTCCTGTCGGCCCGCCACCTCCTCGGCGTCGCCGTGGTGTTGTTCCTGATGGCCAGCCTGCTGATGGTCGCCCTGCCGTTCGCCCAGATGACCCGCACCCGGCGCCGATGAGGTTGGCCGGCGCGGGCGCCCACGGCACCTATCTCGACCGCATCCTGCAGCACAAGCGCTGGCGGGCGGCGACCGACCGCCGGGACACCGGCGCGCTGGCGACCGAGGCCGCCGCTGCGCCCCGGCCGAGGGGGTTCGCCCGGGCGCTCACGGCCGTCGCCGAGGCCGGCGAGCTGGAGGTCATCGCCGAGATCAAGCGCCGGTCGCCGGTGAAGGGCGATCTGGCGCCCGACCTCGAGCCGGCCGAGATGGCCGCGGCCTACGCCGCGGGCGGGGCCGCGTGCCTGTCGGTGCTGACCGACGTCGAGTTCTTCGGCGGGTCGTTCCACGACCTGGCCGACGCCAGGGACGGGGCCGGGCCCGGGATCCCGTTGCTGCGCAAGGACTTCACCGTTTCGCCCAACGACGTGGCCGACACCCGGATCGTCGGCGCCGACGCCGTGCTGCTCATCGCGGCCGCCCTCGACGACGCCGAGCTGGTCGAGCTCCTCGGGCTGGCGATCGGACTCGGGCTCGACGCGCTGGTCGAGGTGCACGACGAGGCCGAGCTCGATCGGGCCGTCGCCGCCGGGGCCATCCTGGTCGGGGTCAACCAGCGCGACCTCGAGACGTTTGCGGTCGACCCCTCGCGGGCGGCCCGGCTCGCGCCCAGGATGCCCGACGGGGTCGTACGGGTGGCCGAGTCCGGCATCACCGGGCCGGACGACGCCCGCCGCCTGGCCGACGCCGGCTACCACGCGGTGCTGGTGGGGGAGGCGCTCGTCCGGTCGGCCGACCCTGCGGCCGCGGTCGCAGAACTGCGGACCGCCCCAGTTCGTGGGTCACCTCATTCTCGACGCATCTCGCGCCGGTAGGCGGCGCGAGGAGCGTCGAGTTCGCTCGGCAATCCGTCATCGACGGGACGACGAACAGTCCACGTGACCACCGACATCGACCGCTGGGCCGAGCGGACGGCCCGCCTCGACCTGAGCGACATCGACTTCGACGCCTTCACCGACCAGCCCCTCGGCCCCGACGTGCTGCGCTCGCTGCGGTACATGCACGACGTCGAGTACCACGCCGCGGTCCGGGGCCGGCGGAGGTGGCGGGACAAGGTCGATCCGATCGCCCACCTCCTCGGATCGGCGATGGCCGGGCCGTCGTTCATCGCCATCCACATGTCGTGGGGCGCGGTGAACGAGTGGACCACCCAGGCCGGCTACGCCCGGCTCATCGCCAAGGCCAGGCACCCGGTGCTGACCACGCTGCTCAAGCGGATCATGCGCCAGGAGGGCCGGCACATCGACTTCTACTCGTCGACGGCCCGTGAGCTGCTGACCGGGAACCGTCGGGCCCAGCGGCTGGCCCGGTTCGCGCTCGAACGGCTCTGGAAGCCCGTCGGGGCCGGCGTCATGCCCGACGAGGAGGTCAGGTTCCTGATCGGGTTCTTGTTCGGCGACCAGGACGGCCGCGAGTGGGCGGCCAGGGTCGACAACAGCGTCGATCGGCTGCCCGGCCTGTCCGGCCTCCACCTGGCCGCCGGCGCGGTCGACAGCTACGCCGACCCGGTGCGCCGGGCCGCCTGACCCTCGCCGGGTACCCTCCACGGCGTGTTCGTGAAGGTCTGCGGCATCGCCCGCGAGGACGACGCGCTCCTGGCCGTCGCCCTCGGAACCGATGCCGTCGGCTTCGTCTTCGCCCCCTCCCCCCGCCAGATCTCGGTGGTGCAGGCCCGCGACATCGCCCGGCGGCTGCCGCCCGAAGTCCTCACCGTCGGCGTGTTCCGAGACGAGGTGCCGAAGCGGGTCGTGGCGATCTGTTACGACGCCGGCCTGCGGGCGGCCCAGCTCCACGGGCGGGAGACGGCGGAGCAGACCCGCTGGGTCAGGGCCAGGGTGCCGGTGGTGATCAAGGCGTTCGCCGCGGGCGACCCCCGGCTCGACCACGCCGACGACTACGGCGCCGACGCGGTCATGGTCGACTCGCACGCACCCGGCTCCGGTGAGGTGTTCGACTGGTCGCTGGCCGAGGGGGCGCCCATCGGTCGCCGGGTCATCCTGGCCGGCGGGCTCACACCGTCCAATGTGGCCGAAGCGATTGAGCGCGTGCGACCGTGGGGGGTCGACGTCGCCAGCGGCGTCGAATCGGAAGCCGGGCGCAAGGACCCGATGAAGCTGCGCGACTTCATCCGGGCCGCCCGGGCCGCCGAGCTGACCCCGTACGCGGGCGACGAGGAGCACGAGCCGTACAACTGGGAGGAGGACCCGGCCCAGTGGCAGTAGCGCCCGTGATGGGTGATCCGACGCCCGAGGGTCGCTTCGGACGGTTCGGCGGCCGGTTCATCCCCGAAACCCTCGTGCCTGCGTGCCAGGAGCTCGAGGCCGCCTTCCGCTCGGCGTGGTCCGACCATGACTTTCGGGCCGAGCTCGATCGACTGCTGCGCGACTACGCCGGCCGCCCCACGCCGCTGACCGAATGCGGCCGCCTCTCCGGCGAGCTCGGCGTGCGGGTCCTGCTCAAACGGGAGGACCTGACCCACACCGGCTCGCACAAGATCAACAACGTCCTCGGCCAGGCGCTGCTGGCCCGGCGGATGGGGAAGACCCGCCTCATCGCCGAGACCGGCGCCGGCCAGCACGGGGTGGCCACCGCCACCGCGGCCGCCCTGCTCGGCATGGAATGCGCGGTCTACATGGGCGAGGTCGACACGAGGCGCCAGGCGCTCAACATGTTCCGGATGGAGCTGCTGGGCGCAACCGTGCACCCGGTGGCCAGCGGCAGCCGCACGCTCAAGGACGCGATCAACGAAACGATGCGCGACTGGGTGGCGACCGTGGAGACCACCCACTACTGCCTCGGCTCGGTGATGGGACCGCACCCCTATCCGTGGATGGTGCGCGAGCTCCACCGCGTCATCGGCGACGAGGCCAGGGAGCAGTGTCGCCGGCTCCTCGGCTCCGATCCCGACGTGGTCGTCGCCTGTGTCGGCGGCGGATCGAACGCAGCCGGCATCTTCAGCGGCTTCGCCGACCTCGGTGCGGAACTCGTCGGCGTCGAGCCCGCAGGAGGCGCCGCCGTCGGGCACGGTGTTCCCGGCGTCGTCCACGGTTCGCTGTCGTTCCTGCTGCAGGACGAGTTCGGCCAGGTGCTCGAGGCAGCGTCCGTGTCGGCCGGGCTCGACTACCCGGGGATCGGCCCGGAGCACGCCCATCTCGCCGACCTCGGCCGGGCCCGCTACGAGCAGGCCGCCGACGACGAGGTGCTCGACGCCTTCCAACTCCTGTCCAGGACCGAGGGCATCATCCCCGCGCTGGAGCCGGCCCACGCCCTGGCCTGGGTCGTACGGGAACGAGACGCGCTCGCCGGCCGGACGGTGCTGCTCAACCTGTCGGGGCGGGGCGACAAGGACGTAGCCCAGGTGGCCGAGATCCTCGGCCGGCGACCCTGACGGGCCGGTGAGCGACGCCGGGGGACGCCTCGAGTCCCGCCTCCGATCCGCACGGGACGCCGGACGCAAGCTGCTCGTGCCCTACCTCACCGGCGGGCTCGACGGTTGGGAGGAGGCGCTGGCCGCCGTGGCCGCCTCGGGCGCCGACGCCATCGAGATCGGCATCCCGTTCTCCGATCCGGTCATGGACGGCCCCACCATCCAGGCCGCGTCGCTGCGGGCGCTGAGCTCGGGGGCGACCCCGACGGCCATCATCGACGGCATCCGGCGTCACGTCGACATCGACGTCCCGCTGGCCGTGATGACCTACTACAACATCTTGTTCCGCGCCGGCCACGAGCGCTTCGCCGCCGCCCTGGCCGACGCCGGGGTCGCCGGCGCCATCGTGCCCGACCTGCCGCTCGAGGAGGCGGGCCCGTGGATCGACGCGGCCGAGACGGCCGGCGTGGCGACGGTGCTGCTCGCCGCCCCCACCGCGTCCGACGATCGGCTGCGCGCCATCGCCGAGCGGTCGAGGGGGTTCGTCTACGCCGTCGGGGTGCTCGGCGTCACCGGTGAGCGGGCGTCGATCAGCGCCACCGCAACCGCCATCGCCGGCCGAGTCCAGGCCGTCACCGACCGGCCCGTGCTCGTCGGCGTCGGCATATCGACGCCGGAGCAGGCGGCCGAGGTCAGTCGGGTGGCCGACGGCGTGGTCGTCGGGTCGGCGCTCGTCCGCCGGCTGCTCGACGGCGAGGGACCCGAGGCGGCCGCCGCGCTCGTCGCCGACTTCAGGACCGCGCTGGACGCAAACTCGACGCACTAGGCACCGCAGAGCGGGGCCAGATGCGTCGAGAATGGACGGTCCGGCGTCGAGGCCTCGACCTACCATCGACCGGGTGTCCGACACAGTCGACGGGCTGCTGGCCAAGGGCCAGGCCGCACTCGACCACGGTGACTGGTCCGGGGCCCGCGACGCGTTCCGCGCCGTGCTCGACCGGGCCGACCGGGCCGACGCGCAGTTCGGGCTGGCCGAGGCGGCGTGGTGGCTCGGCGACATCGACGCGTCGATCCGGTCGCGGGAGCGGTCGTTCGCGGCCTACCGTCGCCAACCGGAACCCAAGCGGGCTGCCCTGGCCGCGATTCTTCTGTGCCTCGACTACCGGCAGCAGGTGGGGAACCCGGTCGCCGCCGCCGGGTGGCTGGCCCGAGCCACCCGCC
The DNA here is from genome assembly GCA_050744245.1 of Acidimicrobiales bacterium. Classification (GTDB taxonomy): domain Bacteria; phylum Actinomycetota; class Acidimicrobiia; order Acidimicrobiales; family JBOGGX01; genus JBOGGX01. The sequence goes on from JBOGGX010000242.1 coordinate 27,824, forward strand.
TGATCGAGGAGCACGCCATCGACGAGCTCCGAGGCTGGCTCCTGTTCGCCACGTCGTTCACGTCCGACGATCTCGAGTCGGCCGAGCGGTGGGCCGGCGAGGCCCGCGAGCTCGCCCACGAGGCGGGCGACACCGACCTTGAGCTTTGCGCCCTGAGCGAGGTCGGGGCGGTGCTGGTCAGGCAGGGTCGGGTGGCCGAGGGTGTCCGCTGGCTCGACGAGGCCATGGCCGGCTCGCTCGGCGGCGAGGGCGGGCACCCGGGCACCGTCGTGTTCACCAGCTGCATGATGATCACCTCGTGCACCGACTGCGCCGAGTTCGAGCGGGCCGTGCACTGGGTGCGGGAGACCCAGCGGTTCGCCGAACGCTATGGCTGCCCGTTCCTGTACGCCGAGTGCCGCATCGTGCTCGTCGAGCTGCTCGGCACCGGTGACTGGCGCCAGGCCGAAGAGGAGCACGCGCGGTGCTCGACCTGGCGCCGCGGACGGTTCCGACCCTGCACCGTCGGGCCGCGGCCGCCCTGGCCGAGCTGCGGATCGCCCAGGGCCGCGTTGCCGAGGCCGAGCGGCTGGTGGCCGATCTCGACGACCACCCGGAGACGGCGCCCGGGCTGGCGAAGCTCCACATGGTCCACGGCCGTCCGGCGGCCGCGGTCGCCGTCATCGAGCGCCGGCTCGACGTGATCGACGGGCTGCGGCTCGACGGCGCCGTGCTCGTCGAGCTGCTCGGCCAGGCCGACCTCGCCCACCGCGACCCGCAGCGCGCCGCGGCACGGGGCCGGCAGCTGGTCGACCTCGGCGCCACGTTCGGATGCGACATCATCCGGGCGAGGGGCGAGCGGCTGGTGGGCCGGGCCCACTCGGCGATGGGGGAGACCAGCGCCGCGCGGCGCCACCTCGACGCCGCCGTCGTCGCCCTGGCCCGGCTCGGGCTCCGCTACGAGGCGGGAAGGACGCGGATGCTGCTGGCCGACGCGCTCCACGAGGCCGAGCCGGAGGTGGCGACGGCCGAGGCTCGGGCCGCGCTGGCCGTGTTCGACGAGCTCGGCGCCGCTCCGGACGCCGATTCGGCCGCGGCCCGGCTGCGCGGGCTCGGCGTGAAGGCGGGCCGGACCGGGCCGAGAGGCGCCGACGGGCTGACCAGGCGCGAGCAGGACGTGCTGGGCTCCTCGGCGACGGGCTGTCGAATCCCGAGATCGCGGCCAGGCTGTATGTCAGCCGCAAGACCGTTGAGCACCACGTCGCCAGCGTCCTGGCCAAGCTCGGCGTCGCCAACCGGCATCAGGCGGCCAGCTACCTGAACGGTCGGGCGTCGACGTTCGAGTGAGTCGAAAATAGGTGACCTCACCGATGTGTGGCCCGGCTGGTCGTGCGACCCTCATCCGATGACCACAGCGAGCGGGGTTGCCCCGCCGATCGAACTGGACAGCACGGCGGTCGACGAGTTCGCCGGACGGGTCATGGGTCTCTACGCCAGCGGCATGCTGGGATCGATGATCGACCCCGGGCACCGCACGGGTCTGTTCGCCGTTGCCGCCGACGGCCCGTTCACCAGCGAGGAGCTTGCCGGACGCGCCGGCCGGCACGAACGCTACGCGAGGGAGTGGCTCGCCGCGCTCGTCACCGGTGGCATCGTCGACTACGACCCCGCCTCGGCCACCTACGAGCTGCCGCCGGTCCACGCCGCCTGCCTCACCGGCGACCGGGCATCCAACGTGGCCCCGTGGCCCAGATCAACACCCATCTGGCGAAGCACCTGGACCAGGTCGCAGTGGCGTTCCGCGACGGGGGCGGCGGGCCGTACGCGGAGTTTCGTCCCGAGCTCACCGATGTCCTGGACGCGGCGGGGAGGGGTCTCTACGACGCCATCCTGGTCGATGCCCGGGTACCGGTCGTCCCCGGCCTCTCGGAACGGCTCACGGCCGGGGCCTGCGTGGCCGACGTCGGCTGCGGCACGGGCCATGCGGTTGTGCTCATTGCCCGGGCGTTCCCGGCTTCCACGTTCGTCGGGTTCGACATCGCGGAGGACGCCATCGAGCGGGCCGGGGCGGAGGCCGCGTCGGAAGGTCTCACCAACGCCACCTTCGAGGTGCGCGACGCGGCCAGCCTCACCGTCGACGAACCCTTCGATGTCGTGTTCACGATCGACGCCATCCACGACCAGGCCCATCCGGCCGACGTCTTGTCACCGATCTTCGCCGCCCTCGTCCCCGGCGGCACCTACGTGATGGCCGAACCGGCCGCGTCCAGCAGCCTCGAGGACAACCTCGCCAACCCGCTGGCCCCGTGGATCTACGGCATCAGCACCCTGCACTGCATGACGGTGTCGCTCGCCGAGGGTGGCGCAGGGCTCGGCCCGGCGTGGGGTTGGCAACGGGCCCATCGGATGCTGGCCGAGGCCGGCTTCGGTGCGGTCACCATGTTCGACGCGCCAGGCGACCCGTTCGACACCATTCACGTCGCCGGTAAGCCGTAGGCCGGCCGCGGTTCACATCTCGTCTGCCGGCTGACCGAGCGTCACCCGTCCGGCGTGGAGCAGCGTGACCTCGGGGGTGAACGGGTGGAACAGCACGCCGCTCACGTCGCGCACGGCCTGCTCGATGCCGGCCCGCCTGAAGTAGGCGGCGCCGCCCGCGACCTGGAGGGCGAGGTCGCAGGCGGCCACCGACTCCTCGGCCACCGCCCGCTTGGCCTGCATGGTCCTGACCACGTTGGCCATCGACGGCTCCGGGTCGTCGCCCACCTCGGCGATGGCCCCGAACAGGCTCCAGCGGGCGACCCGCGTCCTGTAGTCGAGCTCGCCGACGAGCCGCTGCACGAGCGGGTCCTCCGCCTTGGAGGTCGGTCGCACGAGCTCCAACGCCTTGTCCCGGGCGCCCTCGGCCACGCCCAGGTACACGGCGGCGATCACGGGGAAGGCGAGGGAGATGATCGTCATCAGGGGCGGGTCGACCGTGCCCCACGGCCGGTTCGAGATGACCTGGGCGTCGGCCACGAAGACGTCGGTCATGACCACGTCGTGGCTTCCCGTCCCGCGCATGCCGAGCGTGTCCCACGTCTCGTCGATCTCGATCCCCGGCGCGGCGACCGGCACCCCCATGGCCAGCACCCGGCGCCCGGCCTCTGGGTCCTCGTAGGTGAACAGGGTGGAGAACACGTCGCCGACCGGAACCTGGCTGGCGAACACCTTGCGCCCGTTCACCACGTAGCCGCCGTCGACCTTCTCGGCCGTGCCGTTGGGCCGGGTGAAATCGGAGCCGCCGGTCGACACGAGCACGATGCGGTCGTCGACCACCCGCCGCAGCATGGCCTCGGCGCCCGGCATGCCCCGCCGGTAGCGCCACGCCGCGAACATCGTGATGTGCAGGTGCATCGACGCAGCCAGGGCGGTCGATGCGCAGTGACGGGCCATCTCGGCCTCGGCTGCGGCCGTCTGCCCGATCGTCGCCCCCATGCCGCCCAGTTCGACGGGCACGGCGAGGGCCAGGTAACCGGAGGAGCGGAGCACGTCGTAGGCCTCGGTCACGAAGCTCCCGTCGCGGTCGTGGCCCGCGCTGTGGGACGAGAACTGCCGCCCCAGGTCGCAGGCCAACGGGACGAACGCCTCCAGCTCGGCCTTGTCCAGCACCATCGTCATCACTTGTCACCCTTCTGTCCGCCTCGAGTACGGCGCGACGATACGGACGACCTGCACCGCCGGCTAGTACAGGTCTTGGACCCGGTGGTGCAGATGTTGGACCGCAGTCCGGGCAGCTGGGATGATCTGCGCCGTGGACAACTACGGCCAGTACTGCCCGGTGTCGTACGCCGCCGACCTGCTGGGCGACCGGTGGGCGCTGCTGATCTGCGGGAGATCGTCGGGGGCGGGGCCACGCGGTTCAACGAGATCGAGCGGTGCCTGCCCCGGGTGTCGCGTTCGCTCCTCGCCCAGCGTCTGCGTCACCTTGACAGCGTCGGGCTGATCGAGGCCGTCCCCCTGTCGACCGGACGGGGCCACGAGTACCGCCCGACGCCCGCCGGCAAGGCCATCGAACCGGTCCTCCAGGCCATGGGGGACTGGGCCGTTCGGTGGGTGTTCGGCGACCCTCGACCCGAGGAGCTGGACCCGACGTTCATCATTTGGTGGATGCACCGCCGGGTCAACTTCGACGAGCTTCCGCCCGGCCGGACCGTCGTGCGCTTCGATCTCGTCAACCCGGGTCGGGCCGTCCTTTGGCTGGTGCTCGAACCGGTCGAGGCGTCGGTGTGCACGACCGACCCGGGGTTTCCCGTGGCCATCCATGTGACCGCAGAGTCGATCGAGTTCCACCGGGTCTTCGCCGGGCGCACCAGCTTCGCCGAGGCGGTGCGGGCCGGCCACATCGAGATCGACGGCCCCACCCGCCTGACCCGTCAGCTTCCGCGCTGGTTCGCCTGGAGCCCGTTCGCCGAGGCCACCAGGCACCATGCCGCCTTGCGCCGGTAGCCGGGCACGAAGCGTTCAATCGATGGCACGGTCGACTACACGTCGCCGGCCCATTCCGAACAAGCCTGGTGACTGGGCGCCCGAACTCACGCTGGTCGAACAGGGCCGTTTGGAGGTGAGATCGGCGGCCTCGAGCGCCGCATGGTCGAGTGCCGGATGAACAAACAACCGTACGCCACGAACTCAGCGCCACACACCGGGTGCACATTCTGTATGCCGCCGGCCTCCGCCGGCGGCATACTCATGCCCTCCCGCCGCCCGCACCGGCGCCGGTGAGTCGCTCACCGCGGCCACGCGGCTCGCCGCCTGCTCGCCTCGCCCTCTTCGAGCGACTCCCATGTGGCGAGACCTGCCCTGAGGCGGCTGTCACACCCGTGGGGTATGAAGGAGCAATGGCGGACTTCGAGACCTTCTTTGCCGTAGCCACGAGCGGTTCGTTCCCCTACCGGTGGCAGCGACAGGTGGCGGAGTCCGGCCTACCGGAGCTTGTCGACATCGAGACCGGCGCAGGGAAGACCGCCGGCGTGGTGCTCGGCTGGCTCTGGCGGCGGCTGCGTCACCCCGATCCGGACGTGCGCTCGTCCACACCCGCTTGGCTGGTCATCGCGCTGCCGATGCGGTCGCTCGTCGAGCAGACGGCGCGGGTCACTCGCTCGTGGCTGGATCGAGCGGCACCCGAGGTCCAGGTGTACGTGCTGATGGGCGGCGAGGGCGGACTCGACGCCCGCTGGCGCGAGCGGCCTGGAGTTTCCACCGTGCTCGTCGGCACGATCGACATGCTGCTGTCCCGTGCCTTGAACCGGGGCTACGCCGCCAGCCGCTGGGTCTGGCCGTTGGAGTTCGGGTTGCTCCACACAGGCACCCACTGGGTGTTCGACGAGATCCAGTTGATGGGCCCGGCCTTGGCGAGCAGCCGGCAGCTCGACGCGTTTCGGCGCCGCTTCGGGTCGTTGGCGCCGTGCCGATCGACTTGGATGTCGGCCACGGTGCGCCCCGACGCACTCGTGACCGTCGACAACCCGAACGTCCCAGAGCCACTGACCCTGTCTGATGAGGACCGGAACGGAGGCCTCCGCGACCGACTGGACGCCACCCGCGGCATCTCCGAGCTGCAGAGCGCCACCGATGACAAGGACCTCGCTGCCGCGGCCCTGGATCTCCACCGCCGGGGCACTCGCACGCTGGTCGTGCTCAACACCGTGCCCCGTGCGGTCGGCGTCTACCGTCAGATCGGGCATCTCGGCGGCGCTGCTCATGCCGTCGACCTCCTCCACTCACGCTTCCGGCCCGCTGACCGAAACCACATCGTCGACCGCGCCTTCAGTGACCCGATCGACCCGACCGGACCCGGACGCATTTTCGTGGCCACCCAGGTCGTCGAGGCAGGTGTAGACATCTCGTCGACCACGCTGATCACCGAGGCGGCACCGTGGCCCTCGATCGTCCAGCGAGCCGGCCGCTGCAACCGATCCGGGCGCGATGCGGGCGCGCGGATTGCATGGCTCGAGCCCAAGGGCGCCGAGCCGTATGACGCATCCGACATCGCGAACACGGTGCGGCAGCTACGTGAGCTCGAAGGCACAGCGGTGACCGCCACCGACCTGCGCCTGCTCGGGAACGAGGTCCCAACCGCCGATCCGATCGTGCCGGTGCTGCGGCAGCGCGACCTCCTCCAGCTCTTCGACACCGCCCCCGATCTGATCGGGAACGATGTCGACATCAGCCGCTTCATCCGCGAGACCGACGACGTCGATGTCTTCGTTTGCTGGCGCACGCGGGCTCCAGCGGGCAGCGACGAGCCGTTTCTCGGAGGACCTCCGCAGGGAACCGAGCTGTGCCGCGTGCCCCTACCACGGGCCCGGACCTGGCTGCGGGGCCGGACCGCCTGGATGCCCGATCATCGCGACCGCCGTCGGCGCTGGGTCCGCCTCGACGTCGCTGGCCTCCGGCCGGGCCTGATCGTGGTCGTGAGTGCCGACGAGGGTGGCTACGACCCCGCCATCGGGTTCGACGAGGGCTCCAAGGCCGCGGTCGCCGTCGCGGCACCCTCGCCCGGCGACGCGATCGAGCCTGCGCCTCCCGACGAGAACGCGGGCGACGACCCGGCCACCTTCGTCGGTGCCTGGGTGCGGCTGGCCGACCACCTCGGAGACGCCCAGCGACAGGCCGTGGCGCTTGTCGCCGAGGTCACGCTCCCTGGCCTGAGCACGCCGATGTCGATGGCTGTGATCCGTGCCGCTGCGCTCCATGACCTCGGCAAGGCGCACCCCGCGTTCCAGAACACGCTCTTGCGAGCCATGGGCGACGACCGCGCCGATGTTGAGCGCCTCGCCCCGCTCGCCAAGTCGGGGACCCGCGCCAGCCTCCGCCACGAGCGTCCGTTCTTTCGTCACGAGTTGGTGTCCGCGCTGCTGCTCCAGGCACACGAGGAAGCCCTTCTCGCCGACCTCCCCGCGGAGGTGCGCGCACTGGTCACCTACCTCGTCGCCGCCCACCACGGTCGCGTGCGAATGGCGATACGGGCCATGCCCAACGAACGGACGCCGGTCGACCGGGGCGGGGCTCGGATCGCGTTGGGGGTCGTCGACGGCGACGAGGTGCCGGCGATCGACATGAGCGAAGCCGTGCTCCCGCCGACCGTGCTCGATCTCCGGGCTATGGAGCTGGGAGGCGAGGGTTCGTGGGCGAGCATGGCTGCCGCCCTGCTCGCCAGCGACGACATCGGACCCTTCCGACTCGCCGGGCTCGAAGCGCTCGTCCGGCTGGCGGACTGGCGGGCCAGCGAACAGGCATCGACCGCTACCGCGGTGAATACGGTCGAGCCGTCGGAGACGGAGCGCCGATGAGCGACGACCTCGCGCTCGCAGGCTGCCGGGTGCAACCACTGGGCTCGTACCTGAAAGGTCTCGGCGTGTTCCGCCTGGTGGCCGAGCAGGTAGACAAGTCGGCGACGTGCCGGTGGGTTGGTGAGACCCTGCACCTACGATCGGAACTCGACGCCGAGGCGCTGGTCGCGTTCCTCCTCGAGCGGTACGAGCCAAGCCCGGTGCTCGCGCCCTGGAACAGCGATGCCGGTTTCAAGCCAGGATCGTCGACGAACACCAAAGCGTTGGTCGCCATCGAACGCAGCGACGATCCGCGCCTCGAGCCGTACCGGCGGGCGATCGACGCGGCTCGCACGGTGATGACGCGTCCGGACTGGACCTCAAGCGATCTGTCCAAGGAGGAGAGGAAGAGGCGGCAAGTCACGCTCATGCGCAACGCACTGCCCGACGATGCACTCGACTGGGTCGACGCCGCAGTCGTCCTGCGGCCTGAGGGACCGGCGTACCCCCTTCTGCTCGGCTCCGGTGGGAACCTCGGGCGGCTCGACCTGAGCCCCAACTTCATGACCCGCCTTGCGCTGGTGATCGGCCGCGAACCCGAGGCCGCCCGCCGATCCGCCGAGTGGCTCCGCCACGCATTGTTCGTCGAGGGATCGCCTCCCCTCCGTGCCGACAGCGCCGGTCAGTACGACCCTGGCGCGGCCGGTGGCGTCCGAGCGGCACCCACGGGAAAGGCCGATGCGCTGACTAACCCGTGGGACCTGGTGCTCCTCATCGAAGGAGCCCTCCTGTGGGCGGCGGGCGTGGCGCGGCGGCTCGGCGGCTCCACCACCCACGCCTCCGTCCCGTTCAGCGTCCAGGGATCGTCGATCGGTCACGCATCGGGCGCCGCAGGCGAAGACCTCCGGGGCGAGCTCTGGGCTCCGGTGTGGGCCGAGCACATCAAGCTGCTCGCCATTCGGCGCCTGTTCGCGGAGGGACGCATCTCCTGGTCGGGTCACCAGGCGAGGACGGCCGCCGATGCTGTTCGTGCCCTCTCCTCGTTCGGGGTCGACCTCGGGCTCGACCGCTTCGTCCGCCACGTCGTCGCCAATCGCCACGGTCAGGCACCCCTGGCCGGGGCCGTCTCTGCGCACCCCGTTCGCCACCGCCCCGGGGTCGACGTGCTCGCTGATCTCGATGGTTGGAGCAGCCGCCTCCAGCGGGCCGCCAACGCGCGCGACGCGCCGGCGGGCGTCGTGCAGGCTGCGCACCTGGTGGAGCGAGCGCTGTTCGAGGGCGCCGAAGGCGGCCCCGGGCGCATGCAGGCGGTCCTCGTCGCCGTCGCGGCTGCCGAGATCCAGGTTGGCAGGAGCGAGCGGTCCCGCCGGGAGGGCCCGGTGCCGCCCGTCCCCTGGCTCGATCCAGGTCGCTGGGTTCCGCTCCTCGATGACCAGACGCCCGAGCTTCGTCTGGCTGCCTCCATGGCGCTCGGCCGCGACGAGGCCACCAAAGATCCGCGCCACGGGGTCCTGCGGTTCCTCCTCACGATGACCCGCCCCGAGCCAGCGCAACACGCTGGCAGGAACGATCCGCTGGGCAGGGTCGCATGGTCGCTCGACCCGCCCCCCGTGCCGGGCTTGGTGTCGCGAGCGGTCGACTCTGTCCTGACCGACGTGCTCGCTCTGCGGAGCCGGGCCGAGCGGGTTGGCGCGGATGGCGACGACGATGGCCCGGGTGTGAAGCCATGGTTCCCCTGCGCGCTCGATACCAGAGCCGGTGACCCCGAGGCGCTGGCCGCAGGGCTGCTGGATCTCGACCGGCTCGGCGAGCTGCTCGCCGGGCTCGTCCTCCTGCGCCCCGAGCCAGGAGCCGTCGACCACCAGTGGCAGGGCACCACGACCGAAGGGGTCAGCCCGGGGTGGCGGCTCCTCGCCCCCTTCTACGCCCGGCGCCCGGTCAGTCTCTCCGGTCGGCAGGTCAGGCTCCGTCCCCTAACTCGGTGGGCGGCTCTGCTCGCCGCGGGGAGAGGCGGCGCGGTGTTCGGTGAGGCGTTCGTCCGGCTGCGCATGGCGCATCTCCGGCCGGTGCCGCGCAGCCCTCGCAGCATCGGCACCGGCACGTCGGACACCCTGCTCGCAGCCAGCCTCCTCGCCAGTCCGCCGCGAGCCGACGTACAGCGGGCACTCGACCACGTCATCGATCCCATCGCCGACCAAGGAGCTGTGTCATGACCAACAACCGCCTGATCTGGTCCATCCGGCTCGAACCGGCGACCGGGAGCTTCTTCCAGCCCACGGGGTTCCCAGACGTCGGCGCCGCCCGATTCAGGCGACCGGAGCGCGACGACGGCGCCCTGACGTACCGAGAGTGCCTGTTGGTCGAGTCGGCCCAGTCGATGGCCAACCATCTCGAGGGCGTTGGGTGGAATCCCGCCGAGGACGAGCCCGTCGCCGAGCTGGCTGGGCTCCCCTGGGTGCGGGTCGTGGCCGCCGACGACGGGCGCTTCCTCACGTCCAGCCGGGTCGAGGCCCACCGGCTCGGAGCGGCGTTCGTCAAGGACGGCACGCTCGACGGGCAGGACGTGAAGCAGGTGATCCGCGATCGGTTCGGGCTCCGCGATGACACGCCGCTCGACCATCGCAGGATCGCCCGAGAGATCTTCGCCCTCGACCCGCTGTGCCTGATCCACGGCGTCTTCTTCGCGGAGAGCGCCAAGGTCTGGCCGGGCCAGCCGAAGACCCACCGAGCGCTGACCGCCATCATCGAGGCGGTTGACGTCGAGCCGGTCATCTCCGGCGGCGTGAAGCGCGACGTGGTCCGCCACGGCATCTCGGAAGGCGAGAAGGGCGCCAAGGAGGGCTATGGGTCGATCCCGTTCCACCGCCAGGAGTTCGCGGCTGCCGAGATCACGCTTCACGTCAGTCTCGATCGCCTCCAGCTCCGGTCGTACGGCCTGGGTGACGACGCGGCCGGTCTGCTCGAAGCCGTCGCCCTCTGGGAGCTGCGGACGCTGCTCGACCGGGGCTTGCGGCTTCGGACCGCCTGCGACCTCGTCCCCGTCGACGACTCGGGCCTCCCGCCCGCCGACGAGCTCGCCGGCCAGATCCGCGATGGCGCGGCCTCTTGCGCCGACCGTCTCGGTCCAGGTGGGCCCGTCGAGGTCGTGTGGAAGGGCTGATCTCGATGCCGACCGTCGTGGAGGTGAGTTTCCCCCTCGGCTTCGTCCACGCCACACCTTGGCAACACCACGTCAACGAGGGTGCTGTCGAGTGGCCGCTCTCTCCGTGGCGGCTCCTGCGCGCGCTGGTCGCCGTCTGGAAGACCAAGCACCCCGACCTCGACGATCGCGTTGTCGCCCGCGCACTCGGGATGATCGCCGACCCACCGGAGGTGTGGGTGGCGCCGAGGACCGAGGCTTCGCTGCGGACGTATCTCCCCCCGGACGGCCACAGGTCTGGCCAGGCCAAGACCGACCTGATGATCGACGCCTTCGCCGCAGTTGACCGGCGGACGCCGGCCGTGGCCTACCGGTGGGGAGTCGGGCTCGACGTCAGTGTTCGGGCAGCGCTGGACAGCTTGGTCGCGGGCCTGGGGTACCTCGGTCGTGCCGAATCCGCCTGCGTGGCGGCCATGCGAGAGGGCGATGCCGGCATCGGCGCGAACGAGTGGCTCGCTCCTCTCGACGATCGCGAAGGCATCGGTGTTCGGACCCTCGTCCCCGCCACGCCGCTCGACCTCGACGCCCTGTGCGTCTCGATCGGTGACCTGCGCAGGTCCCGTCGCCTGGACCCGCCCGGCGCCCGGTGGGTTCGCTATGAGGTGGGCGCCCCGGCCACCGAACCCGCGCCACCGCCTCGGCGCAGGCCGACGCCACCGGTCGCGCTCCGCCTCGCCCTGTCGGCGCCGGCGCTGCCGTCGCGGCACGCCGCGGTACTGGTGGCCGACGTTCTCCGGCGCGCCGCGATGTCGCGTTTCGGAGACAGGAGCGAGGGAGATACCAGCTCTCGGTTGAGCGGCAAGGATGAGCTTGGCGAACCGCTCCGCGGGAACCGCCATGCCCATTGGCTCCCTCTCGACGACGACGGTGACGGCCTTCTCGACACGGCGCTGGTGTGGGTGCCGCAGGGGCTGCAACCTGCGGAGGTCGGGGCCGTCGCCGGGATCCAGGAGCTGCGCCTCCCGTACCGCCTAGGGGTTCGCGAGTTCCGGCCGGTGCGGGTCGCGATCGAGGCGCTCGGCGCCATGTCCGCCGTCGACCTGCCCGGCCTCGTCGGCCCGAGTGACGTCTGGGAAACGTGCTCCCCGTTTCTTCCGCAGCGACACCCCAAGGGTCGGGCGCCGCAAGAGCACGTCGAGGACTGCGTGCGACGCGAGCTCGAGGCCCGCGGTATCTCGACTGCGGGGCTCCTCGTCGAACTGATCCGGGGCAACTGGGGTGCCTGGCGCCGATATCGGCTCAACGAGCGGCTCGCACGGCAACGCGCCGGGTACGGGGTTCGGCTCACGTTCCCTGAGCCGGTCCGCGGACCCATCGCCATCGGGTCGCTCGCTCACTTCGGGCTCGGGCTCTTCGTCGTCACACCAGCTCGATGACCAATGTCCGGCGATGAACCGTTCAGCGAGGTCCCCGATCTCGTGCCGGCGAGGATGGTCAACGAGTTCTGCTACTGCCCCCGGCTGTTCCACCTGGAGTGGGTCCACGCGCAGTTCGCTGACAACCTCGACACGGTAGAAGGCCGGTGGCACCACCGGGCGGTCGATGAACCCGGCGGCGCGGTCCCCTTGCCGGGCGAGGGCGAGGTCCGCATCGCCAGGTCGGTGATGTTGTCGTCCGAGCGGCTCGGGCTCGTGGCGAAGGTGGACCTGCTCGAAGGTGCGAAGGGCAACCACGTTGTGCCAGTCGACACGAAACGAGGGTCACCCCCTGACATCCCCGAACGAGCCTGGGAGCCCGAGCGCGTCCAGCTGTGCGTGCAGGGTCTCCTGCTGCGCGAGAACGGGTGGACCTGTGACCACGGGGTCCTCTGGTTCGCGGGCGCGCGAGTCAGGGTCACGGTCGCGTTCGACGAGGCCCTTGTCGCACGCACGCTGACCGTTGTCAGCGAGTTGCGAGCAGCAGCCGCGTATCCCGAGCTCCCTCCGCCGCTCGTCGACAGCCCGAAGTGCCCGCGGTGCTCGCTGGTCGGAATCTGCCTTCCCGACGAGGTCAACGCTCTCACCGCCCGCTCCGAGCTGCCGCCGCGACGGCTACTCCCGCGCGATGACACGCCCAAGCCGATGTACGTCACCGACCAGGGGGCCTGGCTCACCAAGGACAAGGGTCGCATCGAGGTCAAGCGCAAGGAGGAGAAGTTGGCGTCGGTCCGGCTGCTCGACGTGTCACAGGTGAGCCTCTACGGCAACGTCCAGGTGAGCACGCAGCTGTTGCGGGAGCTGTTTGCGCGCGAGATTCCGGTGTGCTGGTTCAGCTACGGCGGCTGGTTCTCTGGGATCGGGTCGGGCCTGCCCGGGCGCAACGTTGAGTTGCGGCGCCGGCAGGTGATCGTTGCTGCGCAGGGTGGGCTCGCCATCGCCCGCCACATCGTCGCCGGGAAGATCCTGAACAGCCGAACGCTGCTACGCCGCAACAGCCGCGCGAAGCCAGTGATCGTGCTCGACCAGCTTCGCCGTTTGGCCGACCAGGCCGGCAAGGCGTCGTCGTTGGGCTCGTTGCTCGGGCTCGAGGGGACTGCCGCCCGCTTGTACTTCGGCGCCTTCGCCGGGATGGTCCGGGAGGACAAGCGGCTTCCGGGAGCCCCGTTTTCTTTCGAGGGTCGCCGACGACGACCGCCACCGGATGCGGTCAACTGCCTGCTCGGTTACGTGTACGGGCTCCTCGTCAAGGAGCTCGCGGTCGTCGCCCTGGCCGTGGGCTTCGACCCGTACCTGGGCTTCTACCACCAGCCGCGCTTCGGACGGCCGGCGCTGGCGCTCGATCTGGCCGAGGAGTTCCGGCCCCTGGTGGCCGAGTCGGTGGTTATCAACCTGATCAACAACGGGGAGGTCCGGGCCGGTGACTTCCTCGTGCGTGCTGGTGGGGTGGCGCTTACCGCTTCGGGGCGAAAGGCGGTGCTCGCTGCGTACGAGCGCCGGCTGTCGACGACCATCGGCCACCCGACGTTCGGCTACAAGGTCAGCTACCGCCGAGTGCTGGAGGTGCAGGTGCGGCTCTTGGGTGCGCTGCTGCTCGGCGAGGTCCCCGAGTACGTGGCATTCACGACAAGATGAGCGCCCGCCGCCGTTGGCTCGTCGCCTACGACATCCGCGACGACGTCCGGCTGCGGAAGGTTTACGACATCGTGCGCAGCCACGGGGACCGGCTCCAGTACTCAGTGTTCCTCTGCGACCTGGACTCCATCGAGAGGCTCGGCCTGATGAGCGAGCTTCGCCCTGTGATCGACCATCGTGTCGACAGTGTCGCGTTCATCGACCTGGGGGAGCCCGGTCGGCAGAACAGCGCGGCGATCGAGTTTATGGGATCATCGTTGCCGCTGCCCTCGGGCGGCCCGACAATCGTCTGACTGGAGCGAGCGCTCCGGCGGCCCGTCTCGCGCCGGGGACCACTCGAATCCAGGTCAGCGCCGATGCACCGCTCATTGACAATCCATCGCAGGCCCAGTCGGTCGAGACGACCGCGCAGCGCTCGATGTTGATATCAACGGCGCTGCTCAGCGGACTCAAAATCCCCGAGCCCCCTCCGCCCCGGCGACGGGGCGGCTCCATTGCGGC
>JBOGGX010000243.1:0-31034 GCA_050744245.1 Acidimicrobiales bacterium
CGCTTCGAGGACCTGACGCCCCTGTTCCCCGACGAGAAGCTTGCCCTCGAAACGACCGACGACTCCGACATGACGGTCCGCATCGTCGACCTGCTCTCGCCCATCGGCAAGGGCCAGCGGGGCCTCATCGTGTCGCCCCCCAAGGCGGGCAAGACCACGATCATGAAGCAGATCGCACGGTCGATCGAGGCCAACAACCCGGAGGTCAAGCTCATCGTGCTGCTCGTCGACGAGCGGCCCGAAGAGGTGACCGACATGCGCCGCTGGCTGCGGAGCCCGAACAGCGAGGTGGTCGCGTCCACGTTCGACCGGCCGTCCGAGGAGCACGCCCAGGTCGCCGAGCTCACCATCGAGCGGGCCAAGCGCCTGGTCGAGGAGGGCAAGGACGTCTGCATCATCCTCGACGGCATCACCCGTCTCGCCCGGGCCTACAACCTCGCCGCACCCGCCACCGGCCGGATCATGTCCGGCGGCGTCGACTCCGGTGCCCTCTACCCGCCCAAGAAGTTCTTCGGTGCCGCCCGCAACATCGAGGAGGGCGGCTCGCTCACCATCCTCGCCACCGCACTCATCGAGACCGGCTCGAAGATGGACGAGGTGATCTTCGAGGAGTTCAAGGGCACCGGCAACATGGAGCTGCGGCTCGATCGCAAGCTGTCCGAACGGCGGGTCTATCCGGCGATCGACGTCGACGCATCGTCCACCCGGCACGAGGAGCTCCTCATCCCGCGGGGCCAGCTGCCGATGGTGTGGAAGCTGCGCCGGGTGCTGTCCGGCCTCGCCGGCGAGGGTGGTTCGGCCCAGGCCGGGCTCGAGCTCCTCATCGACCGGATCAAGACCTTCAGGACCAACGACGAGTTTCTGGCCGAGGTGGCCAAGGCTCCCTCGATGTAGCGAGGGAACCTTCGACCGGGCTCGACACGTCGAACCGACATGCGTCGTTTGCTGCCCGTCGTGGTGGTGGTCGCCGTGGGTGTCATCGTCGGGTGTGGCTCCGACGACGGCGACGTGGTCGAGGCCGGAAGCCAGGCGACGTCGACGACGTCGACGACGACCATCGAAGCCTCGACGACGACGATCGAGAACGGGGAGGCACCAGTGAGCGGTGAGATCTCGTTGACCATCCGGGTCGCCTCGCCGGGCGCCGAGCTCCGCGACGCCACCCTCACCTGCGACGAGGGTCGGGCCGAGGGCACCGGGTTTCTCGAGGACCCGAGCGCGGCCCAGGCCGCCTGCGACCTGCTCACCGGCGACGAGTTCGCCGTCGATCGCCTGGTCAACGGCCGCGCCCCCGGCATGATGTGCACCCAGCAGTACGGCGGGCCCGAGACGGCCAAGGTCACCGGCACCATCGGTGGCCGCCGGATCAGCGCCACGATCGACCGCACCGACGGCTGCGGCATCGCCGAGTGGAACCTGCTGACGCCGCTCCTCGGACCCCCCGCCACCTGACCCGCCGCTCGAATGTGGGGTGCTTATCGCGCCTATAGGCGCGATAAGCACCCGAAGTTCGGATGGAGTTCGGGTTGTCGGGGCCGCGAGCGGCCGGGGGAGGCAACGCGCCGGGCATGACCTACACTTGCGGACCGCCATGAAGACTGGAATCCATCCCGAGTACGTCGTGTCCGAGGTGCGTTGCACCTGCGGCAACACGTTCCTCACCCGCTCAACGAAGCCGTCGATGCACGTCGAGCTGTGCAGCGAGTGCCATCCCTTCTACACCGGCAAGCAGAAGCTGGTCGACACCGGGGGCCGCATCGACAGGTTCGAGCGCCGGTACGGAAAGCGCAAGGCCAAGTCGTAGCCAACGCTTCGTTCGACCCCGAGCGCCGGTCGGCGCTGCTCGGGGCCAAGCTGGCCGCCGTCGCGGGCGACGTCGGCGGCGAGCTCTCGACCTTCCCCGGTGGCGCAGCTCTGGTCGAGGCGCCCTCTCGCCGAGCTTGGATCCTGGCCGAGGACGAACCGGCCAAGCTCCTGGGTCGCGGCCTGGCGTGGGCGTGGGCCCGAGACGTCAGCCGGGTCGACCTGGTCGTCGAGGACGACGCCGGGCTGCTGACCCGTCGGGCCGCACAGTTCGCCGTGCCGCCGACGGTGTGGTGGCTCAACGGTCGCGAGCTGCACCGGGTCGAGCCCGAGCCCCTGTCGCCGCCGCCCGCTCCGCATTCCCAGGCGCTCGCCCTGGCGCCCGTGCTCGAGTCCGCCGGGGCCGACGTCGTCCTCGAACACGGGGTCGTCGTCGGCGAGATCCTCGGGCTCGAGATCGCTCGGGTGGTCGTCGACGAGTTCGGGGCCCGCATCGAGGTCGGCGTCGGCCGCCACGACCGTGAGGCCTTCGCCACGGTCCACGGCGATCTCCCGACCGAGGCCGCCCTGGCCGAGGTGATCGCCACGGTGCGCCGGCACCGGGCCGGCGCCGCCGAAGGCCACCCGCTCAAGCGGCTGGCCGCCGAGCGGTGGCTGAGGGAGGTTGTCATCGCCCATCCGGACATGGTGGGCGCCGCCGCGCTGGACCGCGTGCAGGGCACCAGGCCCCGCACCAATCTGAAGGAACCGGTGCCGGCGGCCGCGGTCGGCACCGACGTCGACGGTCGGCCGATGGTCGTGGTCAGCTCGGTCGGGGTCGACCTCGACCTCGTCCCGACCGCGGCCGATGTCCGGCTGGCGAGCGAGCCCGACGCCCGGCTCGTGCTCGCGGTGCCCGAACGCGACGACGTGCCCGCCACCCGGGCGCTCGCCGGCTCGCTCCTGCACCCGGCCGACGTCGTCGCCCTTCCGGGGAACTGGCGGGCCGCGCCACTACCCTGAATCCCCGTGCTGGAGCGGCTGGCGGGTCTTGAGGACGAGTTCGCCGACGTCGAGGCCCGCCTGTCCGACCCGTCGGTTCATGACGATCGCAACCGTTACGCGGCGCTGGCCCGCAGGCACAAGGAGCTCGACGCGCTGGTGTCGCGCTCCCGGTCGCTCAGGCAACGCCGGGACGACCTCGAGACGGCGAAGCAGCTGCTCACCGAGTCGTCGGGTGACGACCGCGAGTTCGCCCGATCCGAGGTCGAGTCGGCCGAGCACGACATCGCCCGCATCGAGGACGAGCTGCGGCTGCTGCTGCTCCCCAAGGACCCGAACGACGACAAGAACGTGATCGTCGAGATCCGCGGCGCCGAGGGGGGCGAGGAGGCCAACCTGTTCGCCCGCGATCTGTTCACCATGTACGGCGGCTGCGCCGAGCGGGCCGGATGGAAGCTCGAGGTCCTCACCTCCAGCCCGTCGGACATGGGCGGGCTCAACGAGGTCATCTTCCGGCTCGACGGCGACGGTGTCTGGTCGCGGATGAAGTACGAGGCCGGCCCGCATCGCGTGCAACGGGTGCCGGTCACCGAGTCGCAGGGCCGCATCCACACCTCGTCGGCGACCGTCACCGTGTTGCCCGAGGCGGACGAGATCGACCTCCACATCGACCCGAACGACCTCGACGTCGACGTGTTCCGGTCATCCGGGCCGGGCGGCCAGTCGGTCAACACCACCGATTCTGCGGTCCGCATCACCCATCGACCCACGGGGATCGTGGTGTCCATGCAGGACGAGAAGAGCCAGATCCAGAACCGGGCCCGCGCCCTCCAGGTGCTGCGGTCCCGGCTGTTGAAGCTCGAGCAGGACCGTCAGGCGGCCGAGCTGTCGGAGCAGCGGCGGGGTCAGATCGGCGGGGGTGGCCGGTCGGAGAAGATCCGCACCTACAACTTCAAGGAGAACCGGGTCTCCGACCATCGGATCGGGCTGACCGTCTACCGGCTCGACCGTGTGCTCCAAGGCGATCTCGACGAGTTCTCCGACGCGCTCATCGCCGAGGACCAGGCCGCCCGCCTGGCCGCCACCGGTGATTGACGGCCCGGCCGAGCCCGCCGCCGAACCCGCCGCCATCTCCTGGCGCTCCCTGCTCGGCCTGGCCACCGACCGGCTGCGGCGGGCGGGCGTGACGTCGCCGGCGAGCGAGGCCCGGCGCATTGTCGAGGAGGCGTCGGGCTGGGAGGGAGCCGATCACGCCCTCCACCTCGACGAGCCGTCGGCCGTCCTGACGGCCAGGTCGTTCTGGTCGATGCTGGACCGGCGGGCTGCGGGTGAGCCTCTGCAGTACGTGCTGGGCCGGTGGGGATTCCGCACCCTCGACCTGTATGTCGACCGTCGGGCGCTCATCCCCCGACCGGAGACGGAGCGGGTGGTCGAGGCGGCCATCAACGAGCTCGTCCGTGACCGAACGCGGGATCGGCGACCGCTGGCGGTCGACCTCGGCACCGGTTCGGGGGCCATCGCCCTGTCGCTCGCGGCCGAGCGCGGGGACCTCGAGGTGTGGGCCACCGATCTGTCGGACGCGGCGCTGGCGGTGGCTCGCGCCAACCTGGCCGGGCTGGGCGGCCCCGGCGCTCGGGTCCGGCTGGCGGCCGGCCGCTGGTTCGATGCCCTGCCCGGCTCGCTGCGGAAACGCATCGACCTCGTCGTGTCCAACCCGCCCTATGTCGCCCAGTCGGAGGTGGCCGGGCTTCCGCCCGAGGTGGCCGACTGGGAGCCGATCGGCGCCCTCGTGTCCGGCCCGACCGGGCTGGAGGCCATCGAGGCGGTCGTGGCCGGCGCCGCCGACTGGCTGGCCCGGCCGGGCGCCCTGGTGGTCGAGCACGCCCCCCACCAGGCCGACGCGGTCGCCGGCCTCGCCCGCCGAGCCGGTTTCGGCCACGTCGAGACCCGCCCGGACCTGGCCCGTCGGGCCCGCATGGTCGTCGCCCGGATCTGAGCCTCACGACTCCTCGGGGCCGAAGTCGTCCCAGCTGGGGGTGACGGGCGCCGGCGCCGCGGGCGGTGGCGCGGGTCCGGACCGGCCGACCACCGGCACGGCCAGGGCCGTCGTGATCGGCACCGACGCGACCAGCCCGATGCTCCCGACCAGCGTGCGCACCACCTCGATCGCGACCACCTCGCCCGTCAACACGGCACCGACCGATCGGTCGGCCACGGCCAGGACCAGCAGCAGAGGAAGGGCGGCGCCCGCATAGGCCAGGACCAGGGTGTTCACCGTCGACGCGATGTGATCCCGCCCGATGTTGAGCGCGGCCCGGTAGATCGGCCGGCGGGCCGTCGTCGGGTTGGCCTGGCGCAGTTCCCACACCGCAGACACCTGGGTGACGGTGACGTCGTCGAGCACGCCGAGGGCGCCGATGACGATGCCGGCCAGCAGCAGCCCCCTGAAATCGAGGTCGAGGGCGAACGCCCGCAGGAAGCCGGACTCCTCGTCGGCCAGCCCGGTGAGTCGGGTCGCCGCCGTGAAGATCAGGGCCAGCAGCCCGATGAGCGCCAGGCTGGCGAGGGTGCCGAGCAGGGCGACCGTCGTGCGTTCGTTGAGTCCGTGGGTCAGGTAGAGGGTCACGAACGCGATGGCCGTGGCTGCGACCAGCGCCACGGCCATGGGGTCGCTGCCCTGGAGCAGGGCGGGTAGGAGGACCCACAGCAGGATGGCGAAGGTGACGGCCAGGCTCGCGAGCGCGGCCACGCCGCGTAACCGTCCGAGCAGGACCACGGCCAGGGCGAACAGCCCGGCCAGGACGACGAGCGGCGTTCGGCGCTGGAAGTCGGCGAACTGGAACCGGGCCACGCCCGGAGCGTCGGCCGCGTAGTTGAGCACGATCCGGTCGCCGTCGCGGAGGGTGACACCGCCGGCGTCGAGCGGGAACTCGAGCGTCGCCGTCTCCCCCTCGGGGCTGCCGCCGGTGATCTCGACGGTGACGACGTCGCATTCGAGCGGGTCCTCCGTGGTAGCGAACGAGCACGGCTCGACCTGGGCCGACCACGGTGCCGGGAACCAGCTCGACGAACCCCAACTCCTCCGACCCGACGGAGGGTCGCTCGCCCCGCGGCCACAGCACGACCATCCCGATGAGCGTGACGGCCAGGCAGCCGAGGGCGATCCGGTTGAGGATGCGGCCGGTCACCACCACGGTCCGGGCGAACGGCTCACGCTTCGAGCAGCCTGACGAGCCGTTGGGGCGCCACCTCTCGGTAGGCGGCCCGGCAGATCTGCTCGATCTCGGCCCAGTCGACGCCGACGTCGAGCCGCACCCCGATCCAGCCCCGCCCGCCGACGAAGGGCGGCCGGAAGAAGCGATCGGGCTCGGTCTCGACCAGTTCCTGCTGCGCACCGGGCGGGGCCGCGCACCACAGGTGCGGGAAGTCGTGGTGATGGTGGCCGTCGATCCAGCCGGTGACGAACACCCGCTTGTCGCGGACGAACCAGTTGGGCGCGCCGTGGCTCAGTCGCTCGGTGGCCTCGGGCAGGGCCAGACAGATGGCCCGCACCCCAGCCAACAGCTGGTCTTCGTGGTCACCCACGGGCTCCCAATGTAGGAGTCGTACTGAACCGGGGCTGAACGCTGAACCTCGTGCGGGTGGTCGTCGGGCTATCGTCCGCGCATCGTGTCGGGTTCGTCGTTCCGCATCCCCGTCCCCCGGTCGCCGTTCGGCGGCGTGACCAGAAGCCGGTCGGTGCGCATCAGCGGCCGGCTGCTCGGCGGGTTCGTCCTGCTCATGGTGATCGGCAACGCCGGCATCGCCGGGCTCTCGCTGCTGATCCGCACCCTCTCGCCGCCGGCCGGAGTGCCGGCCCAGGTGGTCGGCGTCAACAACCTGACGCTGGTCGACGAGCACCTGTGGCGGGGAGGCGCTCCCTCCCTCGACGGTTACGAATCGCTGCGCGCCGCAGGGGTGACGACGATCGTCGACCTCAGGGCCGAATCCACCGCGGCCGTGCTCGACCCCCACATCGAGTCGCTCGGCCTGCGGGTGGCGCACCTGCCGATCCGAGACGGGCAGACCCCGAGCGACGCCCAGGTCGCCCAGTTCGTCGGCGAGGTCGAGTCGAACGACGGCCTGGTGTTCGTCCATTGCGGCGCAGGGGTGGGCCGTACCGGGTCGATGGTCGGCGCCTACCTGGTCCGGAGCGGCCAGGCCAGCGGCCTGCAGGCCGTCACCGCCAACCTGGGCGTCGGCCCGCCATCGCTAGAGCAGATCGCCTACACGGCCGCGCTCGATCGCGGCGAGGCCGACAGCCCTTCGGCCCCGTTGGTACTGCTGAGCCGGATCCTCGACGCCCCGCGGCGGTTCCTGTCGAACCTGTAGATCGGCTAGCGCGGGTGCGGCGTCAGGTCGACGACCCGGGCCAGCACGCCGTCGATGGTGGTGTCCTCGAGGCAGCCGACCAGCCGTCGGCGCGAGTTCTCGCCCAGCGCGGGCTCGACGGTCACCGACCACCCCGCCATCGACGCCGCCGGCCCCGACCGCAACGTGGCGTGGGTGACCGTGCCGGCGCAGACGCTCCACAGCGTGGCGGCGGCCGCGGCCTCGTTGCGGCGCTGGTCGCGGAGCTCGATGTCGTAGACGACCGTTGACCGCGAGCCGGCGACGATCGCGTCCGGTCGATTCTGGGTGGCGTCGGACAGGGCATCGACCACGACCACCAGCAGGGCGACCACCACCATGCCCACGAGCACCCTGACGGTCTTCACGATCGCCCCTGGCCGACGCCGACCGGGCCCCTGAGCGCGGCGAACGGGTCGGTGCCGGTGTCGAGGAGGCCGTTGGGCGGCAGCCGGAGCCGGTCGAGCCGGCCCGCCAGGTGACGTTCGGCGACCGGGCGGGCGGTCACCCGGGCCAGCCGCTCGACCAGCCACGCCAGGCCGGACAGGAGGACGCCCGCGCCCAGCAGCACCGGCACGAACACGCTCATCTGGTCGGGCCTGGACAGCCAGTCGAACCGCACCCGCGCCGGCGGCGCCGACTCGTGGAGCCGCTCGTAGACCCGACGCCGGTCGTGGCGGGCCGGTTCGTCGAGCCGGCGTTCGATGCCGGCCAGCCGGCGGCTGAGGAGCATGGCGATGATGGCGACCTCGGCGGCGATGAACAGCGCGCTCGACATGAGCGCCCGGTTCCACTCCCACCGGTACAGGTACACGAACACGTAGCCGCCGGCGGCGGCCAGCGTCACACCGGCCACGACCCAGCCGAAACGCCTGATCAGCATGGTCAGGCTCCCATCCGCGTCAGGATGGACGGCCGGGTCTCGTCGGCGTCATCGGCATCGGTCGGCTCGGGGGTCGGGGGGACGGGACCGGCGTTCGTGCGGTCGACGAGGTCGACCACGGTCGACACCTCGCCGGTCGTGCCGTCGACCTCGACCAGGTCGCCCGCTCGGAACTGCTCTCGTGCGCCGCGGTGGCCGACGACGGTCGGCACACCCTGCTCGCGGGCGAGGATGGCGAGATGGCTGAGCGGGCTGCCGGTCTCGGCCACCAGCCCGGCCAGGCGGGGGACGAGCGGCGCCAGGCGGGGGTCGAGATGGGTGACGACGACCACCGA
Organism: Acidimicrobiales bacterium; assembly: GCA_050744245.1. GTDB lineage: Bacteria > Actinomycetota > Acidimicrobiia > Acidimicrobiales > JBOGGX01 > JBOGGX01. Next base: position 8,392 of record JBOGGX010000243.1, read on the forward strand.
TCCGGCCGGCGGGTCGTCTCCGACGTGCACCCGCCCCCGGCCGACCCCTCCGCCGGCGCCGGTCGCCCGGGTCGAACCCTTTCGGATCACCGGCATCGGCGTGCCGTCGGCCGCGAGCCGGAACTCGGCCGGCAGCGGACCAGCCGGCGTCGTCGGGCGGGCCGCCAGGTCGGGCGCGACCACCCGCCGCTCGGTGGCCGCCACCAACTCGTCGAGGGTGAGGAGCCGGACGTCGTCGCGCCGGGCCAGCACGCTGACCGACGCCAGCCGGCCGCCGAGCTCCCATGCGGCCCGTCCGGTCAGCTCCTGCACCCAGCGGCTCCTGAGGCGCAGCGCCTCGCGTCCGATCGCCAGCTGGTCGATGGCGCCCGTCGGCGGCGGCGGGTCGATCGAGAGGTCGGGCAGCTCGGGTGCCGGTCCGATGCGGGGCGGCAGCAGGGCCAGCACGACCGGCTGCCGCTCGACCAGCTCGTGGTGTTCGATGCCCTCGGCCCGGGCCTGGGCCAGCGCAGACAACCCCATGGACGCCGCGGTCGGCGTCCCCGGCGCGTCGCCGGCGAACATGCCGGCCATGGCCTCGTAGCCGTGCAGGGTGGTCAGGGTGCGGCGCCCGTTCTCGATGATGGCGAGCAGTGATCGGTTGCTCAACCGGTCGAGCCTCGGCACCTCGCCGAGGTCGGCGTCGACCTGGCGGATGACGTCGTCGATCAGGCCCGGCAGGGCTGCGGTCAGTCGGCCGACACGCCAGGCGGCGACGAGCCGGCGGGCCGGAGGGCGCGGGTCGAGCTTGCGCAGGAGGCCGCGCTTGGGCTCGGTTGCCCCGAGGAGCTCGAGGTCGACCACGGGATAGTCGTGCACGGTGGTGGCCACCGGCGAGTTGCGGATCCGGGCCGCCGGGGCCGAGGCCGTCAGCTCGATGGCGGCGCGGAGGCCGTCGGCCAGCGGCCGCAGCCAGAGGCCCTGTTCGAGCGGGCTGAGCTGGTCGGGAAAGGTCTCGGCGACCGGGCCGGCCCCGAGGATGGGACCGGAGACGGGCCCGTGCAGCGTGGTGATCGGACGCGACTGGAGGAGTACGACACGACCGGAGCCATCGGCCGCCCACTCGATGTCCTGGGGTCCACCGAACACCGTCTCGGCGGTGCGGGCCATGGCCGCCAGCCGGCGCAGCATCGATGACGACGGTGCCGGGCCGTCGGCGCCGCGCACCTCGCGCACCCGCCCGTGGCGGCCGAGCGTCGCCGTCCAGCCCGCCGCCGCACCGCCGACCACCTGGTCTGCGCCACCCTTCACCGCGGTCACCAGCATCCGATCGGTGCGCCCGGTCACCGGGTCGGCCGAGAACAGGACGCCGCCCCACTCGGACGCGAGGAACGGCTGGACGAGTACCGCCATCGGTGCGTCGACCAGACCCGTGCTCGTCCGAGAGGCCAGCACCTCATCGACCGCGTCGTTGAAGGCGTTCATGCCCCGGACGTCGAGCACCGACGTGAACAGCCCGGCCATCGACTGCCCGGCGCCGTCCTCGGCGACCGACGACGACCGGACCACGAGCGGCCGAGCCCCGGCGACCGAGAGGTCGTCCCAGGCGTCGATCACCTCGGTCGGGTCGAACCCGTCCGTCTCCGACCACGCCGTGGTCAACACGAAGCCGGGCAGGGCGGGAAGCCCCTGGTTTGCGGCCCGGGCGAGCGCGGCCGCCTTGGCCCCCGTGAGCTCGGGGTCCTGGGCCCGTGGGTCGTGCAACGACACCAGGGGCGGGCCGTCGTTGGCCCATTCGATACGCGACCGTTCCGTATGTGCAAAGGTACGAGAGACCAATTCCGAAACGCAAGAGTTTCGGAAGTGACGTGGGTCACCGCCGCCGCCGCAGGCGCCGGCTGGACGATCTTGGGGCGCGAGGAACTCGGCTGCGGACACGGGGACTCCTTCGTCTCGTGACACCCCAGCCGATCAGCGGGTGGCTGGGGGGACTGGGTGTCTACGATGGTAAAGACGCCGGAGTTCAGGGGCTATGGGGAATGTCCCTGAGCGCTCCCTGGCTCCCTCAGGGAACCCACCCGACCGATGCCCCGCACCCTGACCATCACCGACCCGAGCGCGGTCGACGCCGCGGCCGCCGCCCTGGCCGGCGGGGGCGTCGTGATTCTGCCCACCGAGACGGTGTACGGACTCGCCGCGCTGCCCGCGGTGCCGGGCGCGACCGATCGGCTCTTCTCCCTCAAGGACCGGCCCGAGGCCGTGCCCCTCGCGGTGCTCGTGCACGACATCGGCCAGGCCGAGGAGGTGGCCGTCCTGTCGCCGATGGCCCGCCGGCTGGCCGAGCGGTTCTGGCCCGGCCCGCTCACGCTCGTGCTGCCGCGCCGGCCCGAGGCGTCGTCGTTCGCGCTCGGCGGGTCCGACGCGATGGTTGGCGTGCGCAGCCCGGCCCACGACATCGTCCGCGCCATCGCCCGTCGCGTCGGTCCGATCGCCACGACGAGCGCCAACCGTCACGGCCGGCCCACCCCGGCGACCGCAGCGAAAGCGGCGGCGGCCCTGGCCGGCGAGGTTGATCTGGTGCTCGACGGTGGCCGGCGCGACGGAGTGCCGTCGACCGTCGTCGACTGCTCCGGATCGGCGCCGGTCATCCTGCGCCTGGGCGCCATCCCCGGGACCGACCTGGAGGAGCCGGTGGAGCAGCGACCATCCCGCGTCTTCGACCGGGTGGCGGACCGCTACGACGAGACCAGGGGCGGCCTGGTCCGGGGACAGCGGCAGGCCGATGTCCTCCTCCCCTGGATCGAAGGCCGCCGGGTGCTCGAGATCGGCGTGGGCACCGGTCTCGTCGCCATCGGCCTGGTCGACGGGGGTGTCGAGCTGGTCGGGGTCGACCTGTCGATCGTGATGCTCCGGCGGGCGGCCGAGCGGCTCGGGGCCAGGGTCGCCCAGGGCGACGCCACGGCCTTGCCTGTCGGCTCCGGGCTGGTCGACACGGTCATCGCGGTGTGGGTCCTCCACGTGGTGGGCGACCCGGACGCAGTTCTCGGCGAGGCGGCCCGGGTGCTGCGGCCGGCCGGCCGGCTCGTGGTCATCGAGGCCGGTGGGTCCGAGCGACCCGACCACGACATCGCCTCGACCATCGGCGACCTCCACGACCGACTCAGGGGCGAACCGCAGTTCCCCGCGCCCGACCGGTGGATCCCGCGGGCCGAGGCCCGCGGGTTCAGCCTGGTCGAGCAGGGCTTCACGCCGACCTACGACGTGGAGGAGACGCCGAGCGCCGAGGCCGACAACCTCGAGCAGCGCGTCCAGTCCTCGCTGTGGGACGTCGCCGACGAGGTGTGGGCGGCCGAGGTCGAGCCCGTCATTACCGCCCTCCGGGCCCTGCCCGATCCTGATCGGCCCCGGGTGAGCCGGGTCCGCCACCGCCTGCTCGTCCTTGGGCTTGGCGGATCTCCTACAGCCTGAGCCGCCCGTCGGCCAGGGCCGCCTCGACGCCGGTCAGGTCGGCGGCGGTCATCGTCAGCAGCTGGTCGGGCTCGGTGGTGGCGGCCCACGACCGCCGACCGTCAGGCGTGATGCAGGTGGCGATGCCCTGCTCGGCGCCGCCGTCCCGGTCGAACATCACCGTCCACGCCTCGACCGCGGCCGGGCCGCGGTAGCCGTCGGCCACCGGCCGGGGCGCTGGTGCATCGGGATCGGCCCTCTCCCACCGGAACCCGCCGGCCCGCGGATCCGTGCCGTAGACGGCGACGGCGTGCTTGGTGGCGCAGCCGCCGAGCCCGGTGACGAGCCCGATCGTCGCCGGGTCGGAGCGGAGCCGGTCGGTCATGGTCGCCAGCGCGCGGGTCACGTAGTTGTTCCATGGGGCCGGCGAACGCCAGCCCGCCGGTGACGGTCAGGGGACGCTCGCCGTCGTCGAGCGGCAGCCCGAGCTCGGTCGCGGCCAGACCGACGGCCGAGGGGAAGCACGAGTACAGGTCGACGTGGTCGACGTCGTCGAGGCCGACGCCGGCCAGCTCGAGGGCGCGGTGCCCGGCGGCCCGGAGGGCCGGCGAACGGGCGAGGTCGGCTCGCTCGGAGACCAGGTGATCGGCGGCTGCGGCGCCGGCGAGCGGGAAGACCCAGCGGTCCCTCGGTAGCCGCAACGCGTCGGCCCGCTCGGCCGAGCAGAGGATGATGCCGGCGGCCATGTCGACCTGGTTGTTCGAGCACCAGCGCCTGCGGCCCGGCCGGGCGACCATCCGGTTGTCCGGCCCGGTCGCCGGCAGCTCGTCGGGTGAGTACGGCGTTTGGCTCCAGGCGTTCGGGTTGGCCGCGGCCGCCCGGCTGAACCGGCTCCACCACCCGGCCACCACGCGCTCATGCTCGGCGGGTGTCCGCCCGGCCCGCGCCCGCAGCGCGCTCTCGATCAAGGGGTAGTGCTGGACGGGGAGGACGACGCCGGCCGCCAGCTCGGCCGGGTGGCCGAAGCCGGGGTCGGCGTCGATCAGCTCGCTCGGTTCGACGTCGTCGGCCTGGCGGGCCCAGGAGCGATGCCCGCCTTCGGCCCGGCCCCGGGTGCGGCTGCGCCAGGTCTCGGCCCCGCCGACGAGCACCACGTCGGCCCGGCCGGCCTGGATGTCGACGGCCGCCCGGGCCACCAGCACCTGGGGCAGCTGGCCTCCCGATCCCGTGTACAGGTGTGGCGCGGCGTGGCGCCGATCCGTTCCGCGACCAGCCGGGCCGGGTCGCGGTAGCGCCACGACAGGATCTGTAGGACGCGGATGGAGTCGGCCGCGGCCGCGAGGTCCCCTGAGCCGGCGGCGTCGGCCTCGGCTACTCGGAAGGCGTCGGCCAGCAGGTCGGCCGGCTCGCGGCCCTCGCCGGACTCGATGCGCTGGACGACCTGGCCCACGCCGACGATCACCGGACTGCGACCGTCGAGCACCATGGCCGGCACCGTAGGAGAATCCGTCGCCATGCGGATCGCCATCGGTTCCGACCACGCCGGGTTCCTGCTCAAGCAGCATCTCACCGAGGTGTTGACCGACGATGGGCACGAGGTCATCGACCACGGCACGGACAGCGAGGAGCCGGTCGACTACCCGCCGATCTGCGCCGCCGTCGGCCGGGCCGTGGTCGAGGGCCGGGCCGAGCGGGGCATCGTCCTCGGGGGCAGCGGCCAGGGCGAGCAGATGGCGGCCAACAAGGTCCGGGGCGTGCGGGCCGCCCTGTGTCACGACCTGCTCACCGCTCGGCTGTCACGCCAGCACAACGACGCCAACGTGCTGTCGATGGGCGGAAGGATCGTGGCCTTCGGGCTGGCCGACGAGATCGTCCGGCTGTGGCTCTCGACCGAGTTCGAGGGGGGTCGGCACGCCCGCCGCCTGGCCCAGCTGGCCGACATCGAATCCGAACCGCAGCCGTAGCCCCCCACCAAATCCCACCTCTGTGTCGTCTGGGGCTCGAATAGCCCGCGTAACTCGCCAGAGAACGACGTCCGGGGCGGTCAGCGGCCGGGCATGCCGGGCATCGGGAACGACGACGCGAAGTCGCGGACGTCGGACGCGATGGCGTCGATGGCGTCGTCGTCCTCCTTGCGCGCCGCGCCGATGGCGTCGTCCATCCACGCCGCGATGCGCGGCATGTCGTCGGGCGCCATGCCCCTCGTCGTCACCGCGGCCGTGCCGAGCCGGATGCCGGACGGGTCGAACGGCTTGCGGGTGTCGTAGGGGACCGTGTTGTAGTTGAGCTCGATGCCGGCCCGGTCGAGCGCCTTGGCCGCCGGCTTGCCGCCGATCTCCTTGTTGGACAGGTCGGCCAGGATGAGGTGGTTGTCGGTGCCGCCGGACACCAGGTCGAAGCCCCGCTCCATCAGGGCGTCGGCCAGGGCCCTGGCGTTGGCCACGATCTGGTGGGCGTAGGCCGCGAACGCCTCGGTCGACGCCTCGTGCAGGGCGACGGCGATGGCGGCGGTCGTGTGGTTGTGCGGTCCGCCCTGCAACCCAGGGAACACGGCCTTGTCGATGGCCTTGGCGTGCTCCTCCCGACTCATCAGCATGGCGCCCCGCGGCCCGCGCAGCGTCTTGTGGGTGGTGGTGGAGATCACCCCCGCGTGGGGGATCGGCGAGGGGTGGGCCCCGCCGGCGACCAGCCCGGCGATGTGGGCGATGTCGGCCACGAGGACCGCGCCGACCTCGTCGGCGATCTCGGCGAAGCTGGCGAACTCGATCGTGCGGGGGATCGCCGTCCCGCCGCAGAAGATGAGCTTCGGGCGCTCGCGGACGGCCAGGTCGCGTACCTCGTCAAAGTCGACCCGGCCCGACTCTCGTCCGACCGAGTACTGCACCGGACGGAACCACTTGCCGGTGGCCGACACGTTCCACCCGTGGGTGAGGTGCCCGCCCATCGGCAGGGCCATGCCCATCACCGTGTCGCCCGGCTGGCAGAAGGCCAGGTAGACCGCCAGGTTGGCGGGCGAGCCTGAATACGGCTGGACATTGGCGTGGTCGACCCCGAACAGGGCCCGGGCCCGGTCGATCGCCAGCTGCTCGATCGGATCGACGAACTGCTGGCCCTCGTAGTAGCGCCGGCCGGCGTAGCCCTCCGAGTACTTGTTGGTGAGGACGGTGCCGGTGGCCTCGAGCACGGCCCTCGACACGTAGTTCTCGGACGCGATAAGCCGGATCTTCTCGAACTGGCGGGCCCGCTCGCCGTCGACCAGCGCGGCGATCTCGGGATCGACCTCGGCCAGAGCGGGCTCGGGGGTGGTGGTGTCGGTCACTGGTGCCATAGGACCTCCCTCCGGGGCGAGCGTACCCAACCCGCCTCGGCGCGCGTGAGAGGCTGGAGCGGAGTGTTCACGCCGTACCTCATCGTCTTGGCCGTGGCGTGCGGGACGACGTTCCTGCTCACCCCGGTCGCCCGCCGCATCGCGTTCCGCACCGGCGCCGTCGTCCGCCCCGACACCCGGCGGGTGCACTCCCGACCGACGCCGACGCTTGGTGGACTGGCCATGATGGGTGGGGTTCTGGCCGGGCTGGCCGTGGCCTGGTGGCTCCCCGACTTCCGCCCGGTCTTCGACTCGCTGACCGTGCCCGTCGGCGTCGCCCTGGCTGCGGTCGCCATCTTCTCGGTCGGCCTGATCGACGACGTCCGCGAGGTGTCGGCCCCGGCCAAGACCGCAGGCATGGTGCTGGCCGGCGGCATCCTGACCGTGGCCGGCATCAGCACCGTCTTCTTCCGGATCCCGTTCGGCGGCATCCTCTCGCTCACCCCGGACCTGTCGGCGTTCATCACCGTGCTCTGGGTGGTGGGGATGGCCAACGCCATCAACCTCATCGACGGGCTCGACGGGCTGGCCGCCGGGATCACGGGCATCGCCGCCGGCGCGTTCTTCCTCTACGGCATCCGGCTCGAACAGGTCGACGTGCTCGCCGCCGGCAACGTCGGCCCGCTCGTGGCCGTGATCACGCTCGGGATCTGCGTCGGCTTCCTTCCCCACAACTTCCACCCGGCCCGCATCTTCATGGGCGACGCCGGCGCCCTCCTCCTCGGGTTGCTGATGGCCGCGTCGACCATGGCCGTGGGCGCCTCGACCGATGCCGAGTACGTCGGCTCGACCTTCTTCTTCTTCGCTCCACTGGTGATCCCGCTCGTGATCCTCGGGGTGCCGATCCTCGACACCGCCTTCGCCATCGTCCGGCGGGCCACCCGCCGCTCGGGGCTGGCCACCGCGGACAAGGAGCATCTCCACCACCGGCTCATGCGCCTGGGACACGGTCACCGCCGCAGCGTGCTCATCCTCTGGGCGTGGACCGCCCTCCTGTCGGCCGTGGTGCTCGTGCCCACCTACACCGGGCGTGGCGTTCCGCTGATCGCGATGACTGTGGCCGCCCTCGCCCTGTTACTCCTGACCATCTTCCTGCCCGGCCTGCGGCGGGGACGTCCGCCGCGGGACGGGGAGCGCGCCGACGCGGCCGAATCGGACACGACCGAGCTCGAGCTGCCGGCGGAGGCGCCCACGGTGACGATGGCCGTGCCCTCACCCGAGCAGCAACTGGCGGCGACGGTCGACCGCCGCCGGCGCCGCAGCCGTCGGCGCCACGCCCAACGGCGCACGCCCAGACGTCCGGGCGGCTGAGCGAGGTCCGGGATCCGCCGCCGACCTCGGCCTCCGGCGTTCTCGGCCTGGTGGAAACGAATCGTGGCGATCACTAGTGTCCCCGGCCGGGTGCAACGGACTGGCCTTTACCTCCCAGGTATTTGCCCCTCGAAACCAATTCTTGTAGTTTGCGAAATCATTCACAAGCGTCGCCGAAACCTTCGGCCCGGAGTGAGGGAGCGGTAGCCGCCTTGGAGACGACCGGGCGCACCGACAGGGGAAGCGTCACCAACGCGATCGCCAGGCTGGTGCCCAGGACGGCGCCGCCCGCCGACGTCGACGCCGACGCCGCCGAGGTCGCCGATCCCCACGCAGAGCGGCGAGCCCTCACCAACGGCTTCGGCGATGCCCTGGCCAAGGCATTCGAGCTGGCGGCCACGCCTGCGGTCTTCGGATTCCTCGGCTGGCTGCTCGACCGCTGGCTCGGCACGGCGCCGATCTTCCTCCTGGCCCTCGTGGTCATCGTCTTCCTGTACGAGGTCTGGAAGCTCGCCGACGGCTACACCAGGACGATGGCCGAGCACGAGGCCAGGTTGCTGGGCCACACCAAGAACGACGGGCCGGCATGAGCACCACGCCCGCCACCAGGCTCCACCCGGACACGCCGCCGGTCGAACGCCAGATTGCCCTCGACATGGCCAAGCGAGCCGTGCCCCTGGCTCCCGTGCTCATCGCCGTGTCGGCCCTCATCTGGGGCGCCGACGGTGCGTGGTCGTCACTGGTGGCCGTGGCGATCGTGCTCCTCAACCTGATCGGCGCGGCGCTGGCGATGACGTGGGCCGCCAAGCGCTCGCTGGCCGCCCTCATGGCCGTCGCCCTCGGCGGCTTCGTGGCGCGGATGGCCGTCGTCGTGGCCATCGTCGCCCTCATCCGCGACGAACCGTGGGTCGACCTGGTCGCCCTCGGGGCCAACATCCTCGTCACCCAGCTCGGGCTGCTCGTGCTCGAACTGCGCTACGTGTCCGCCTCGCTCGCGTTCCCCGGTCTCAAGCCGGCCGCCCCGAAGGAGGCTCCTTCCTCGTGATCTTCGGCCTCGAGTTCCCGCCGATCAGCCACACCGTCGAATGGCCGGACATCTTCGGGAGCGGCCCGTTCGCGGTGAACAAGGTCGTGCTCCTGATGTGGCTGTCGGTGGTGATCGTGTTCGTGTTCTTCTATGTCGCCTCCCGCCGTCAGGAACTGGTCCCGACCGGGGTGCGCAACGTCGCCGAGTCTGCGGTCAACTTCATCCGCGAGGGAATCGTGCTCCAGACCATGGGGCCAGAAGGGCTGCCGTGGACACCGTTCCTCCTGACGATGTTCAGCTTCATCCTGGTCTGCAACATCTGGGAGGTCATCCCCGCGATCCAGATGCCCGTGAACGCCAGGATCGCCCTGCCCGCCTTCATGGCGGTGCTCGTGTGGTTCCTGTTCAACTTCGTCGGCATCAAGAGCCAGGGCTTCCTCGGCTACTTCAAGTCGATGTTGTTCCCGCCGGGAGTGCCCAAGGCCCTCTACATCCTGGTGACGCCGATCGAGTTCGTGTCGGTGATCTTCGTCCGACCGCTGTCGCTCGCGGTCCGGCTCTTCGCCAACATGCTCGCCGGCCACCTGCTGCTCATCAGCTTCGCCGTCATCACCTCGGCGTTGTGGTCGTCGACCTACGTGCTGGCCATCCTGCCGCTCGGCCTGCTCATCGCCCTGACCGGCTTCGAGATCCTGGTGGCCGTCCTCCAGGCGTTCATCTTCACCATCCTCACCTCCGTCTACATCGGCGGCGCCATGCATCCCGAGCACTGATCATGAAGAAGGAGAACCCCGTTGCTTGAAGTCCTCGCACAGCAAGGTGCCGGCGAGCTGGAGGCCGGGCTCACGGCCGTCGGTCGCGGCATCGTCTACGGCGGCGCGGCCATCGGCCCCGGCATCGGCATCGGCATCGTGGTCGGGAATGCCATCACGGCCATGGCCCGTCAACCGGAGGCCGCAGGCATGGTGCGCACCACCATGTTCCTGGGCATCGCCTTCACCGAGGCGCTCGCCCTCTTCGGCTTCGTCCTCGCGTTCATCATCTCCGGCTAGTGGGAGGCGACGTGCGACTACGTCTGGTGTTCACGGGGGCCGCGGTCGCCGTCCTCACCGTGTTCGGGGCGGCGGGGGCGGCCCACGCCCAGGAGGAGGGCGAGGAGCTCACCCACGAGGCCGAGGAGTGCATCGAGATCCTCGAGGGGGGCGGCTCGGTCGACGACTGCCAGGAGGCGCCCAGCCTGATCCTGCCGGCGACCAACGAGCTGATCTGGGGGGCGATCTCGTTCGCCGCGGTCGTGTTCCTCCTGTACCGGTTCGCCTGGCCCGGGATCAAGAAGGGTCTCGACGCCCGTTCCGAGCGCATCCGTGACGACTTGGAGGAGGCCGAGCGGGCCCGGGTCGAGGCCGAGGGGCTGCTCGAGGAGTACAAGGCCAAGCTGGCCGAGGCCAGGAGCGAGTCGTCGAGGCTGATCGAGGACGCCAGGCAGGCCGCCGACGAGCTCAGGCGCGATCTCGAGGCCAGGGCGGACGCCGAGATCGCCGAGATCCGCCAGCGGGCCGCGGCCGACGTCGAGGCGGCCAAGGCCCAGGCCCTCCAGGACCTCAAGGGCGAGGTGGCCAGCATCGCCATGGGCGCGACCGAGATGTTGGTGCGGCGCAACCTCGACCGCAACACCCAGATGGGCCTGGTCGAGGACTACATCAACCAAGTGGCAGCCAGGAACTGAGCCGGTAACCAATGGCGCGCAACGACGATCGCACCACCGCCTACGCGGAGGCCATGTTCGGTGTGGCCCAGGCCGAGGGCGACCTGGCCGAGGTCGAGGACGAGCTGTTCCGGTTCGCCCGGGCGCTCGAGACCAACGACGAGCTGCGCGACACCCTCACCGACGCCCGCATCCCGGTGAGCAGGCGGCAGCAGATCGTCGAGGACCTCCTCGGACACCAGGCCCAGCCGGTGACGGTCGCGCTCGCGTCGATGGCGGTCGGCACCGGGCGGGGCCGCGACCTGCCCGCGATCATCGACGAGCTGGTGCGCATGAGCGCGGCCCAGGCCGAGAAGGAGGTGGCCGAGGTGCGCTCGGCCATCGATCTCGACGCCTCGCAGAGGTCCCGACTGGCCGAGGCGCTCGAGAAGGCGACGGGAAAGGCGGTCGAGGTCAAGGTCGTCGTCGATCCGAGCGTGCTCGGCGGCGTCGTCGCCACCATCGGCGACACCGTGATCGACGGCTCGGTCAGGACCAGGCTCGAGCAGCTCAAGAGCACGATCTGAACCCGGACCAAGAGCACCCAGAGGACGAGGAAGACAAGCAAGAGGAGAGCGACGAGCCCATGGCCGAGCTCACGATCAACACCGACGATGTCACCGCCGCGCTGCGCAGGAACCTCGAGGGGTTCAGCCCCGACGTGTCGATCGCCCAGGTCGGGCGGATCCTCGAGGTCGGCGACGGCATCGCCCGGGTGTCCGGCCTGCCCGAAGCGGCGGTGAACGAGCTGCTCGAGTTCGAGGACGGGTCGCTCGGGATCGCCCTCAACCTCGACGAGGAGTCGATCGGCACCGTGATCCTGGGCGGGGGAGAGCACGTCGAGGAGGGCCAGACGGTCAAGGCCACCGGCCGCATCCTGTCGGTGCCCGTGGGCGACGAGCTGCTCGGCCGGGTCGTCAACAGCCTCGGTGTTCCGATCGACGGCAAGGGTCCCGTCACCGCGTCGACGACCCGCCGGCTCGAGATCCAGGCGCCGGGCATCACCGGGCGCAAGCCGGTGCACGAGCCGCTGCAGACCGGCAACAAGGCCATCGACTCGATGACGCCGATCGGGCGCGGTCAGCGCGAGCTGATCATCGGCGACCGCAAGACGGGCAAGACCACCGTCGCCATCGACACGATCCTGAACCAGAAGGGTCAGGGCGTGAAGTGCGTCTACGTCGCCATCGGCCAGAAGGGCTCGACCGTGGCCAACACGGTGGCCACCCTGGCCGACCACGGCGCCCTCGACTACACGGTGGTCGTCAGCGCCCCGGCGTCCGATCCGGCGCCGTTCAAGTACCTGGCGCCCTACTCGGGCTGCGCCATGGGCCAGCACTGGATGGAGAGCGGCGAGCACGCGCTGGTCATCTACGACGACCTGTCGAAGCAGGCCGAGGCCTACCGGCAGCTCTCGCTGCTGCTGCGCCGGCCGCCGGGCCGCGAGGCCTATCCGGGTGACGTGTTCTACCTCCACTCCCGGCTGCTCGAGCGGGCGGCCAAGCTGTCCGACGACATGGGCGCGGGCTCGTTGACCGCGCTGCCGATCATCGAGACCAAGGCGGGCGACGTCACCGCCTACATCCCCACCAACGTGATCTCGATCACCGACGGCCAGATCTACCTGATCGACGACCTGTTCAAGGCCGGGGTCCGGCCCGCGGTCGACGTCGGCATCTCGGTGTCCCGGGTGGGCGGCGCGGCCCAGATCAAGGCGATGAAGACGGTGTCGGGCGGGCTCAAGATCGACCTGGCCCAGTTCCGCGAGCTGGAGGCGTTCGCCACGTTCGGGTCCGAGCTCGACCAGATCTCGCGGGCGCAGCTCGACCGCGGCTACCGCCTGACCGAGCTGCTCAAGCAGCAGCAGAACTCGCCGATGCCGGTCGAGGAGCAGGTGGTGGTGATCTACGCGGGCACCCGGGGCTACCTCGACGACATCCCGACCGTCGACGTGCGCCGCTTCGAGCAGAACCTGCTCGAGTTCATGCGGACCCGGCGGCGCAGGGTCCTCGACGACATCCGCGACAGCGGCGCCCTGCCCGACGAGAAGGAGCTCGACGACGCCATCGGCGAGCTCAAGGAGATGTTCGAGCCGTCCACCACCGACACCGAAACCGAGGCAGGAAGAGAGGAAGCCGAATGACCGGGGTCGGGCTTGCGAGGCTGCGCAGCCGCCAGGCGGAGCAGCGAGACGAGCGCTTGTCGGTTGCGCGAAGCGCCGCGCCGGCGAGGCGAAGCCGAGTGGCGCCAACGTAATGGCGGGGGGGCAGGAGCGCGTCCTGCGCCGTCGGATCAGGTCGATCAACCAGACCAAGAAGATCACCGGCGCGATGGAGCTCATCGCCGCGTCCCGCATCGTCCGGGCCCAGCAGCGGGTGGCCGCGGCCCGGCCCTACAGCGAGAGCATCACCGAGGTCATCCGCAACCTGGCCGCCGGCGGCGCCGGCACCAGCCACGCCCTGCTGCGCCAGCCCGACGACATCGGCACGGTCGCCTACGTGGTGATCACGGCCGACCGGGGACTGTGCGGGGCGTACAACAACAACGTGGTCCGGGCGGCCGAACGGGCCATGCGCCGCCAGCAGGCCGACGGTCGCCAGACCCGGCTCTATGTCGTGGGTAGGAAGGGCCTCAACTACTTCCGCTTCCGCGGCTGGACCGTCGCGGCCGGCTTCGTCGGCGTCACCGACCGTCCCACCTACGAGCGGGCCCGTGAGATCGGCGAGGTCGTCGCCGCGGCGTTCAACGACGCCGCGGTCGACACGGTCGAGGTCGTCTACACCCAGTTCCTGTCGGCCGGGAGCCAGCGGGTCGTCACCCGCCGGTTCATGCCGCTCGACGCCGAGGCCCTGACCGGGCCGGAGGGGGCGGGCCCGCTCTACGAGTTCGAGCCGGGCCCGGGCCAGATCCTCGAGCATCTGCTGCCCCGCTATGTCGAGGCCCGCCTGTTCGCGGCGTTGCTCGAGGCGTCGGCGTCGCAGCACGCGGCCCAGCAGCGGGCGATGAAGGCGGCCACCGACAACGCCGAGGACCTGATCGTGAGCCTGAGCAGGATCATGAACCGGGCCCGACAGGACGCCATCACCACGGAGATCATGGAGATCGTCGGCGGCGCCGAGGCGCTGCGGCGGTCACGGGCCGCGGCGGCCGGGGTCGAGCCCGACCTCCTGCTGGACCAGACGACGCCCGGCCACCTGTTCGAGATTCGCGAGCGACGACGACAACGAGGACACCGAGCATGACGACAACCGAAGCCCCCGGGACCGCCGAACAGCCCGAAGAGCCCGAACTGAAGGACGGCCGGGTCGTGGCCATCGCCGGTCCGGTGGTCGACGTCGAGTTCCCCCGCGGCCATCTGCCCGAGATCAACACCGCGGTCGAGTTCACCATCACGGTGGACGACCGCGAGGTCACGGTGATGGCCGAGGTGGCGCAGCAGATCGGCGAGGGTCGGGTGCGGGCCATCTGCCTCAAGCCGACCGACGGCCTCACCCGCAACGCTCCGGTGCGCAACCTCGGCCACGGCATCCAGATGCCGGTCGGCGACGCCGTGCTCGGCCATGTGTGGAGCGTGATCGGCGAGCCGCTCGATACCCACGGCGCCGAGGTCGAAGGCATCGACGACCGGTGGGACATCCACCGCCCGCCGCCGGACTTCGACCAGCTCGAGCCCAAGCGGCTCATGTTCGAGACCGGCATCAAGGTCATCGACCTCCTCACCCCGTACCTGCAGGGCGGCAAGATCGGACTCTTCGGGGGCGCGGGCGTGGGCAAGACCGTCGTCATCCTGGAGATGATCAACCGCGTGGCCACCCAGCACGGCGGCATCTCGGTGTTCGGCGGGGTCGGCGAGCGCACCCGCGAGGGGACCGACCTCTGGATCGAGATGCAGGAGTCGAGCGTCATCGAGAAGGCGGCCCTCGTGTACGGCCAGATGGACGAGCCTCCGGGCGTCCGGCTGCGGGTGGCCCTGTCGGCGCTGACCGTCGCCGAGTACTTCAGGGACGTGAAGCAGCAGGACGTGCTGCTGTTCATCGACAACATCTTCCGGTTCGTCCAGGCCGGCTCGGAGGTGTCGACCCTGCTCGGCCGGATGCCGTCGGCGGTGGGCTACCAGCCGACGCTGGCCGACGAGATGGGCGAGCTGCAGGAGCGCATCACGTCGACCCGGGGGCGGTCGATCACGTCGCTGCAGGCCGTGTACGTCCCGGCCGACGACTACACCGACCCGGCGCCGTTCACCACGTTCACCCATCTCGACGCCACCACCGAGCTGTCCAGGGAGATCGCCGCCCTCGGCATCTACCCGGCGGTCGACCCGCTGGCGTCCACCTCGACGATCCTGGCCCCCGACGTCGTGGGCGACCGCCACTACGCCGTGGCCCGTCGGGTGCAGGAGGTCCTGCAGCGCTACAAGGAGCTGCAGGACATCATCGCCATCCTGGGGCTCGACGAGCTGTCGGAGGAGGACCGGATCATCGTCGACCGGGCCCGCAAGGCCCAGCGGTTCCTGTCCCAGCCGTTCAACGTGGGCGAGGTGTTCACGGGCATGAAGGGCGTCACCGTCCCGGTCGAGGTGACCGTGGAGTCGTTCGAGCAGCTCGTCGACGGCGAGCTCGACGTCCTGCCCGAGCAGGCCTTCCTGAACGTGGGCGACGCCGAGTCGGCCCGGGCCAAGGCCAGGCAGCTGCAGGAGTCGAGCTAGGTGCTGGAGGTGAGGCTGGTCTCGCCTGAGCGCATCCTGTACACGGGTGAGGCGACGATGGTCGTGTGTCGCACGGTCGGCGGCGGCGACATCGCCTTTCTCACCGGGCACACCAACTTCATCGGCGCCCTGGCCATCCATCCGGTGCGGGTCCTCAACAACGGGGACGAGATGGTGGCGGCCGTCCACGGCGGGTTCGTCGAGGTGTCGAACGACCGGGTGACCGTCCTCTCCGACGTCGCCGAGCTCCCGGAGCAGATCGACGCCGAGCGGGCCCGTCTGGCCAAGGAGAACGCGGAGGCCCGGCTGCGTGAGGCCGCCGACGATGTCGAGGCGGCCGACGCCATCACGCGGGCCGAGCTCCGCATCCGGTTGGCCGAGACCGCCCGCTGACCCTCAGGATCGAATGTTCGGTGGATCCTTCCCAAGAATGGGAAGGATCCACGGGAAGTTCGGGGGACCGTGACCACGTCGCCGAACGCCTCCCGGTAGCTTCGGTGGGTGCCCCGGCTGCGGCTCGGCGTCGCCCTGCTCGTTCCGCCGCCGGCCGCAGCCGAGATCGACGGGCTGCGCCGGGCCTGCGGCGACGGCGGGCTGGACCGGGTCGCGGCCCACCTGACCCTGGTGCCGCCGGTCAACGTCAATGCGGTCGATCTGGGTCGCGCCCTCGCCGTCCTGCGCGACGCGGCGGCGTCGGTGGCCGGTCCGATCGACGCCGCCCTCGGGCCGGTGACCACGTTCGCCCCGGACACACCCGTCCTCTACCTGGCCGTCGGGGGCGACGAGGAGGCGCTCGCCCGGCTCCAGCGGTTGCGGGACAACGTGTTCCGGCCGCCGCTGGCCCGCCCCCTGGCGTGGCCCTTCGTCCCTCATGTCACGCTGGCCGACGAGATGGACGCCGACCGCATCGCGGCCGCGACCATCGCCCTGGCCGACTACCGGACCGCGGTCGAGTTCGCCCGGGTCGCGGTGCTCCAGGAGGGTGCGCCGGGCCGGGTCTGGTCGCCCTTGGCCGACGTCCGGCTCGGCCCGCCGGCGATCGTGGGTCGGGGCGGGCTTCCCATCGAGCTCTGGTGGTCGTCGATCGCCGATCCCGAGGTGGCCGCCGTCCTCGCCCCGGGACACATTCCACCTGACAGCGCCGATCCGTTCGTGCTCACCGCCCGGCGCGGCGAGGTGATCCTCGGAGCGGCCCGCGGTTGGTGGCGTGACGGATCGGTCGACGTGGTCGAGCTCGTCGTCACCGAGGCCGCCGGCACCGAGGACGTCGAGCGTCAGCTGCGGCTCGCGGTCGCCGCGACCGAGGAGTCGTCGAGCCCTAGCTGAGCGCCCGGTCGGCGATGCGGTCGGCTCGGGCCGCTTCCCGTTCGTCGGCCGCAGCCCATTGGAAGAAGACCACCGCCGCGGCGCCAATGGCCAGCAGCTCGCCCAGGCCCCACAGCAGCCCGATGCCGAAGCGCTGGTCCGACATCGACCATGTCCCGTCGCCCAGCGGTTCGCGCACACCGAGCAGCGCCAGCCCGAGGAACGCGTGGAACGGCACGACCAGCAGCACCGCCAACAGCCGGGCGCCGTAGGGCATGCGCCAGCGCACCGGGTCGAGCCCGACCAGCGGCCACACGAAGATCGCCCCGACCACCAGGAAGTGGACGTGGACGCCGGCGTGCACCAGGTCGTTGCGCAGCGAAAGCTCGAAGAGGGGTGTCAGGTAGAGGACGACGAGGGTGCCGCCGAAGAGCGCCCATCCGACGACGGGATGGGTCACCGCGGCCACGACGGGCGAGTGCACCACCGCGATCAGACCGCGCTGGCGGCGCCGGTCCAGGGCCTGCATGGCCAGCATGATGGGCGCCGCCAGGGCGAGCAGCAGCGGCACCACCATGCCGAGCATGAGGTGCTGACCCATGTGGGCCGAGAACGAGGTGGTGTCGTACCGGGCCAGTCCCGATTGGGTGGCGACGACCAGCGCGGCCACTCCGGCCATCCAGGCAGCCGTGCGGGCCGGCGGCCACCGCCGGCCCCGTCGGGCCAGCCCGCGGACGCCGGCCAGGTACAGGCCGGCGCCGACGAGTGCGACCACGGCCATGGTCGGCTCGAACGCCCAGTCGGTGACGAGATCGACGGGCCGCACGGGTCAGACGCTACTTACGTCCGGGGGTGGTGGACCGTGGTAGACACCGCTCGTGGCGTTGGCCGAGGCAGCCCGCGAGGTCCCGACCACCGATCGCCGGCCCTCGGCCGTGAGTGTGGGGACGGTCGTCTGGCTCGCCTCGGAGCTCATGTTCTTCGCCGGCCTCTTCGCCGCCTACTTCACCCTCAGAGCCGAGAACGACCCGTGGCCGCCCGACGGCGTGGAGCTCAAGGTCCTGCGCTCGGGGATCTTCACCGTCGTGCTCGTCATCTCCAGCTTCACGATGCACGGGGCGGTGGTGGCGGCCAGGCGGCACGACCGGCCGCTGGCGTTGCGCTGGCTGGCGCTCACCGGCGCCCTCGGCGCCGTGTTCCTCATCAACCAGGGCCTCGAGTACGTGGAGCAGGACTTCAGGATCTCGACCGACGCCTACGGCTCGATCTTCTACCTGATGACCGGCTTTCACGGCCTGCACGTGCTCGGCGGGCTGGCCTTCATGGTGGCCGTGGCCGGGATCATCGGCGGGGTCAGGTCGCGGGCGCCGGCGGAACAGGTCGTCGACATGTGCAGCTACTACTGGCACTTCGTCGACGTCGTCTGGGTGGCCATGTTCACGACCATCTACATCATCCGCTGACGGGAAGCGACGGTGCTCAGGGTAGGACGCTTCTGGCTTGCCGCGCTGAGCACGATCGGCGCGGCTGCGCTCGTGCTGCTGTTCAGCGAGCTCGTCGGCGCCCAGGAGGATCCTGATCCTGGCCACGGCGTGGGGACGGTGCCGACCGACGGTCTCGGGATCATCGAGGGCGAGCCGGCGCCGTCGCGTGAGGTGGTGGAGCGGGGCCGGGCCCTGTTCCAGACCGGCTGCTCCAGTTGTCACGGCGCCGACGGACAGGGCGTGACCGGCCTCGACGGGCGGTTGCGGGGCCCGGCCGTCGACGACTCCGGCTCGGCGGCCGCGTACTACTACCTGACGACGGGCCGCATGCCGATGACGAACCCGCGAGCGCAGCCGGTGCGCAAGCCGCCGGCCTACGACGACGAGGAGATCACCGCGCTCGTCGCGTTCGTCGACTCGCTCGGTGTCGGTCCTGACATCCCGGCGATCGACATCGACGGCATCGAGGGAGCGGAGCTGGCCGAGGGCGGCGTGGTGTTCAGGAGCAACTGCGCGCCGTGCCACTCGGCCGCCGGGGTGGGCGGTGCGTTGAGCTACGGCCGAGCCGCGCCGTCGCTCGGCGACTCAGAGCCGCTCCAGGTGGCGACGGCGGCCCGGTCCGGTCCCGGGCAGATGCCGGTCTTCGGGCGGGAGCTTTCCCCCGACGACCTAAATCGAGTGGCGGCCTACGTCGACTATCTCAGGAGCCCTGAGGACCCGGGCGGCGTCCCCATCGGCCGGGTCGGCCCGATCCCCGAGGGCTTCGTGGCCTGGGTGTTCGGCATCGGCGGTCTGCTGCTCGCCGTGGGCTGGATCGGCACGCGCATCATCGACGCCTACCGGGCGAGGAGGGCGGCATCGTGAGCGATCCCGAAGGGCGAGCGAACAATCGACACAGCCTGTCGTCGCCGCGAAGCGGCGACGAGCTCATTGGTGCCTCGTCGATCACGGTCGCGGTGAACTTTCGGCATGGATCGTTGGTGCACCAATGAGCGTCGACCGACCGACCCACCCGCCGGCGGGGCGTTCGAACCTGTCCTTCGTGGCCGCCACCGGGTCGTTCGTCGTGAGCGTGTTGTCGGCCATCGCCTTGATCGTCGTGTACCTCGAGGGCGGCCAGCCCCAGCTCGAAGGGTTGTTCCTCGCCCTGACGTCCGGCGGCATCGGCGTCGGCATCGTGCTATGGGCCAAGCACGAGATCGGCGAGGAGGAGGTGGAGGAGGAACGCCACGACATCGCCTCCTCCGAGGAGGAGATCGAGGCGTTCAAGGCCGACTTCGCCGCGGGTGAGGAGCAGCTCGGCCGGCGCAAGCTGCTCATGGGCCTGCTCGGCGCGTCGGTGGCGGCCATGGTGGCGGCGCTGCTGCTGCCGATCCGCTCGCTCGGGCCCCGGCCCGGGCGGGGTCTCAAGCAGACCGCCTACCGGCCCGGTACCCGACTGGTGAACCGGTCGGGTGACCCGATCCTGGTCGACGATCTCCCGGTCGACAGCGTGACCACGGTATGGCCGGAGGGCAGCGCCGGCGCGCCCGACTCGCCGACGCTGCTCATACGCACCCGGGCCAACCAGGAGATGGATCCGCTCACCGGCCGGGAGGACTGGACGCCGGAGAACCTGGTGGCCTACTCGAAGCTGTGCACCCATACGGGGTGCCCGGTCGGGCTGTACCAGTCCGAGGCGGGCTTGCTGCTCTGCCCATGCCACCAGTCGACCTTCGACGTGCTGCACGGGGCTGAACCGATCTTCGGCCCGGCCGCCCGCCCGCTCCCGCAGCTTCCGTTGGCGATCGACGACGACGGCGCCGTCATCGCCACCGGCGACTTCTCCGATCCCGTCGGACCTGGGTTCTGGGACCGTGGCCGCTGAGGGGCCCAAGCCGAGGAAGTGGTCGAGCCGCCTGCTCGTGCCCAGGCTGGCCCGATGGGTCGACGCCCGCACCGGCAGCGCCAGTTTCGTGCGCACCGCACTGGCCAAGGTGTTTCCCGACCACTGGTCGTTCATGCTCGGCGAGCTCGCGCTCTACTGCTTCGTCGTCCTCGTGCTGACCGGCACCTATCTCACGTTCTTCTTCGACGCCAGCACCATCGAGGTCGTGTATCAGGGGAGCTACGGCCCGCTCCAAGGCGTCGAGATGACCGAGGCCTACCGCTCGGCCCTCGACATCAGCTTCGACGTGCGGGCCGGGCTGGTGATGCGTCAGATCCACCACTGGTCTGCGCTGCTGTTCGTCGCCTCGCTGGTGGTCCACGTGATGCGCGTGTTCTTCACCGGCGCCTTCCGCCGGCCGCGCGAGATCAACTGGCTGGTCGGCGTCACGCTGCTCATCCTGGCCATCTTCAACGGTCTGGCCGGCTACTCGCTGCTCGACGACCAACTCTCGGGCACCGGTCTGCGCATCGTGTACTCGGTCACGATCTCGCTCCCGCTGATCGGCACCTGGGTCACGTCGCTGCTGTTCGGCGGCGAGTTCCCTGGGCCCGACATCATCTCCCGGCTGTACGTGATCCACATCCTCATCATCCCGGCGGTGATCGTCGGGCTCCTGGTCGTCCATCTGACGCTCGTCGTGAAGCACAAGCACACCCAGTTCGCCGGGCCCGGCCGGCGGGAGGACAACGTCGTCGGCGAGCGCATGTGGCCCACCTACCTGTTCAAGGCCGTTGGGCTCTTCTTCGTCACCGTCGCCGTGCTGAGCGCCCTCGGGGGGCTGGCCCAGATCAACCCGATCTGGCTCTACGGGCCGTTCAACCCGTCGGAGGTGAGCTCCGCCTCGCAGCCGGACTGGTACATGGGCTGGCTCGATGGGGCCCTGCGGGTGATGCCCGGCTGGGAGATCAGGGCGTTCGGTTTCGAGATCCCCAACCCGTTCTTCCCCGGCGTGCTCCTGCCCGGCATCACGTTCGGACTGCTCTTCGCGTGGCCGTTCCTCGAGGCGAGAGTCACCAAGGACTATGCCGTCCACCACCTGTGCGATCGACCGCGTGACCGACCGGTGCGGACCGCGCTCGGCGTGGCCACGCTCACCTTTTACACGGTGCTGCTGCTGGCCGGTGGGGCCGACGTGTTGTCGATCACGTTCGGCGTGTCGGTGAACGTGGTTCTGTGGATGTTCAGGGTGCTGGTCTTCGTGCTGCCCGTGGTGACGGCATGGATCGCCTACCACCTCTGCCAGGAGCTCAGAAAGGAACCGGAGCCGGCGGTCGGGCCCGAGACGGAGCCAGCGGCCGGTCGCGCGGCTGCGGAACCCGCCCTGGACTGAGCGAGCTCACCTGGTTCGGGCGTACTCGACACTGCGGGCCCGGAGATACTCCTCCCAATTGTCGTCGATCGCCGTCGGTCCGACCCGGCCGCCGGGTTGCACGGGCATGTACTCGACCAGATGGGCGATCTCGGACGGATAGCCGAACTGGGTGTAGACCTCCTCGAGCATGCGGTGGGGATCCTCGATCGACGTCCGCCGCGCCCACAGCCATCCGAGCGCCAGATAGAGCCAGACCCGCACCGGCTCGAACCCAGCCGGCTCGACCCGTTGCCGCAGGGCGGCGATGAGGTCGTCGACCTGATCGAGGTCGTCGCTGAGGAGCAGCGCGATCGACTCCTCCTCAGGTGCGAGCGACGACCCGGCCTTGAGCTTCGCCAACGTCACCTCGACTGCGTCCCTCGGGCCTAACCAGCCATGTTCGTAGCCGACGACCAGCTCCGCGGCTGTCGGATACACGCGTTCAAGGATGAACGGGCCGGTGAACTTGAGGCGCAGGTCGTCGTCGGTCATGGCTCGTTCGGAATTCCGTTGATCGTGCCTCCGGCGACGAATCCTTGGTGCACCAACACCCCACCGTCGTCGACGATCCATTCGAAACGTCCTGCGCGACCGTTGACCTCACCCGAGAGCTGGATGAGTGTTCGACGCTGTCCGCCGGGACTGCTGATGCGAAACACCGATCCTCCGGGCTCAATGTCGTCGACGACCCACGGCGGCGCTCGATGGTAGGCGTCGCCTGCGAGGCCGCGACCAACCGGTCGAGCGTCGCGTACCAGTTGCGCAGCATGTGCCGGGGACGGACTGTTGGCCGGAGATCGGGCGGGACTGGCGGACAACGCGGTGACGTGTTGGGGGCGGGGTGGTCCCCGGTCGATGACGTCGAGGACGGCGGCGGTGAGTTGGGCGGTGCGTTGCTCGATGCGGATCTGCCGGCCGGTGAGGATGGTCACGACGGTGGGCAGGAGGAGGGCGGTCATGAACTCGAAGCGGTTGTCGTCGAAGGCGTTGCCG
>JBOGGX010000244.1:0-44971 GCA_050744245.1 Acidimicrobiales bacterium
CGCCAAGGCCGCGGCCGGGGCCGTCACCGCCGCGGGCGCCACCGTCGCCGCCGGCGACGACGCCGAGCCCGAGCTGCTCCTGGTCGGCGGTCGGCCCGGGTCGTTCGACGACGAGACGGCCGGCACGGTCACGGCGAAGGCGGTGGTGCCGATCACCCCGGTGCCCGTCACGGCCAAGGCCTTCGCCGTCCTCTCCCGGGCGGGTTCGGTCTACGTGCCCGACTTCGTGAGCCTGGCCGCTCCGGTGCTCGCCGGATTCGACCCGGACGGCGGCGACCCGGTCGATCGGGTCAGGGCCCTGACGGCCGAGCTGGCGGGCGAGGGGACGGGGCTGTGGATGGCTGCGATCGCCCGGGCCGAGGAGTTCCTCGCGTCCTGGCAGCCGGCGCTGCCGTTCGGTCGCCCGTTGGCCTGACCGTTCTCTGTCGAGTTACGCCCGCAGAGCCCGCGTACGTCTCCACAGAACCGCGGAGGCGTCGCTGGTCAGTTCGAGCCGGCGATCCCGGCGCCGAGGACCAGCACGATGAAGATGACATACAGCAGGAGGAGGACGATAAGGACGGTGCCGATGATGCCGAGGATGAAGCCCGCCTGGGCCATTCCTCGGCCACCGATCGTGCCCCCGGAGGCGTCGATCTCGTTCATGGCCCGCTTGCCGATGACCAGCGCGAACGGGGCCACGATCTGGCACACGACGACACCGACGACGCCGAGGATGAGGGCCAGCGTGGCCTGGGGGTGATCCTGCGGTGGTCCATAGGGTTGATAGCCCTGCTGGTAGCCGGGGTACGGCGGCGGGTAGCCCGGCTGGCCCGGCGGCGGGTAGCCGGGCGGCGGCGGCGCTGGATACTGCCCTGGGTACTGCCCCGGCGGCGGTGGGGGCGGCTGCGAACCCTCGTCGTACGGCGGGTAGCTCATTGCCGACGATCTTTACAGACCGGGCCACTCCGATGGGATCGGACAAGGATCGGACAGGTAGAAAGGGGCCCATGACCCGAGCCGACGTCGTCGTCATCGGGATGGGCCCTGGGGGTGAGCACGTCGCCGGCGAGCTGGCCGCCGCCGGGCTCGACGTGGTCGGCATCGATCGCCGGCTGCTCGGCGGCGAGTGCCCCTACTGGGGTTGCGTCCCCACCAAGATGATGGTCCGGGCCGCCGACGCCCTGGCCGAGGCCCGCCGCATCCCCGGCCTGGCCGGGCGATCGACCGTCGAGCCCGACTGGGCGCCCGTGGCCGCGCGCATCCGCGCCGAGGCGACCGACAACTGGGACGACGCGGTCGCGGTCGAGCGGTTCGAGGGCCAGGGCGGGCGTTTCGTCCGCGGCGCCGGTCGTCTGGTCGGACGGGGTGTGGTCGAGGTCGACAACGAGACCTACGAGGCCGACCGGGCGGTCGTCCTGGCCACAGGGACCGAACCGGCCATCCCACCGATCCCGGGCCTCGACCGGGTCGACCACTGGACCAATCGCGACGCGGTCGAGACGACGACGCGGCCCGAATCCCTCATCGTGCTCGGTGGCGGCGCCATCGGGGCCGAGCTCGCCCAGGTGTTCGCCCGCTTCGGCACGGAGGTCACCGTGGTCGAGGCGCTCGACCGGCTGGTGGCCAACGAGGAACCCGAGATCGGGGCCCGACTGGCCGACGTCTTCGAGAGCGACGGCATCACGGTGCACACCGGCGTCAAGGTCGTCGGCGCCGAAGGGAACGGCGAGGGGGACGGCGCCGAGATCGTGGTCCGGCTCGAGGACGGCAGGTCGCTGAGCGCCCAACGGCTCCTCGTCGCCACGGGGCGCCGGACCGATCTGGCCGCAGTCGGCGCGGGCGCGGTGGGCATCGACGAGTCGGCGCCGGCCGTCCCGGTCGACGAGCACCTGCGGGTCGTCGGTGCCGACCGGATGTGGGCCGTGGGCGACGTCACCGGAAAGGGCGCCTTCACCCACGTGGCCATGTACCAGGCCCGCATCGCCATCGACGACATCCTCGGCCGCGACCACCGCCCGGCCGACTACAAGGCGCTGCCCCGAGTCACGTTCACCGACCCTGAGGTGGGCAGCGTCGGACGCACGGCGGCCGCGGCGCGGCAGGCGCGGGTCGAGGTGCGGACGGGCTCGACCGACGTGGCCACGACGGCGCGTGGTTGGATCCACCGGGCCGACGGCATCATCAAGCTCGTGGCCGACGCCGATCGCCGGGTCCTGGTCGGGGCAACGGTGATGGCCCCGAGCGGCGGCGAGGTCCTCGGGCTCCTCGCGCTCGCCGTTCATGCCGAGGTGCCCGTCGACGACCTGCGGTCGATGATCTACGCCTACCCGACGCTTCATCGCGGCGTCCAGGATGCCCTGCGGGACCTGGCCGACCGATGGTGACTCGAGCGAGCCCGACGCCCTCCTCGCGCTGAGCTGGGCCACGCCCACCGCGCTGCGCCCGAGCAGGACCCGCCGGGCGTGATCGAGCGTCACCAGGGTGTGCCTGGCCTCGGCCGCCAGGTAGGGTCGGTGGCGTACCGCAGGACCCGGGCGTCGACCGCGGCCACCTCGATGGCGGCGTCGATGCACTCGGGTGGGGCCTCGGGCGAGACGCCAAGCAGCTCGTACGGGTCACGCTCCACCTGTGCCTACTCCCACTCGATGGTGCCGGGCGGCTTCGAAGTGATGTCGTAGGCCACCCGGTTGACGCCGTCGACCTCGTTGATGATCCGACTGGCGACTCGCTCGAGCAGCTCGTAGGGCAGACGGGCCCAGTCGGCGGTCATGGCGTCCTCGCTGGTGACGGCGCGCACCACGATCGGGTAGGCGTAGGTGCGCTCGTCGCCCATCACGCCGACGGTGCGGATGTCGGGCAACACGGCGAACGCCTGCCACACCTCGCGTTCGAGCCCGGCCCGCTTGATCTCCTCCCTGACGATCGCATCGGCCCGCCGCAGCAACGCCAGCTTGTCCGGGGTGACCTCGCCGATGATGCGAACGGCCAGCCCGGGACCAGGGAACGGCTGGCGCCACACGATCTCCTCGGGCAGGCCCAGCTCCTCGCCGACCCGGCGCACCTCGTCCTTGAACAGGTTGCGCAGGGGCTCGACCAGTTCGAACTCCATGTCGTCGGGGAGCCCGCCGACGTTGTGGTGGCTCTTGATGCGGGCCGCGTCCGGGGTGCCGGACTCGATCACGTCGGGGTACAGCGTGCCCTGCACCAGGAAGCGGGCGTCCTCGACGCCGGCGGCGGCCTCCTCGAAGACCCGGATGAACAGCTCGCCGATGGCCTTGCGCTTCTCCTCCGGGTCGACCGTGCCCCGCAGCCGGTCATGGAAGCGGTCGGCCGCCATGACGTGGATGAGCTCGATGTGCTGGTGACGGTGGAAGGTGTCGACCACCTGCTCGGCCTCGCCCGCGCGCAGCAGGCCGGTGTCGACGAAGACGCAGGTGAGCTGGGGACCGACCGCCTTGTGGACCAGCGCCGCGGCCACGGCGGAGTCGACCCCGCCGGACAGCCCGCAGATGACCCGGGCCGACCCGACCTGGTCGCGGACCTGCGCGACCGCCGTCTCGATGATCGACGACATCGTCCACATTGGACGACAGCCGCACGCGTCGTACAGGAACCGCTTGAGCACCTCCTGACCCAGAGGGGTGTGCGAGACCTCCGGGTGGAACTGGACGGCGAAGACCCTGCGGTCCGAGTCCTCGAACGCCGCGGCCGGGCAGTCGCTGGTGCTGGCCAGGATGGTGAACCCGGGCGGGGCCGCGGTGATGGTGTCGAAATGGCTCATCCACACCGGTTGCGTGGCCGGCTGGTCGGGGCCGAGGACGACGCCGTCGTTCACCCGGGTGAGCTCGGTGCGGCCGTATTCGCCGCGATCGGTGCGCGACACCTCGCCGCCCAGCTCGCGGGCGACGAGTTGGGCGCCGTAGCAGATTCCGAGCACGGGGACGCCGAGCTCGAACACGGCGGGGTCGAGTCGGGGGGCCCCCGCCACGTACACCGACTTGGGCCCGCCGGAGAGGATGAGCCCGGCCGGGCGCCGGGCCGCGACCTCCGCTGCGGTGATCGAGTGGGGAACGATCTCCGAGTAGACGTGGGCCTCGCGTACCCGGCGGGCGATGAGTTGGGCGTACTGCGCGCCGAAGTCGACGACGAGGACCGTAGCGAGGGCGGTGCTCCCCAATTACCGTCCCATCCCGACGCCCTGGGCCTTCTGCAGGGCCTTGCCCTCGGTCTGGAGCGCGGGGGCGACCATGACCTCCGCCTTCTGGAACTCCTTGACGCTGGCGTAGCCGCAGGTGGCCATCGACGTGCGCAGGGCGCCGAACAGGTTGAGCCGGCCGTCGTTTTCGTGGGCCGGGCCGACCAGGATCTCCCTCAGCGTGCCCCGCACGCCGACCCGCACCCGCGCCCCGCGGGGCAGGGTCGGATGGAACGTCGCCATCCCCCAGTGGGTGCCGCGACCCGGTGCCTCGGCCGCCGCCGCGAGGGGCGAGCCGAGCATGACCGCGTCGGCGCCGCACACGATGGCCTTGGCGATGTCGCCCCCCGTGCCCATGCCGCCGTCGGCGATCACGTGGACGTACACGCCGGTCTCGTCGAGGTGGCGCATGCGGGCGGCCCGGGCGTCGGCGATCGCGGTGGCCTGGGGCACCCCGATGCCGAGCACGCCCCTGGTGGTGCAGGCGTGGCCCGGGCCGACGCCGACGAGCACGCCGACCGCGCCCGTGCGCATCAGGTGGAGGGCGCCCTGGTAGCTGGCACAGCCGCCCACGACGACGGGGATGTCGAGCTCGCGGATGAACCGCTTGAGGTTGAGTGGTTCGACCGCGGTGGAGACGTGCTCCGCCGACACCACCGTGCCCTGGATCACGAGCATGTCGAGCTCGGCTGCGGCCACGTGCTCGGCGAAGATGGCCGCCCGCTGCGGGGTGACCGAGCCGCAGGACACCACGCCCGCGTCGTTCAGCTGGCGGATCCGTTCGCCGATCAGCTCCGGCTTGACCGACTCGGCGTAGATCTCCTGCATGCGCAGGGTGGCCTTGTCGGCCGGCAGCTCGGCGATCTCCTCCAGGTAGGGCTCCGGATCGTCGTAGCGGCTCCACAGCCCTTCGAGGTTGAGCACGCCGACGCCGCCCAGCTCACCGATCTCGATGGCGGTCGCCGGGCTGACGACGCCGTCCATGGCCGAGCCCATGACGGGGAGGTCGAAGCGGAACGCGTCGATCTCCCATGAGATATCGACGTCCTCGGGGTCGCGCGTCCGCCGACTCGGGACGATGGCGATGTCGTCGAACCCGTAGGCCCGGCGCCCGGTCTTTCCCAGCCCGATCTCGACCTCAGCCACCCAACCGGTCCCTTTCGTGCGCGGCATCGATGGGCCCGAGTCTACCGGCGACCGTCGGACCGCCCGGACACCGGGCTCAGGGCGTCGGGGGCCGGACGCCGCTCCTGAGCGCCTTCAGGATCTGGCGGGCGATGGCCGAGTTCATCTCGTAGACGAGCGAGTTGCGGGCGTCCCTGGCCTGCTTGACCACGCTGCCGCCGGTGAGCTCCTCGACCATGTCGAGCCCGTCGATCAGCGCCTGCTTGGTGGTGTCGGTGGCCTTGTAGCCGAGGTCGGTGATGGCCCTGACCACCTCGCTCTCCTTGACCGGGCCGGGGGCGGCCGACGCGATGATGCGCAGCGCCTCCTTGGTCAGCTCGGCGCCCTGCTCGATCGCCTGGACCGGCGTGAGGTGGCCCGCCGCCTCGCCGTCGATCGACGCCAGCCAGCGCCGCACCTTGGTGACCAGCTCGGCGTGCGTCTCCCCCTCGAACGACAGTGTCGCCATCGAGCCAGAACGCTACCGCCGGCCCAACCCCCTGCGAATGTTCGGTGGAACCTGCCCGGAAAAGGGCAACATCCACCGAACATTCGCTACCGCCGGCCCAACCCCCGTGCGAATGTGGTGCGCGGGTCGAGCGACGACGAGAGCTACGGGTGGTCGATTCCGGCGGGCAGGTCGAGGGCCAGGGCCAGGAGCTGGCGCAGCATCGCCGCGGTCGCGCCCCACACCGTGTCGCCGACCAGCTCGAAGAAGAAGATCGGGCGCTCCTCGCCCTCCCAGGTCCACCGCTCCTCGCGGTAGACCTCGTCGAGCAGCAGCTCGGCCACGGGCACGAGCAGCACGGCGTCGACCTCGGCCGGATTCGGCTTCAGCTCGGGTCGGCCACCGGCCACCAGGCCGACGTGGGGGACGATGAACGACCGGTTCCTGATGGTGCGCAGGTGATCGAGCTCGCCGAGCACGTCGACCGAGGCGGGCACCAGCCCGATCTCCTCCTCGGTCTCGCGCCGGGCCGCGTCGACCAGGGTCTCGCCCGGCTCCGACAACCCGCCGGGGAACGACACCTCGCCCCGATGGGAACGAAGCCCCTGACCCCGGCGGGTGAGGATCACGAACAGCTCGCCGTCGTCCTCGTAGAACGGGGCCAGCACCGACGAGGCCCGGTCGGTGCGGTCGGTGGGGTCGACCTCGATCTCCGACGGATGGCCGATGCGCCCGGCGAACACCCGCCGCAGCCGGTGGACGGTGACGACCCGGTCCGTGGCGCTCAGGTCGGCCCATGGCGCGGGCCCGCCCGGACGGGAGCCGGCGGGCCGGGGGATGGGCTGGGGCCCGCCTCGGGCGGGCGCCACCGAGCCGTTGGCGTCGTCGGTCAGCGCTCGCTCGGATCGGCCGCCGCCGTGGCCTCGGCCGCGAGCGAGTCGAGCAGCTCGCGCATCCCCGCCGTCTTGAGGTTGCTGATCACCCGACCGGGCGTCGTCTCGCCCTTCTCCCACTCCATCCAGAGGGCCAGCAGCTTCTGGGGGTCGGGCGGTGGCGTGTCCACGCCAGCACCCTACCGGCGACCCTAGAAGCCGCCCATGCCACCCATCCCGCCCATGCCACCCATCCCGCCCATCCCGCCCATCCCGCCCATGCCGCCGGGGGGCATGGCCGGGGCCGGCGGCCTCTTCTCGGGCTTGTCGGCGATGACCGCCTCGGTGGTGAGCAGCATCGCGGCCACCGACGCCGCGTTCTGCAGCGCGGCCCGGGCCACCTTGGCCGGGTCGATGACGCCGGCGACGAACATGTCCTCGAGGGCACCCGTGGCGACGTTGAACCCGATCCTGCCCTTGGCCGCCTCGACCTGCTGGACGACGACCGCCCCCTCATGGCCGGCGTTGGCCGCCAGCCGGGAGGTGGGTGCGGCCAGCGCCTCCCAGACGATGCGGGCGCCGGCCGCCTCGTCGCCCTCGCTCGCCTTGACCACGTCGAGCACCGCCGGGCGGGCCCGCAGCAGGACGGTGCCGCCGCCCGGCACCACACCCTCTTCGAGGGCCGCCTTGGTGGCCGAGATCGCGTCCTCGATGCGGTGCTTCTTCTCCTTGAGCTCGACCTCGGTTGCCGCCCCGACCTTGATGACGGCCACACCGCCCGCCAGCTTGGCCAGCCGTTCCTGCAGCTTCTCGCGGTCCCAGTCGGAGTCGGTGTCGTCGATCTGGCGCTTGAGCTGGGCCAGGCGGGCCTTGACGTCGTCCTCGGAACCGGCGCCGCCGACGATCGTGGTGTCGTCCTTGGTGACGATCACCTTGTCGGCCCGACCCGGCAGGTCGAGGGTGGCCGACTCGAGCTTGAGCCCGACCTCGTCCGCGATGACCTGGCCCCCGGTCAGGATGGCGATGTCTTCGAGGGTGGCCTTGCGGCGGTCGCCGAAGCCGGGCGCCTTGACCGCGACCGAGGTGAAGAGGCCGCGGATGCGGTTGACGACCAGCGTGGCCAGGGCCTCCCCGTCGATGTCCTCGGCCACGATCAGAAGCGGCCGGCCGGTCTGGGTGACCTTCTCGAGCAGCGGCAGCAGGTCGGCGACCGTGCTGATCTTGGCCTGGTGGAGCAGGACGTAGGCGTCGTCGAGCACCGCTTCCTGACGCTCGGGATCGGTCACGAAGTAGGGCGAGAGGAAGCCCTTGTCGAACTGCATGCCCTCGACGAACTCGAGCTCCGTGCCGAACGTGTTGGACTCGTCGACGGTGACCACGCCGTCCTTGCCGACCTTCTCCACGGCCTCGGCGATGACGTCGCCGATGGCCGGATCGCCGGCCGACACCGTGGCGACCTCGGCGATCTCGTGGCGGTCGTCGATCTCGGTGGCCTGGGCCTGGATGACCTCGACCGCCGCGGCCACGGCCCGGTCGATGCCGCGCTTGAGCGCCATCGGGTCGGCCCCGGCCGCCACGTTGCGCAGGCCGTGCCGGATCAGCGACTGGGCCAGGACCGTCGCCGTGGTCGTGCCGTCGCCGGCCGCGTCGTTGGTCTTGCTGGCCACCTCGCGGAGCATGCGGGCGCCGATGTTCTCGACGTTGTCGGTGAGGTCGATCTCCTTGGCGATCGAGACGCCATCGTTGGTGATCGTCGGGGCGCCGAAGCTCTTCTCGATCACGACGTTGCGACCCTTCGGGCCGAGGGTGATGCTCACCGTCTTGGCCAGCTTGTCGACGCCGGACTCGAGCCCCCGCCTGGCGTCCCCCCTGAAGCGGAGCTGTTTGGCCATCCCTACTTCTTCACGGTGGCGAGCACGTCGCGCGCCGAGAGGATCAGCAGGTCCTCGCCCTCGATGGTGATCTCGGTGCCGCCGTACTTCGAGTAGACGACGGTGTCGCCGGTCGTGATGTCCATGGGGATGAGGTCGCCCGAGCGCTCTGAGCGCTTGCCGGGGCCGACGGCGAGCACCTCACCCTGCTGGGGCTTCTCCTTGGCGGTGTCGGGGATGACCAGGCCGCTGGCCGTGGTCTCCTCCGACTCGCCAGGGCGTACGACGATGCGGTCCTCGAGGGGCTGCAGATTCATTCCAACGCCTCCGTTTGGCAGCTGTTAGCACTCTCACTTGGCGAGTGCTAACGATACGCAGACCCCACGACCGAACGCAACCGCGCCGAGGCTCGCTCGGGCCGGCTCGCACTCACCGCAGGCCGGGGATCGACATGTTGGGGTCGGCCCCCGTGTCGAGCGGCGTCGGTCCGTCGGACCGCAGCCGAATCCAGCCGGCGGCGGCCACCATGGCCGCGTTGTCGGTGCACATCGACCTGCTGGGCAGGAAACCGTGGATGCCGTCGTCGGTGCAGGCGTCGAGGAACTGCTCGCGCAGCACCGAGTTGGCCGCCACCCCACCGCCCAGCGCCATGGCCATGACGTCGTGCTCGCGGGCCGCCCGCCGGGCCTTGGTCACCAGCACGTCGACGACGGCGGCTTGGAAGCCGGCGCAGATGTCGGGCACCTTGGCCTCTGCGTGCTTGCGGGCGTGGTTGATGACCGCCGTCTTGAGGCCGGAGAACGAGAAGTCGTACCCGGAGTCGAGCATCGGCCGAGGGAAGCGGATGGCGTCGGGGTCGCCCTGCATGGCCAACCGGTCGATCGCCGGTCCGCCCGGGTAGCCGAGGCCGAGATATCTGGCCACCTTGTCGAACGCCTCCCCGGCGGCGTCGTCGATCGTCTGGCCCAGGAGGCGGTAGCGGCCGAGCTCCTCCATCAGCACGAGCAGGGTGTGTCCCCCCGACACCAGCAGCACCACCATCGGCGCCTCGAGCCCAGGCTCCTCGAGCAGCGAGGCGTAGAGATGCGCCTCCATGTGGTTGACGCCGACGAACGGCACGTCCCACACCAGCGCCAGCGCCTTGGCCGTGCTCACGCCGACGAGCAGGGAACCCACCAGGCCGGGGCCGACGGTGGCGGCCACCGCCCGGAGGTCGGCGTCCTCGACCCCGGCCTCGACCACGGCCTGGGCCACGATCGGCATGAGCAGCTCGACATGGGCCCGGCTGGCGATCTCGGGGACGACACCGCCGTACCTGGCGTGCTGGTCGACCTGGCTGGCCACGACCGACGACAGCACGTCGAACCGGAGGCTCCCGCCACCGCCGCCGGCCGGGCCGGCGACCTGGTCATCGGCCGCGCCCTTGACCACGGCCGCGGCCGTCTCGTCACAGGACGTCTCGATGCCGAGCACGAGCTGTGCCTCCAGGGGGCTGCGCCCCCTAACCCCATCACCGTGCGGGTCGCTGGCGCGCCCTCGCCCGGTTGCCGCTCGCTCGCGGCGCTCGTTCACGGGAGCTGCACCTCCATGACGGTGACCCCGGGGATGGACGCCTCGATGTCGTCGAGGCGGCGGGCGTACGCATCGCCGGCGACGTCGTGGGCCCACATGATGATGGCGTCCTCATTGGCGTCGGAGTAGTAGTTCTTGCGGATCCCGGCCGGCGCGAACCCGAAGGTCCGATACAGCCCCTGGGCGGCCGTGTTGCTCACCCTGACCTCGAGGGTCAACGCGGTCGCGCCCCGGTCGATCGAGCCACGGGCCAGGGCCAGGAGCAGGCGGGTCCCGATGCCCCGCCGATGCCACGCCGGGTCGACGGCCAGCGTCGCCACATGACCCTCGCCGACGATGAGCATCAGGCCCGCGTAGCCGACGACCGTCGGTGCGATCCTGGCCACGAGATAGAGCCGGGTGCTCCTCATCGACAGCTCCGACAGGAACAGCCCGAGCGACCACGGCCGCGGGTACACCTCGCGCTCGATGCGCAGGACGTGCCGGAGGTGCCGGCGCCGCATCGCGGTGAGATGGACGACCAGGTCGTCGCCGGTGTCCGTGTCGCGGTCGGCCTCGGCGCTGGCCATCACGCCGCTCCGTCCCTCGTCGACCAGTTGATCTCGGCGTCCGGCTTGCGCAGATAGAGGGGGTGGATGTCCCACGGCCGCACCCACTGCTCCCGGAGGGCGCGGGCGTGGGCCAGCTGCACCAGCGAGGCGGCCGAGGGGTACATGAGGCCCCGCTCGGCGATCTCGACCCGCTCCAGGTCGTCGAAGACGTCGGCGTAGCGGACGGCGCCGTCGCCGACGAGGATCGTCTCCTCGCGGCTGGCGAACAGCTCGGACGCCAGGTCGTCCGGCGTGGCGATCTGATGCTGGGTGATGCGCTGCACGCCGCCGGGCACCTGGCGGTAGAAGGCGTAGAACACCTCGCCCCGCCGGGCGTCGATGCAGGTGACGATGGTGCGCGGGGTGAACCGGACGGGGAAGGCGAGGAGGTCGAGGCTGGGGATGCCGATCATCGGGACCCGGAGGGCATGGGCCAGGGCCTTGGCCGAGGCCACGCCGACCCGGAGCCCGGTGTAGAGGCCGGGGCCCAGATCGACCGCGACGACGCCGATGGCCGAGAGGTTGACCCGGGCGTGGCGGCGCACGAAGTCGATGGCCGGCGTGAGCGTCTCGGCATGGCGTTTGCCGCGGGCGGAGTGGGCCTGGGCCAGCACGCCCTCGTGGCCGCCGATGGCGCAGCCCACCTGGATGGTCGAGCTCTCGATGCCGAGGATGAGCACGATCGACCTACGAGCCGGCCGGGGCCGGGGCCGAAGGGGCGTCGTCGATCCAGGGCAGCACCGCCAGCTTCAGGGCCGTCATGCGGTTGCGCCAGCGCCCCCCGACCGACCGGAAGACGAGCATGCGCTCGTCGTCATCGTCATCGCCAAGGGTGAGCCTGACCTCGAGGTAGTCGGCCGGGAGGGCGGTGGCGATGGCGTCGCCCCACTCGATGACGACGACGGCACTGTCGTCGAGCATCTCCGGCAGCCCGATGTCGTAGACCTCGTCGAGCTGGTCGAGCCGGTACACGTCGAGATGGTGGAGGACGAACCGGCCCTGGTACTGGCGGGCCAGGACGAAGGTCGGGCTGGTGATGGGTTCGTCGATGCCGAAGGCGGCGCCGATGCCCTGGACCAGGGCCGTCTTGCCCGCCCCCAGATCGCCGGCCAACAGGATCACGTCACCGGGCCGGCACAGCTCGGCCACGGCGGCCCCCAGCTTGCGGGTCTCGTCGACCGACCGGGTGCGGGCGGAGATCCGCTCCATGGTCAGGCCGCCCACGTCGTCCACGGCTCGGCGCCGGCGGCCAGCAGCTCGCGCTTGGCCCGCACCAAGTCGGCCCGCATCTGGGCCATGGGTTCGCCCCCACCCCGCAGCACGGCCGCCGGATGGAAGGTGGGCACCACGACCAGCCCACGGAACGGGTGGACCCGGCCCCGGAGCCGGGTGACGCCCTCCTTGGTGGCCAGCACCAGCTGCGCCGCGAACCGGCCCAGGGTGACGATCACCTTGGGTGCGATGAGCTCGATCTGGCCGTCGAGGTACGGGCGGCAGGTGTCGATCTCGAGCGGCAGCGGGTCGCGGTTGCCCGGCGGCCGGCACTTCACGCAGTTGGCGATGTAGCACCACTGGCGGTCGATGCCGAGCTCCTCCAGCATGATGCGGTCGAGCAACTGGCCCGAGCGCCCGACGAACGGCTCGCCCTGCCGGTCCTCCTCGGCGCCGGGGGCCTCGCCGATGAACATGAGGTCGGCCGCCGGATTACCGACGCCGAACACCACCTGGGTGCGCCCCTGGTGGGCCAGGGGACACTTGGTGCAGCCGGCGGCCTCGGCGGCCACCGCCTCCAGCAGGGCATGCGACACGGCGCCAGGCTAATGGGGGTCGACCACCCGGCGAATGGCCGCTTCGACCGCGGCCGGGGCCAGCTCGCGGACCACGTCAACCGGTTGGATGAGCCCGGTCCCGGCGGCGTCGGCGGTGTCGGCGGTGACCGCGGCGACCGTGGCGGTGGCCGCGACGACCAGGGCGTCGCCGTCGAAGCGGGTGTGCGCCGGCTTGAGCGCCCGGGCCAGCCCGTCGTGGGCACTCTGGGCCACGATCGAGCACCCGAGCTTCGACAGGGTGGCGTTGGTGGCGACGACACCGATGGTCGTGTTGCCGAACGACGAGGGGACGGCCGGGAGCCGGGCGCCCTGGTCGTCGAATCCGCCGCCGAAGGCGTTGACCGCCACCAGGGCGGCGACGACGAGGTCGCTGTGCCGTTCGACGGCGCCGCCCAGCCCGCCCGGGCGGCGGTCCAGCCCGCCGGGCCAGACGCCGACGGTCGCGCCGGTCCCGGCCCCGACCGCGCCGACCTCGACCGGGCCGGAGTCGGCCGCGGCGCACGCCCGGTAGCCGTCGGCCGCCCGGGGCCGCACGGTGGCGTCGCCGACGGCCAGGTCGTACAGCGCCATGCCGACCACGATGGGCACGACCCCGGCCGGCGTGGCGAAGCCGATGCCCTGCTCCTCGCAGAAGCGCATGACCCCGTCGGCCGCGGCCAGCCCGAACGCCGATCCGCCGCAGAGGACCACGGCGTTCACCCGGTCGACGGTGCGGTGCGGTTCGAGCAGGGCGAACTCGCGGGTGGCCGGGGCGCCGCCGCGCACCTCGCCCGACGCGACCGTGCCCTCCGGTAGCAGCACGACCGTGCACCCGGTCATGGCCGTGCGGTCGGTCCAGTGGCCGACGCGGATGCCGCCGACCTCAGTCAGCACCGCGGGCCCGCAGCTCGGCGTCGAAGGTTCGCAACAGGTCGGCCAGCTCGTGGCGGCGCTCCAGCATCACCTGGTGCCCGCAGCCGGGGAGCTCGACCAGCCGGGCATCGGGCAGCAGCCCGGCCAGCGCCTCGGAGAACCGGGGCGGGGTGATGTGATCGTGGTCGCCCACGATGACCAGCGACGGCGTGTCGGTGGCGCGCAGCGCGTCGCCTGCGTCGTGGCTGAGGAGCCGAAGCCCAGAGGGCAGGAACGCCTGCAACGGCACCTCGGTGAGCATGCGCCTGGTCAGCTCGACGTGGGTCGGCGACGGGTCGACGCCGAAGCCCACCCGCGCCAGGACGAACGCCAGGTCGGAGTGGGCGAACCGCTGGAGCGGCACCTTGAGCCGCCGCCCCTCCCAGCGCGCCGCCCGGTCGGCCAGGCCGACGGCCCTGGCCGCGATCGACGCAGGCACGCCGAGAAACGGTGCCGTGGCCAGGAACACCAGGCCGGCCACCCGGTCGTCGAGGACCGGTCGGTGGTCGGCCGCGAGCTGCATGACGACCATGCCGCCCATCGAGTGACCGACGACGATCGCGTCGCGCAGGTCGAGGGCGTCGAACACCTCGGCCACGTCGCGCGCGGCCGGCCCGAGGCCGTACCCGTCGCCGCCGGCCTTCGATTCCCCATGGCCGCGGGTCTCGACCGCCACGACGCGGAACCGGTCGACAAGGTCGAGGAACTGGTAGCGCCACAGACCGGATCTGAGCCCGATGCCGTGCAGGAGGACGAGCGGACGGGCCGGCCGGCCCCCATTCGGCCTCGGGTCGCGGACGACGACGTGGATGTCCCCGCCGTCGGATGTGCGCACCCGCTCGTGGCGCACGTCGGGCGGGAAGACGTCGTCGTCGCCGGCGTACGGGTCGGGCGCCCGGCGCACGCGGTTGGCGAAGGCCCGGCTGGCCAGGTACCCGACCCCCGCCGCCACCGCCGCCGCCCCGAGCCCGAGCAGCGCGTACCTCCCGTACCTCCCATACCTCCGCCCGAATGTGGGTTGCGGTTGGGTCATCGGTAGCGGCGGGGGACCCTGGGGCCGATGCCGCAGACGATCTCGTAGGCGATGGTGTCGAGCCGGGCGGCCCAGTCGTCGGCCGTGATCCGCTCGTGGCCCTGGGCGCCGATGAGCACCACCTCGTCGCCCGCCCGCACCGACCGGTCGTCGCCGCAGTCGACGGTGAGCTGGTCCATCGTCACCACCCCGGCGATGGGCCGCCGCCGGCCTCCGAGCAGCACCTCGCCGCCGACCGCGAACAGCCGCCGCCTGACCCCGTCGGCGTACCCGATGGGCACCGTGGCGACGACCGAGTCGGTGGCGAACGTGTGGCGCAGCCCGTAGGAGATGCGTTCGCCCGCCCCGACCTCCTTCACGAGTGCGACCGAGGCTTTCAGGCTCAACGCCGGCACCAGCTCGACGGCGTCGGCCAGGGTCGGGGCGGGCGGGATGCCGTAGACGGCGATGCCGACCCGCACGAGGTCGAACCGCGAGTCTGGCCGGGTGATGGCCGCGGCCGAGTTGGCCGCGTGGACGACGGGCGGCCGCCACCCCGCGTCGCCCAGCCGGGCCAGCACGGACGAGAACCGGCCCAGCTGCTCGTCGGTGAACGGGTCGTCCGGCTCGTCGGCCACCGCGAAGTGGGTGTAGGCGCCGTCGAGCACCAGCTCTGGATGGGTGGCGACCGCCTCGGCCAGCAGCACCGCGTCGGCCGGGGCCGCCCCCACCCGGTGCATGCCGGTGTCGACCTTGAGGTGGACGCGGATCGGGAGCGGCGCCCCCTTGGCCACCGCGTGCTTGGCCGCCCGGGCGGCCGCCTCGACCCCGGCCGGGGTGTAGACGGTCGGGCGCAGACCGAACCACACGGCGATCTCCATGTCGTCGCCCTGGGGCTCCGACAGCAGCAGGATCGGCGCGGTGATGCCCGCGTCACGCAGCGTCGCCCCCTCCTCGGCCAGGGCGACGCCGAGCCAGCCGGCCCCGGCGTCGAGCGCCGCTCGGGCCACCGCCACCGCGCCGTGGCCGTAGCCGTCGGCCTTGACCACCGCGCACACCTGGGCCGGGGCCACGAGGCGAGCCAAGGTCTTGACGTTGGCCGCGACGGCGCCGAGATCGACCTCGGCCCACGCAGGGCGCACGGCTCGGTCCTCCTCAGCCGGCGTCGGCCGGCGGGGTCACCAGGGCGCGCACGATGTCACCCCGGGAGATGATGCCGATCAGGCGATCGTCCTCGACCACGGGCAGACGCGACACCTCCTTGTCGTGCATTACGGTGGCCGCCCGCTCGATCGTCTCGCCCGGGCCGATCGTGGCCGGATGGGCGGTCATGACCTCGGCCACCGAGGACCCGAGCGCCTTCTGCAGGTCGGCCTCGAAGTGCCGCTGCTGCGACGGCAGCTCGAGGTAGGCGCCGAACAGGGTGATCACGGTCGGGAAGTGGAGCTGGGTCTCCTGGACGATGATGTCGCCCGTCGACAGCATCCCGACGACCCGGCCGTCGTCGTCGACCACTGGCGCGGCGTCGACGTCGCGTTCGATGAGCCGTGCGATCGCGTCCTGCACGTTGTCGTCCGGACCGAACGTGACGACCTCGGTGGTCATGACCTCGGCCACCGTCGAGTTCCGCGCCATGTGGGTCACTCCCCTTTGGTCAGCTCGTCGAGGACGGCCGGCAGCCGATCGGGCAGATCCCCGGCCACCAACCCGCGGTCGAAGCCTAGGCCGCACCATCCGTGGGTGAACGCGCCCGCCGCCGCCGCCTGCGCCGGGTCGAGCCCTTGGGCGCACAGGGCGCCGATGATGCCGGCGAGCACGTCGCCGGTGCCGGCGCTGGCCAGGGCCGGGTTGCCGGTGGTGGTGACCAGGATCCGTCCCTCGCCGTCGGCCACGACGGTGGTCGGCCCCTTGAGCAGGGCGACACCGCCCGTCGCCGCGGCCAGGCGGCGGGCCGCAGCCAGCCGGTCGGGTCCAGGACGATACCCGGTGAGCCGCTCGTACTCCTTGTCGTGCGGGGTGAGGATCGAACGCGGCCCCGCCGGCGCCGGATCGTCGCCCAAGGCGTTGAGCCCGTCGCCGTCGACGACGACGGGCACGGGCGCGGCCGGCACCAACGCCCGCACATCGGCCGCCGGCGCCGAGCCCAGGCCCGGTCCGACCACGATCGCCTTGAAGCGATGGGCGTCGGTGAGCACGTCACCGACCCAGCCGGTGGCGGGCAGTTCGGTGGTGACGACCTCGACCGGGGCGCCGACCTCGGTGCCGGCGCCGGGCACCGACAGCCGGACGTAACCGGCACCGGCCCGCTGGGCGCCCCTGGCCGCGAGCACGGCGGCACCGGTCATGCCGGGTGAACCGGCGACGAGCCACACCGCCGACATCCACTTGTGGGCGTCGACGGGCCGCTCCGGGAGCCAGCCGCCGGCGTCGTTCGCCCGGACCAGGTGCGCCCGCGCCGCCGACACGTCGAGACCGATGTCGGCCACCACGACGACACCGGAGCGGGCCCGTCCGGGCAGCAGGACGAGTCCCGGCTTGAGCGCGGCGAAGGCGACGGTGACGTCGGCGTCGACCGCGCCGTCCGCCGCCTCGCCGGTGAGCCCGTCGACCCCTGACGGGATGTCGACGGCGAGCACGGGCGCACCGCCCGGATCGGGAGCGCGGTAGTCGCCACGGAAGCCGGTGCCGTAGGCGGCGTCGATCACGAGGTCGGCGGCGGGCAGCCGGTCCGGGACCTCGGCCGCGTCGACCTCGATGCAGCGGGCGCCACGGCGTCGGAGTCGCCGGGCCGCCTCCCGACCGTCGTTGCCGTTGTTGCCCTTGCCCGCGACGAGGACCACGGTGCGGCCGTAGGTGCCCCCCATCATCCGCGCCGCCTGGCGGGCCACGGCCGCGCCCGCCCGGCCGATGAGCGTGGCTGTCGGCTCGGGCGCGGCCCGGTCGATGGCGGCCATCTCGTCCGGCGTGACGATCGGAATCACGAGCGCATCACCTTGCCATGGATCGGCCGGACCTCAGGGCTACGGTACGGACCCGGTCGGGCGACGGGAGGCACAGGTGAGCGAGGACGATCTGTCGTCACCGGCTCCACAACAGGAGTTCCCCCGCAAGCAGGCGATCGCGGCCCTGGCCGCCAACCTCGCCGTGCTCGTCTTCTGCTTCCCGCTGGGCGGCCTCGTCGGCACGGTCGTGGCCGGCATCGGCCTGTCGCGGACCGCCACCCGCCCCGATTCAGCCCGCACCCTGGTGCGGTGGGCGTGGATCGTGTGCGGTGTCTCGGTCGCGGTCAGCCTGGTCCTTCTCATCTGGACCATCGCCACCAACCCGAGCGGCTCGGACGCGTCGCCGTGACCGGGACTGGTCTCAGTCGCCCTCGGCGATGACGAAGGCCACCGCGACCAGGTCGCTGTGGGTCATGGTCAGGCGGAACGACGTCGCCCCCCGCCGCCCGGCCAGCGTGAGCGCGGCGCCGGCCAGCCGGATCGACGGCTCGCCGCTGGGCGCCCGAACCACCTCGGCGTCGTAGAACTTGAACGCCCCCAGCCCGACGCCGAGCGCCTTCATGGTCGCCTCCTTGGCCGCGAACCGGGCGGCCAGCCTGGGCACCGGATCGGCCTTCGAGAAGGCGTAGCGCCGCTCCCCCTCGGTGAACACCCGCTCGGCGATCCGCGGCCGCCGCCCGAGCACGATGCGGAACCGGTCCATGTCGACCACGTCGACCCCCAACCCGACGACGCTCACCGCCCCCACCCCCCTACGAATGTTCGGTGGATTGTTCCCGTTTGTGGGAAAGATCCACGGCAGGTTCGCATGGGGTCAGGCCCGCCAGCGGTCTGCGAGCTCGTTCACCGGCTCGGTGAGGAGATCGGCCACGGGCACCTCGGCCAGCAGGTCCTCACGGAACACCGGCTCGGTCTCGGTGACGGCATCCCGGATGGCGGCGTAGCGGTTGGCATAGCCCTGCAGCACGCTGCGGGCGGTGCCCACCGGCAACGGGCCGGCGAAGCGCACGTGCAGCAGCGTGATGCCGGTGGTGACGCCGTCCTTGACCTCGGGCACGGCGATCAGGGTGCGGCCGTCACGACGGCCACGGAAGGCGAGGACGTTGCGCTCCATGGCCACCAGGTGCTTGGTGCCCGACAGCACCGGGTTGCGGTCGGCCCGCGACGGTATGTCGCGGGCGATGCCGCCCCGGTCGACGATCGAGATCGTCAGGTCGTCACCATCGTCCCCGTCGCCGGCCACCGCGTAGCGGATCCAGCCGGTGACCGATTCGACGGCCGGGTCGAGCGCGGCCAGCGTCCGCAGCGTCCGGTAGGTGAGCCGGTCGCGGGCCGCCCCAGTGGCCATGACCGACTGCACCAGCGGCACCTGCAACAGCGTCTCGTCGGTGCGGGAGATGCCGACGGTGACCGTCTTGGCCTGGTGCTTGATCGCGTCGACCGGGCGGGTCAGCTCCTCGATCGCCCGGGTCAGGGCGGTGGTGAGATCGTCGACGACCACCCCGGGCGTGCCGATCCTGCCGAACTCGAGCTGGTAGGCGTCGAGGGGGGTGATGCCGAGGGCGTAGCGCAGCAGCGACGACAACCGCACCGCGGTGCTCGCCTCGAGGTGGCCGTCGTAGGCGCCGGAGCGCACACCGTCGAAGAATCGGCTGGCGACCGGCTCGAACTGGGGAACCAGGCTCCGCAGCAGGTCGGCACCGTCGGAGCGACCGTTCGACGAGATCGCCGACTCGATCGCGGCCCGGGCCTGGCGCAGCGGAAGGGCCTGGGCGTCGATGGCGAGGGCGGCCTCGAACCCGAACAGGTGGCCGGCCATGGCCGACAGCACGAACGCCAGCCGCGGATGGATGGTCGGGACCTTGATGGCGGCCAGGGCCGACGAGAACCGGTCCTCGCCCTCGGTGGCGATCACGATCGGGGTCGCCTTGTGGGCCCGGAAGATTGCGACCTCCTTGGCCACGTCGTCGGCATTGGACCCGGTGAGCCCGGCCGCGCAC
The DNA here is from genome assembly GCA_050744245.1 of Acidimicrobiales bacterium. Lineage (GTDB taxonomy): Bacteria > Actinomycetota > Acidimicrobiia > Acidimicrobiales > JBOGGX01 > JBOGGX01. Next base: position 19,429 of record JBOGGX010000244.1, read on the forward strand.
ACCAGGATCAGCGGTTCGGCCGACAGGTCGATGTGCTTCTTGTCCTCGGTCGAGTCGAAGGCGATCGACTTGTAGCAGAGCTCGGACAGCTTGATCCTGAGCTCCTGGGCCGCGATGCGGTTGAGCCCGTTGCCGACCACGGCCCAGTAGCGCCGGGACGGGGCGAACTGGTGGGCGATGGTCGCGATGTCGGGTCGCAGGGCGAGCACGGCGGCCATGGCCTCCGGCAGGCGGCGCAGCTCCGCCAGCCAGGTGTCGCGGTCGGCCGGGCGGGCCCCGGCCCGGTCGGCGACGGCCACGGCCAGCACGCAGCCCGCGGCCACCTGGGCGTAGAACGCCTTGGTCGACGGCACGCTCATCTCCACGTCGCGCCCGTCCGAGGTGTAGAGGACGCCGTCGGCCTTGTCGGTCAGGTCGCTGTTGCGCCGGTTGACGATGGCGACGACCTTGGCGCCGCGGCTGCGGACCAGGTCGACGGTGCGGTTGGTGTCGGTGGTGGTGCCCGACTGGCTGATGGCCACGACCAGCGTGTCGGACATGTCCGCCCGCAGCCCGAAGCCCGACAGCTCGGTGGCGGGCTGGGCGCTCACCAGCAACTCGGTGTCGGCGGCCAGGTCGGCCAGCACCGACGCCAGCGATTGGCCGGCGACGGCGGCCGTGCCCTGGCCGACGGCGATGACCCGGCGGATGGCGCCCGAGGCCAGGGCGTCGCCGATCTCGTCCGGCAGCGTCGCCGGGCCGAGCCGGACGTCGAAGCCCCCGTCGGTCTCGACGAGCTTGCCCCGGAGCGTCTTGCGCACCGAGCCGGGGGCCTCGTTGATCTCCTTCAGCAGGAAGTGGCTGTACGGGCCCCGGTCGATGTCGCGGGTGGTGATCTGGGCCGAGGTGAGGTCGCCCTCGGTGACCGGCAGCTCGGTGCCGTCGTAGGCGATGCGCCGGATGCCGTCGAGGGAACCGGCCCGGTCGCCGTCGAGCAGGAGGATCTGGCCCCGGCTGGCGGTCGGGTTCTCCAGGCTGGCCGGCGTCTCGCCGTCCATGCGCAGGTAGATGGGCGTCTCCTCGACCAGGCCGTAGGGCTCGCTGGCCACGATGAACGCGTCGTCGGCCAGTCCGACGTAGAGCGCCTGGCCGCTGCCGCGCAGGGCGAGCATGAGCTGCTCGGGGGCGACGACCGCCTGGGCCCCGATGGCCACCGAACCCTCGAAGCCGGCGACGGTGCGCCGGAAGGCCTCGGTGAGGTCGAGGCCGTCGGCCAGCCGCCGGCTGACCAGGGTCGGGATGACCTTGGTGTCGGTGGTGACCTCGGCCGCGATCCCCAGCGACTCGTACGCCTTGAGGTCGGCATAGTTGTCGACGTCGCCGTTGAGGGCGCCGACGACGTAGGGGCCGGGATCGCCCGGGCGACCCTCCTCCTCGGAGTTGAGGGGATGGGCGTTGGCCTCGGAGATGATGCCGACGCTCGCCCACCGGGTGTGGCCCAGCACCGCGGTCCTGACCGTCGGCGAGCTCAGCGCCAGGTGGAGCAGCTCGTCGTCGGCGATGGCCTGGCGCAGATGGCGGGTGTTGTCACCCAGCTCGCCGATCTCGGCCGCGGCCTTGTAGACGAAGCTGAGATGGCCGTCGGGGGTGCGCACCGCGCCCGACCGGAACAGGTGGTCGCGGGCCCTGGGCTCGAGCAGGGCGCGTATGCCGGTGGTGTCGAGGTCGAGCCCGTGGTCGGTGACGAGCAGGTGGATCCCCGCCGAGTCGCGGCCCCTGACCTCGAGCCGGTCGATGGCCGACAGCGCGACCTGGATCGAGGTGAACGCCTCGACCGCCGCCGGACCGGCACCGGGGCGGGCCAGGGCGGCGACGGCGGCGGCCGTCCGCAGCCGGTCGCGGCGGATGGCCCACGCCGCATCCTTGAGCCGCACCATGCCGGCGTTGAGCGTTTCGAGCTCGGCGCCGCCGATTGCGGTCGCCTCGTCGAGGGCGCGGTCGAGCCTGACCACCTGGACGTCGATCTCCGCCGTCAGCCGGTCGACGGCGGCGGCCAGGTCGGGCGCGGCCAGCAGCGCCCTGACACCGGGCACGCCGCGCAGCAGCGTGTCCGCCCGCTCGAGCGTCTCGGCCAGCTCGCTCAGCGTCGGGGCCGTCAGGTCGTCCGGGCTCTGCGCCGCGAGCCGGCCGGGGACCGGTTCGATCAGGTCGAGGAGCTCGGACGGCTGCGGCGGCTCACGGTCGCTCGGACGCCGGACAACGGCGATGATCCCGCACATCGAGCCAGTCTACGGAAGGCTCAGGCGTAGGCCGTCGGCTCGGGGGGCTGCTCCCCGCCGGCGCCGCCGGGGCCGGGTGAACCGAGGACGCCGGGGTCGAGCCCGGCGTCGGCCACGGCCACGGCCAGGTCGTCCCCCCCGATGCCCTCGCCCTCGAGATAGGCGACGTACTGGGCGTACTCGGCGGCCACGTCGGCCGGGACCGCCCCCTCGGCCAGGATCCGCGGCCTGACCGACTCGAGCCAGTCGCGGAACTGCTCGAGCCGGTCCCTGTACCACAGCACGGCATCGGCAATGTCGACCCGCCGGGAGAAGAGCCAGATCAGCCGATCGCGGTAGACGTCGTTCTCGGTCGCCGCCGACTGGGCGCAGTTCACCAGGTTGAGGTCGGCTTGGCGCCCGGCCACGTACGAGTCGGGCGGCCACCACATGGTGTCGGCGCTGATCCCGGCCGTGCCGTACTCCTGGTCGTGGGTGCGGCAACAGGCGTCGAGCTCGTCGACCGGTTCGGACCCGCGTTCACCGGCGCCGCAGAAGCAGCCGTGGTGCGTCGTCGTGTCGTACCACTGGCGGAGCTCCTCGATGACATGACCCCACGCCCTGGCGACGTAGGCGTCGACCTGGTCGTCGAGCGGCATGGCACGGAATGGTGGAGGCTGGACCGTGCGGCCACAAGCGTTCCGGGCGGGCCGAACGGGCAACGCGCGCTGCCCGAACGGGCAGACACCGACGCGGTCGGTAGCCTGGCCGGCGATGGGGTACCGGGTGCTGGCCGACCTGGTCATGCTCGTCCACTTCGGATTCATCGTCCTGGTGGTCGTCGGTCCGCTGCTGGCCTGGCGCTGGCGCGCCGTCCTCCGGGTGCAGATCCCCGCCGCGGTGTACGCCCTGGCCATCGTCGTCGTCGGGTTCACCTGCCCGCTGACCCCGCTCGAGCAGCACTTCCGGTCCCTGGCCGGCGAGGCCGGGTACGAGGGTGGCTTCGTCGACCGCTACATCGAGGGCGTGATCTACCCGGGCTCGCTCACCCGGGTGGCCCAGGCCATCGCCGCCCTGGTCATGCTGGCCGGCTACGCCCTGATCGTGCTGGCTCCCCGGCATCGGACGCGAGCCGCTCGACGGAGCTGACCAGCCGGGCCGCCACCGCGTCGGCCTGGTCCTGGCTCGACGCCTCGACCATCACCCGCACCAGCGGTTCGGTGCCGCTCGGCCGCACCAGCACCCGGCCGGTGGCGCCGAGCTCGGTCTCGGCCTCGGCCACGTCGCCGGCCATCCGGTCGGTGAGGTCGACGGCCGACCCGGACACCTTCACGTTACGCAGCACCTGCGGCAGCCGGCGCATGACCCCGGCCAGATCGCCCAGCGGCATGCCCCGGCGGGCCACGACGTCGAGCAGCTGCACCCCGGTGAGCAGACCGTCGCCGGTGGTCGCGAGCCGGCGAAAGATGACGTGCCCGGACTGCTCGCCGCCGAGCGACCAGCCGCCGTCCTCGAGCGCGTCGAGCACGTACCGGTCGCCGACCGCGGTCTCGACCAGGTGCACCCCCCGTTCGGCCATCGCCAGCCGGAAGCCCAGGTTCGTCATGACCGTGATCACGACCGTGTCGTCGACGAGCTGGCCCCGCTGCTTCAGATCGAGGGCGCACACCGCGATGATCTGGTCGCCGTCGACCAGCTGACCCGTGGCGTCGACGGCGATGACCCGGTCGGCGTCGCCGTCGAACGCCAACCCGGCATCGGCGCCGAGCTCGACCACGGCCCGCCGCAGATCGGAGGGGTCGGTCGAGCCGCAGCGGTCGTTGATGTTGGTGCCGTCCGGCCGATCGTTGATGACGGTGACATCGGCGCCCAAGCGGCGCAGCGCGGCCGGCGCGGCCTCGGCGGCGGCGCCGTTGGCGCAGTCGATCACCAGCGCCAGGCCGTCGAGGCGATGGCCGTCGACCGAGGCGACGATCGAGTCGCCGTAGCGGTCGAGCAGTCCGTGGGCGTCGGTGATCGTGCCCACTCGCTCGGCGGTCGGGGCATCGGGGCGGCCGGCGCCCCCGTGGACGATCCGGTCGAGCTCTGCCTCCAGCCGCGCCTCGATGTCGTCGGTGAGCTTGCGCCCGCCCGGAAGGAAGAACTTGATGCCGTTGTCGGGGAACGGGTTGTGCGACGCCGAGATCACCGCCCCGCAGACGCCGTCCCACGCCGAGGCGCTGGCCACGGCCGGTGTGGGCGCCATCCCGAGCAGGTCGACGCGCACGCCCTCCGACGCGAGTCCTGCGGCCAGCGCGGCCTCGAGCAACGGGCCGGACCGGCGGGTGTCGCGGCCGACGACGAACCGGTCGCAGCCGAGCACGCGGGCCGCGGCCCGGCCGAGCGCGACGACCAGCTCCGGGGTGAGCTCGGCGTTGGCCAGGCCCCGAACCCCATCGGTGCCGAACCGCAAGGTCACGCAGCAACACTCCCGAGCCAGCGGGGGGAGCCCGGTCGATCCGGCTTGGCCGGTCGACCGGCAGCAAGCAATCGCGCCCGCCGCAGGTGGGCACCGCAAAGCTCGCTGCCGAACCTCTGGTTCGGCAGCGAAACCATCACCGCTTGGAGTACTGAGGAGCCTTGCGGGCCTTCTTCAGGCCGTACTTCTTCGGCTCCTTCTCGCGGGGGTCGCGGGAGAGGAAGCCTGAACGCTTGAGCGAGGTGCGCAGCTCGGGGTCGAGCTCGGCCAGGGCCCGGGCGATACCGAGGCGGAGGGCGCCGGCCTGGCCGGAGACGCCGCCGCCGTCGAGGGTGGCGTCGATGTCGTAGGTCTCGGCGGTGTTGGCCACCTTGAGCGGGGCGGTGATGATCATCCGGTGCGTCTCGGAGGGGAAGTACTCCTCGAACTGCCTCCGGTTGACCGTGATCGTTCCGCTGCCGTCGCGCACGCGCACGCGGGCCACGGCCTCCTTGCGGCGACCGGTGGTCTGGATGAGCGGCTTGGCCATCGACTCGTCGTCCTTTGTCCTGTGCCTACGCCCGGCGGGCGGATGCGATCTCGAGCGGCTGCGGGTGCTGCGCCGTGTGGGGATGCTCCGGGCCGGCGTAGACCTTGAGCTTCTTCATCATCTGGCGCCCGAGCCGGTTCTTGGGCAGCATGCCGGCGACGGTGCGGCGAACCGCGTCGGCCGGCTTGCGCTCGAGCGCGTCGGCGTAGAGCTGGCGCTTCAGCCCGCCCGGGTAGCCCGAGTAGTGGAAGACCTCTTTGCGCTCGGCCTTGCCCGCGGTGAGCACGACCTTCTCGGCGTTGACGATGATCACGTGGTCGCCGGTGTCGAGGTGGGGGGCGAAGATCGGCTTGTGCTTGCCCCGCAGCACCCGCGCCACCTCGGTCGCGACCCGCCCGAGCACCAGCCCGTCGGCGTCAACCACGTACCAGGCGCGCTGGATGTCGCTCGACTTCGGCGTGTACGTACGCAAGGAAACCTCTCGTCACTCGATCGGAACGCTTCGTCGCCGGGCTCATCGCCACGAAGCGACCGACAAGGATACGGGCGTCCGCCCCCGAATCGCAAACGACAGGGCGCTTAGGCCCAGCTCATTGGTGCACTCGTCGTCGTAGGACACCAACTCACGTCACCGCCGACCCAAGGGCACCAATGAGCCCTTCGCCGCTTCGCGGCGAAGACAGGCTGTGTTGATCGTTCGCTCTCCCTGCGGGCTCGCTCAGGCGGCTTCGAGCGCGAGCTCGGTGTCGGCGGCCGCGGCGGCCACAACGGCCTCGGCCCGTCGGCGCAGGTGGGCCAGGGCCACGAAGCCGGCCCCGACGGCGACCAGCCCGCCCAGGGCCAATCCGGCCCTCGTGCTGTACTGCTCGGCCACCCACCCCACGATGGGCCCGCCGACCGGCGTCGTCCCCATGAACAGGATCGTATAGAGCGCCATGGCCCGGCCCCGCATTTCGGGCACCGCCTCGACCTGGACGAACGTCATGGTGCCCGACATGAACGTGATGCCGAGGGCGGCGGTCACCATGCCGGTCGCGATGGCGATCGGGACCGTGGGCGAGGCCGCGAAGAGGAGCGATGCGCCCCCGAACGCGACACAGGTGAGGGCCAGGAACTGGACCGAGATGCTCCGCCGGCGGGCCAGCCACAGCGAGCCGAGGAACGAGCCCACGCTCATCATCGACGTGATGATCGTGTAGGTGGTGGCCGTGCCGTGGAAGGTGCGGGTCGCCAGCAGCGGCACCAGGACCTGCCAGTTGAAGCCGAAGACGGCGACCACCGCGACCAGCCCCATGGTGAGGCGCAGCGTGGGCGAGCTCCACACGTAGCGGACGCCGGCGCGGATCTGGCCCCTGCCCTTGCCCAGGCGGGGTCCCGGGTGGAACTCGGCCGGGTTCATCAGGGCCAGCCCCGCGAGGGCGCCCACGAACGAGAGGCCGTTGAGCAGGAAGCACCAGCCCACGCCGACCGTGCCGATGAGCAGACCGGCCAGGGCCGGGCCGAGCACCCGCGAACCGGTGAACACCGCGCTCGACAGACCGACCGCGTTGTTGATGTGGTCCTGGTCGACCAGCTCGCCGATCAAGGCCCGGCGGGCGGGCTGGTCGAACGCGGCGGCCACGCCGGTGAGCGCGGCCAGGACGTAGACGTGGCCGACCTCGACGACGCCGCCGAGGACCAGGCCGGCCAGGCTGAAGGCGAAGAGCATCATGGCCGACTGGGTGACGTACATGACCCGGCGCTTGTCGACCCGGTCGGCGAGCACCCCGGCCCAGCCGCCGAAGAACAGCACGGGCACGAATTGGCAGGCCGTGACCAGCCCGAGGGCGACGCCACTGTCAGTCAGCCGCAGCACGAGCAGCGCCTGACCGATGAACTGGAGCCAGGTTCCGGTCATCGAGATGGCCTGGCCGATCCAGTAGAGCCGGTAGTTCCTGATGCGGAGGGACCGGAACATGTCGTTGGTGACCGCGGCCGCCTGCCTGGGCACGCGGGCGAGGGAGTTGGCGCCCCGGGCGCTCAGCCCTCGGGCGCGAGCATCCGCTCGATGACGGGCAGCGCCTCGCCGAGGAGTTCGATGTCTTGGGGGCTCAACGTCTCCAGCCGGCGGGCCAGCCACTGGTTGCGCCTGGCCCTGGCCTCCCGAAGCCACGCCTCCCCCGCCGGGGTCAGCGCCACCCGGCTCACCCGTCGATCGGCCTGGTCGGACGTCCGCTCCACTAGGCCCTGGGCTTCGAGCGACGCCACCACCTTCGTGATCATGGGGGGCGACACCCGCTCCTGGGCCGCCAGATCGCCGAGGGTGATCGGACCTCTCCTCGAGATGGTGCCGATGGCCGACAGCAGGGTCGGGGTCAGCCCGTCGTTCGCGTGCTGCCGGAGCTGCCGGGCCAGCGGCGTGATGATCGTGCGCACGCGCTCGGCCAGCTCGGCGATCTCGGTCGTGTCGTTCCCGCGCCGCGGCGTGTCCATTCTGTGTCATCTCCCCGACCAAGATAGTTCACTCAGCTAAGTGTTCCCCTCGCCCGCCCGGTGACATGCGTCACCTCTCCTGACATCAGAGCACGATGACGGCGGCCAGCCAGCCGGAGGCGATGAGCAGGCCGGCGACCAGCTCGATCAGGACCGAGATGCCGGCCGCCTTGAGGGCGTGGACGGTCGACGGCCAGGCCGCCCGATGGTCGCGGAGGCGGAGGAGCTCGGCCGCGTAGATCCCGACGACGAACCCGAGGAAGACACCGACGACCGGGACGACGAAGAAGCCCACGATGCCGACGATCACGCCCGCGAGCATCGAGAGGGTCGGCACCCCCGCCTCCTGGAGCCGACGCCCGGGGATCAGGTACTTGACGACCTGGCTGACGAGGAACACCACCGTGGCCCCGGCCAGCACGGCCCATGCCGGCCCCGTGCGCTCGGCCAGGGCCCACACGACCACCGCGGCCCACACCAGCAGCAGGGCGGGGAACACGGGCACGACGATCCCGATGAGCCCGACGACGATCATGACCGCCACCATGACGAGTCCGGCGGTCGGCACGTGCGTCAGTATCGCGGCGCCGCCGAGGCCGCAGGCCGAGTGGCGTGCAGTTCACCACACTTGATGTCCGCCTGCACGCGACGCCGCTGAGCCACCTGACGCTGCGGAGCCGCCAGGCGGAGCAGCAAACCGCGGGCCGTCGGTTGCCGAAGGCCGCGCCGGCGAGGCCGAAGGCCGAGTGGCGCAGACAACACCGCCGCCAGGCGGAGCAGCGGGAGTGACGCACGTCGGTTGCCGAAGGCCGCGCCGGCGAGCCGAACGCCGAGTGGCGCAGACAGCTCGCGCAGACAACTCAGTACGTCACTGACCAGAGGCAGAGCCCGTGGGGCGGGGCCATCTGTCCGGCCGCGTTGCGGTCATGGGCGACGATGATCCCCCGCACGTCACCCGCCCGCTTCTTGCCCGAGCCGACCTCGACCAGCGTGCCGACGATGCTGCGCACCATCTGGTGGCAGAAGGCGTTGGCCTCGATCCAGAAGTGCAGGACACCGTCGTCCTCCTCCCATGCCGCCTCGGTGACCCGGCGCACGAGCGACACCTCCGCGTCGGGCCGCCGACAGAACGACGAGAAGTCGTGCTCGCCGATGAGCGGGTCGGCCCCGAGGCGGAGCAGGTCGATGTCGAGCCGGCGGTCGACGTGCCAGGCCCGGCCGGCCCAGAACGGGTCGGGCCACGGCGTGGTCAGAAGGCTGTAGCGGTAGCGGCGGGCGACGGCCGAGTGGCGGGCGTCGAACCCCGGTTCGGCGATGGCGACCTCACGGACCGCGATCTCGGGGGCCAACAGCTTGTTCAGCGAGCGCTGGATCCCTGCGGGATCGAGGTCGTCGGTCGCGGCGGCATCGAACGACACCACCTGGCCCCGAGCATGGACACCGGCGTCGGTGCGCCCGGCACAGGCCAGGTCGACCGGGTGGCGCAGGATCCGCTCGAGGGCAGACCCCAGCGTGTCGCCGACCGTCCGGACCCCGGTGTTGGCCGCAAACCCCCGGAAGCCGGTGCCGTCGTAGGCGACGGTCATCCGCACCCGGGCCGTGTCGGGCCCGGCCCCCCAGAGCGTCACACGATCAGATGAGCTCGATCCGGGCCATGTCGGCGTTGTCGCCTTGGCGCGGGCCGAGCTTGAGGATGCGGGTGTAGCCGCCGTTGCGCTCGGTGTACCGCGGGCCGATCTCGTCGAACAGCTTGGCCGTCATCTCGCGATCGCCGAGGAACGACAGCACCTGCCGCAGGTGGTGCAGGCGGACATCGGGGTCGATGCTCGCCTTCTTGGCCTTGGTGATGAGCTTCTCGGCCACCGGCCGCAGCGCCTTGGCCTTGGCCTCGGTGGTGACGATGGCCTCCGCCGCGAAAAGTGAGGCGGCCAGGTTGGCCATCATCAGCCGCTGATGGGCCGGGTCACTGCCCAGGCGGTGACCCTTCCGCGGAGTCGCAGGCATCGACGCTTCCTCTCAGTCCTTGGTGCGAAGCGAGAGGCCCCGCTCGTCGAGCTTGGCCCGAACCTCCTCGAGCGACTTCTGGCCGAAGTTGGTGATGGCCAGGAGGTCGTCCTCGGTCTTGTGCAGCAGCTCACCGATCGTGTTGATCTGGGCCCGCTTGAGGCAGTTGCGGGGCCGTTCGGAGAGTTCGAGGTCTTCGATGGGCAGATCGAGGTCGGGCGAACCCCCGATGCCGGGGCCGGGCTCGCCGAGCTGCAGGCCCTGGGGGGCGTCGCTCATCTCCTCGACCAGCTGCACCAGCGAGCGCAAGGTGGCGCCGGCCGAGGCCAGGGCGTCGCGGGGAGAGATCGAGCCGTCGGTCTCGATGTCGAGCACGAGCCGGTCGAAGTTGGTGTCCTGCTCGACCCGGGTCGGTTCGACGATGAACGCCACCCGCCGGATCGGCGAGAAGATCGAGTCGACCGGGATGATGCCGATGGTCGCGCTGGTCTTGTTGGCGTCGGCCGAGACGTACCCCCGACCCTTGGCCACGGTGATGTCGAGGGCGAGCCGGCCCTTGTTGTTCAGCGTGGCGATGTGGAGGTCTGGGTTGAGGATCTCGACGTCGGCGTGCGGCTGGATGTCGGCCGCGGTGACCCCCTTGGGTCCCCGCACGTCGAGCCGGAGCGTGATCGGCTCCTCGCTGTGGACGAGCAGCACGACGTCCTTGAGGTTGAGGATGATGTCGGTGACGTCCTCGGTGACGCCGGCGATCGTGTCGAACTCGTGCAGGGCGTCGTCGAAACGGACCTGGGTGACGGCGGAGCCTGGGATCGACGACAGCAGGGTGCGTCGGATCGAGTTGCCCAGCGTGTAGCCGAATCCCGGCTCGAGGGGCCCGACCGCGAAGCGCTGGCGGTTGCCGTCGACGTCGCCGGCGGGCTCGACGGTGGGACGCTGGATGACGAGCATGGAGTGCCTTCCGGAGTTGCTGAGGGATTACTTGGAGTAGAGCTCGACGATGAGCGACTCCCGCACGGGCACGTCGATGTGCTCGCGCTGGGGCAGGTCGCGCACGGTGACCTGCAGGCCGCCCTCGCCGGTCTCGAGCCACCCGGGGACCTGACGGTCGAGGGTGTCGAGGTTGTGGCGGACGATGATCATGTTGCGGGCCTTGTCGCGGAGCTCGACGACGTCGCCCTTGCGCACGGTGTAGCTCGGGATCGTGACCCGCTTCCCGTTGACGCTGACGTGGCCGTGGCGGACGAACTGTCGAGCCTGGGCCCGGCTGGCGCCCCAACCGGCCCGGTGGACCACGTTGTCGAGCCGGAGCTCGAGTAGGCGCAGCAGGTTCTCACCGGTCACCCCTGACCCGCGGGTGGCCTGCTCGTAGTAGCGGCGGAACTGCTTCTCGAGGACGCCGTAGATGCGCCGGGCCTTCTGCTTCTCCCGGAGCTGCATCAGGTAGTCGGAGCCCTGGCGCTGCCGGGCCCGCCCCGCCTCGCCCGGCGGGTAGGGGCGGCGCTCGATCGGGCACTTCATCGTGTCGCACTTGGCGCCCTTGAGGTAGAGCTTCATCCGCTCTCGCCGGCAGAGCCGACACACGGGACCGGTGTAACGAGCCATGTGCTGCTTCCTCTACCTGGGGCTCAGACCCGGCGCCGCTTGGGCGGGCGGCAGCCGTTGTGGGGTACGGGGGTGACGTCCTTGATGCCGGTGATCTCGATGCCCGCGTTCTGGAGCGACCGGATGGCGGTCTCGCGCCCGGAGCCCGGTCCCTTGACCATCACGTCGACCTTGCGGATGCCGTGCTCCATGGCCCGGCGGGCGCAGGACTCCGCCGCCATCTGCGCCGCGTACGGCGTCGATTTGCGTGACCCCTTGAACCCCACGTTGCCGGCCGAGGCCCAGGCCAGCACGTTGCCCTGCTGGTCGGTGATGCTGAGGATCGTGTTGTTGAACGAGCTCTTGATGTGGGCGACGCCGTAGGCGACGTTCTTCCGCTCGCGCTTGCGCGGCCGCCGGCCGCCGGGCCTGGGCTTGGCCATCAGTGCTTCCTCGCTCGCTTCTCGGCACCCCACCGAAGGCAGAGCCTTCGGCGGGGACCCCGCCTGCCGTGGCCGGTCGGTTCGATGATCCCCATCAGTGCTTCCTCGCTCGCTTCTTCCCGGCCACGGTCTTCTTGGGGCCCTTGCGGGTGCGGGCGTTCGTCTGGGTCCGCTGACCGTGGACGGGCAGCCCCCGCCGGTGCCGGATGCCCTGGTAGCAGCCGATCTCCATCTTGCGCTTGATGTCCTGCTGGACCTCGCGGCGCAGATCGCCCTCGACCTTGTACTGCCCGTCGATGTGGTTGCGGATCTTCGCCACCTCTTCGTCGGTGAGGTCGCGGACCCGCGTGTTCGGATCGAGCTCGAGCGTCGAGCAGATGTCCTTGGCCCGGGTGTTCCCGATGCCGAAGATGTAGGTGAGCGACACCTCGAGCCGCTTCTCGCGGGGGATGTCGACGCCGGCGATTCGTGCCATGTGCGCTCCTCGGGCTCCTCAGCCCTGCCGTTGCTTGTGCCGCTTGTTCTGGCAGATGACCATCACCCGCCCGTGGCGGCGGATCACCTTGCATTTGTCGCAGATGCGCTTGACGCTGGGTCGTACCTTCATCGGTCTCGCTACTTGTACCGGTAGGTGATCCGGCCTCTGGAGAGGTCGTAGGGGGTGAGCTCCACCTGGACGCGATCGCCCGGGAGGATGCGGATGTAGTTCATGCGCATCTTCCCCGAGATGTGGGCGAGGACGTTGTGGCCGTTCTCGAGCTCGACCCGGAACATGGCGTTCGGGAGCGGCTCGACCACGGTCCCCTCGATGATGATCGCGTCTTCCTTGGGTTTGGGCAGCGTGAGCCTCACAAGTGCTGGTGGAGCGGGAATTCAGTCGGCCGCGCGGACATGACAACCCGCGTCAGGCCGAGGGGTAAGGCTAGCAAACCCGCCGGTAAAGGCCAACTTCGGCGAATTACGCAGGTTTGGGCCGGAGCCCACGGATGTCGGACCGGGGCGCCGGGCTCATGCTCGGGTCATGAAGGACCAAGAGCATACCCGGAGCTGGGCGACCCTGGCCGTGGCCATCGGGGCATCGATCATCCTGCTGTTCGCGGCGTGCGGGCCGAACGACGGGGAACAGGGCGGGGCGACCGAGACCGAGCTGGCGAGCGAACTGGCGAACGCCGCGGCCGACCCGGAGGACCGGTACGACGCCAGCTTCGTCGGCCGGGTCGAGGGCACCGATGCGCTCATCGGCATCACCCCGTACGAGGGGAGGCTGCTGGCCTACGTATGCGACGGCGAAACCGGCCGGCTCGGGCGTCAGGAACCCGAGGAGATCGTCGCCCAGTGGTTCGACGGCCCGATCCGCGACGGGAGTTTCGACCTCAGGTCCGGCGAGCCCGCGATCCGCCTCGCCGGCGAGCAGACGGCCATCGGTTTCACCGGGACGGTCACAATGGCCGACGGCGGCGTCCACGCCTTCACCGCCGTCGCCGCCGTCGCCGCGGCCGAGGAGGACGAGGGGCTCTACAGCGAGTGGATCACGTCCGACCGAGAACAGGGCGGCATCGACATCGGGCGGGTGAGATTTGACGGGATCACCACCGGCAGCGCCCAACCCAGTTCGTTCGGCGGCACCCTGCCGGAGTGCCGTCCCACGGAGTGCACCCCGCTCCGACCGACCTCGACGCTGGCCCCGGCGACCTGTCCTCCGCTGCCGCCCAGGGAGTGCATCTGAGCGGCCTCAGTCTCCCCAGGTGACGGCGTCGCGTGGGAAGTCGTCCGACTGCGGCCGGACGACGCAGAACAGCAGCCCGGCCGGGTCGCGCATCACCCACCAGGTCTTGACCTTCTCGACCCTGGTCGCGCCGAGCGCCTCCAGCCGGGCCACCTCGGCGTCGACGTCGTCGGTCTCGACATCAAGGTGGATGCGGGGCTCGGCGTCGACCCGCTGCACGAACATCTCGAGGCCGCGGGGGTGCCCGACCGTCACGTACGGGTCGTCGGGGTCGTCACGCTGGATCTCGCCACCCACGGCCCCGGCCCAGAACCCGATCGTGGCCTCGTGAGACTCGGCGGAGACGTCGACGGCGATCGCGGTGAGTCGGCTGCGGTGCATCGTTCGATTCTGTCGGGGCGCCGGCGTGGAGCGGCGTTCTGTGGCGACTTACCGAATTCTGCGTCTGCGACGCCGGCGCCGGTTGACCGAGCGGCACGACGCCCACTGCACGCCTTGACAAGCACCGTGAGTCGGCCCATTGTTCAAGTCATCGTTTGAGCACACAGAGGTGGAGCGTGAGCGCCGCTCGGAGCATCGTCTGTGACCGTCCCACCGGTTGGCGGCTACAGACCGCCCGTACACGTCGGAGCGAAGGTGAACCGCTACCTGAGGTCCAAAGGCTGCGAGCTCGCCGGGTGGGGCCCATCTGCACCCGGTCTCTGGGTGTGTCTGGGGCACCCGTGCCCAGATTGGCCACGCCCCAGCGCCGTCCCCCAGGGTGACACCGATGGGCCGGGGAGCCCCAGAAGCCCTCGACGGTGCGAGCGCGACGCCCTCGGGACCGAGGTGATCGTCGACCGTTGACAGGCCCGGCTGGCTCCCCTAAGCACGGAGAGGAACAGCGGAAAGGAGGCTGCCATGGCGACGGATCTCGCCGTCACGGTGGAAGACAAGCCGGGCGAGCTGGCCAATCTGGGCGAGGCGACCGGCCGGGCCGGGATCAACATCGACGGGGTGGGCTGCTTCTCCTGTCAGGGGCGGTTCGTCGTGCACCTGTTGGTCGACGATGCCGCCGGGGCCCGCCGGGCCATCGAGGGCGCCGGCTACACCGTCATCGAGGAACGCGACGTCGTCGTGGCCGGGCTCGAGGATCGGCCCGGCGCCCTCGGGGAAACCACCCGCAAGGTCGCCGACGCCGGCGTGAACATCGAGCTCGCGTACCTGGCCACCAACACCCGCCTGGTCCTCGGTGCCGCCGACGTCGACAAGATGAAGGCCGTCATCTGAGGACGGGAGACGGGACTCCAAGCCGCTCGATACACTCGCCATCGGCAACCAGCGGACCGCACGAGTTCCGGCGCGACCGAAGGCAGTCCTCGAGGTGGCGCATGATGCGCCGGGCGGTGAGGTCGTCGACGTCGCTGTCGAGGTAGCGCTGGAGGCGGCGGCCGACCTGAATGCAGTTCATCGGACGGTCGGGTCGCCGACGGAAGAGTCTCATCTGTTGCTCCTGGGGGCGAGGCCGGCGTGGGCCGGCCGGTCACGGCTCCGGCGCCGGGCCCGGTGGATGCGGCTCGTGACCGTGCCCACCGGCACACCCATGACGGTGGCGGTCTCGGCGTGGGTGAGGCCTCGGTGTCGACCAGCTCGACGGCGCGGCGGAGGTCGTGGGCGAGATGCCGGACGGCGTCCTCGACGACGGAGTCGAAGGTGGCGTCGACCACCTCGCCTCGACGCTGTGGTCGTCGGCGTCCGCATCGGCGAGCGTGGCCTTGGTGCGGTCGGGGTCGTCGGGGAGTTCGGGGCGGCGGCGGCGGGTCCGGCTGATCTGCGTGTTGTGCAGGATGGCCAGCTACCAGGCCCGGGGGTGGGCGCGGTCGAAGCCGTCGATGCCCCGGAAGGCACGCACGAGCGTGCCCTGCACGGAATCCGCCGCGTCGGGGTGGTTGGGGGTGAGGGTGCGGGCTACGCGCAGCAGCCACTTCGATGTCGGGCGGCACGTAGGCGGCGAAGCGCTCGTCGCTCCGCGACCTGGGTGGCCGCCAGCGCGATTCGCTGGTCGCGGCCCGGTGGCGGCGCTTCGCAGCCGGTGTCGGGAACTGCCGTAGGCTCAGGCCGGCTCGATACGGGTCTCGGGTTGGTAGGCGGCCCACGCGAACCAGAACGTGTCGACGTGTTCGACCGGTTCGAGCCGGGCGCCGGAAAGCGGGCCCTCGATGGCGGTCCCGAAGATGTCCCAGTCGCTGCCGGTCTGGTCGTCGACGAAGCCGCCCCCGTCGCGGGCGAAGCTCAGCTGCCGGCCGTCGACGAGCGGGCGGAACACGCCGGTGGCGCCCACGTCACGGCCGTTGGCGGTGTCGACGTCATCGAGGGCGCTGCCGGTCCCCGGGAGATGCCAGACCGTGAGCCGCTCCTCGTCGACGGTCACCTCGACCACCCCGGCGTCGGCCAATGGATCGACGCGCACCGCTACCGGGTCTGTGTCGCGGCCCATGGCGACGACCCGTTCCATGGCCGCCAGCCGGCCGTCGACCTCGCCGCGGAACAGGAACGGCTGGCGGTCGACGTCGTCATAGCCCGGGTAGGGGTTGCGACCGTAGCTGCGCTGGTGGCCGGTCTCCCTGCTGAGCACCAGCCCGTCGGGGTGCTTGTCGCGCCACGACGCCCAGGACACGATCGCCGCCGGGTAGGTGTCGAGTCGCTGGCCGGCCAGCACACCCACCAGCGCCTCGGCGGTGAAGTGGGCCCACAGCGACTCGGTCTGGCGGTCGTACATGACCAGCGCCGAGAAATACAGCTTGCCGGACGTGCCGAAGTCCAGCACCCGGTCCCCGAGCCGGCGGTCATAGGCCACGGCGGTGTTGCACAACGGGCAGTAGGTGACCGTCACCGGAACACCGGCCACGGTGTCGTTGACGATCTCGTGCCATATCAGGATCTCCAGCGGGTAGGCCCGGGCGTCGCCGTCCAACTCGAAGGCGATGACCGGTTCCTGGTCGCCGAGGGTCCGCACGTCTCCGGGGCGCAGGAAGCGGGGCTCGTCGATGGCGGGGATCCCGTCCGGCGGGGGTCCGCCCGAGATGATCTCGTCCACGTCGACCCGCGGCGGCGGAAACGCCGGGTTGGCCGGATCGTCCAGCGCCGAGGGGACGCCCTCCCTCGGACCTCCCGAGACCTGGTCGACCATCACCGTGGCCTCGCCCTCGGTCGCGGGTCCGGCGCCATCGACCGGATCCCGCCCGCCGCCCCGGCAGCCGACCGCGAGAAACGCCACCGCCACCGCCACCGCGGTCGTGGCCCGCAAGCCCATCACCCACGGAAACCCCGCCGGTGAGCCCGCCGTTCCCGAAACCGGGGAATCGGTTGGTGACCCGCCGGGTTTCCCGTGGCTCCCACACCGTCCGACACGCCCATGGTGACCAGCGACATCGGCTAGCTTGCCGCTTTCGGTGGAGGCGTCGGGCCCAGGCTCAAGGGGTCGTTCCCTGTCGCCGTGCGTCCCCCCGATCGTGCCCCCCACCCGGCCCTGATCACCCTCCCCTAGGACATCGGCTCGATGGTGAGGCGGGCGGCGGCGCCGGGCCAGCCGTACACGGCCGGGTCGAGATCGCCGGCACCGGTGATCCCCGGGTGCATGGCCACCAGGGCGCCCTCGGGGTCCCGGACAAAGGGATTGTTGCAGCACGGGCCGGGGATGAACGCCGCCAGTTCGTTGTTGGCCTCACTCCCTGCGTCATAGGCCACCGTCTCCACGCTGGTGGAACGGCGGACACGAAGCGAGTCCAACCCGGTGAAGGCGTCGTTGGTGTTGACCAGCATCGTCAACACGGTGAGCCGGTCGAACGGCCCGCGGGTCTCGATCTCGAAGCCGGTCGACCCGCCCGGTGGGATGGGTCCCCCGGGGACCGTGAACACGCTGCGCACCCCCCGAACCGCGGGCAGCGCCTGTTCCAGCGGGGCGTTGTTGGCATCCTCGGCAATGGCGGCCACCCCGTGGCTGGCGATGGTGTCCAGGCTCCACACCTCGGCCTGACGGGAATGGACCACCACCAGCGGCGGCGACAGCGGCTGGGATCCGGGCGGCGTGAGGTTCTCGATCGTGACCCGCCAGCGGCGGGCTCCGCCGTCGCTGGGGGCGGCGACGGCCGGGACCGCCAGCGCGGCCACCGCCAGCAGCGTGGACACCCCAAACAGGAAACGCCTCATTGCCCCCTCCTTCGACGACGCCGGTTCGGCCCCGGCCGGTCGACCGAGGCACTGCGCACCCAACACCGGTCCCGTCGCCACGTCAACGACGGCGAGCCGATTTCACCGACTCATAAGAACCATGAACGAAAAACGAACCCGAACGAGCACCGCCCCCGGCCGGGCCCACCGGACTCGCCCTACCCCGGGTTCCGGGTCGACCGTCGTTCGGCTTCGACCCTGAGCCGCTCCAACGAGGACCGCACCGTCGCCTCCCACACCGCCGCCACCCTGGCGCCCCACCACCGGCCCGCCGCCCAGAAATCGGTGCCCAGCTCGCCGTCGTAGTCGAGACGGGTCGCACCGTCGTCGTCGTGGAGCGTGAACCGCTCAACCACGAACGGGACCGGACCCCGGACCAAGCGGAAGTCGACCGTCTCCGGGCGGTGGAAGCGGACCGTCTCCACCGTCGTCGCCACCCTCCCGCCCCCGACCGGGGTTCGGTGGGCGGCCAACACCATGTCGGCGCCTCGCTCCAGGACCGAGATCTCCTCCGCCAGGGCCCGAGGGGTTCGCCCCAGGTACGGACCGGCGATGAGGTCGAACACCACCTCGCGGGGCGCGGCGATGGCCACCGACACCGGACCCAAGGGTCGTCGTGCCCTCCCCACCCCGGTGTCGAGGGTCAACTGGCCGGCGACCACGAGCCGGTAACCGAGCCCGCCGGCAGCGGCCAGCGCGGCCAACGCGAGTCCAATCATGGGCACCACTTTGGCCGATCCGACCGCCGTCGGCCCAGACGCGGCCGGCCGCAGCGCCGCCGCCCAGGTGCCAGCATCAGACGAGGTCCCCGGTAACACCCTCCCTGCGCCGGGCCGGCCAGGTGCGGATCGACGGGGACCCGGTCAGTCCAGGCCCGGATCCTCCACGACCTCGAGCTCGGTGCTCAGCTCGATGCAGCCCCGGCCGCTCGAATCCGGACAGCGACCGGGGGTGAGCCCGGTGGGCTCGGCCGATCGCCGCCCCGTCGGCCCCCGGCGCCAGCGCCAACCGGTAACGGAACGCCGGCAGGGGTGCGACACCGCAAAGCATGGCCCATGCGGCCTCGGAGCGGAGCCGCTCGGGGTTGTCGCCCGCGGTGACGAGGAGCTGACCGGCGGTCTCGACGCCGATGCATGGCCGGTGGAGTAGACGGGCGCCGAGGTCGGCGACGAGGGGTTCGATGAGCTCGTCGAGGTCGGCGATCTCGTCGTTGAGGTCGAGGATCTGCCGGGCCAGGCTGCGGGCGCTACCATCGTCGCCAGCCGGGCGGGGGAGATGATCCACGAGGCGGCCCTGGCGATGCGCACGGGCATGTTCTCGGGCCGGCTGGCCGAGACGGTGCACCCCTACCCGACCTGGTCGGTCGCCGTACGGCAGGCGGCGGCGCAGTTCTTCATGGAGACGGGCGGGCGGCGGGCCGTCCCCGCTCGGTGCTGACGCGGGGCGGCCGCGGCATGACGCCAGCCTTCGTGCTCTCCGCAGGAGCCAGTCTCGGTTCGATCCAGGTCGGGATGCTCTACGGTCTGGCCGAGGCCCGCATCACGCCGGACCTGATCTTCGGAATGTCCGATGACATGTTCCCCACCGGCTCCTTGACTGGGCTGCTGGGGTTTCTCGGTGGGTGCCCGAATCTCGTTTCGGACAGCGCAGCGGGCTGCGACGGCTCTCACCGATCATCTCGGGTTCTCCAAGCTGGAGGACGCGACGATCCCGTTGCATGTCGTCGCCACCGACGGGCTCTCAGGGCAGGACGTCCTGTTGTCGTCGGGCAACGCGGTCGATGCCATCGCCGCGATCGCCTCGATCCCAACCGTGCTCCCGCCCGTGGACATCGCGGGTTGGGATCTCATCGACGGCGGGGTCGTGAACAACACCCCCTCTCGCATGCCGTCGCGTCCGGAGCGGACATGATCTGGGTGCTGCCCACCGGCTACCCGTGCGCGCTGCCCGGAACGCCCAACGGGGTGCTGGCGATGGTGCTGCACGGGTTGACGCTCGCGGCCAACCAGCGGCTCACGATCGGCGTCGCCCGCTTCGAGACCGCGGTCGATCTGCGAGTAATCCCGCCCCCTGTGCCCCGTCCGAATCTCACCAGCGGACCGACAGCCCGCGAGTGGCTGGCGACGCGCCACCCCGGAACCGGCCAAGCAGCCCCTCTCGAGCCACACGGCCATTGACTGCCGCCCCGACCGATCGGAATGCCCGCTACCGCGCACCGGGTTCCCGTGCTGATCGTCCCGGAGGACCCATGCTGCGCCGCACCCGCCGCCATCGACAGACCGCACCCATCGCCGAGCCGATCCCGGCTACCGCCGCCGGACCACCGCCGATCGGCGTCATCGATGACACCAACTTCTTCGAGGCGACCGCCAACGGGGTGACCCTTGTCGACTTCTGGGCGCCGTGGTGTGGGCCGTGCCGGGCGTTCGCTCCGACCTTCGAAACCGCCGGGCGCGACTACGACGGTCGTGTCGGGTTCGGGAAGTGCGACGTCGACGCCAGCCCAAAGACGTCAGCCCTGCTCCGCATCCAGAGCATCCCGACCTTGATCGCCTTCGGACCCGACGGCAGCGAGCTCGGCCGCGTGGCCGGCGCCATGTCACGGCGCAAGCTCGACGCCATCGTCGACCGGGTTGCACCCGCGGCGAGCGAGTGAACACGGCACCGCCCACGCGGGCGCCGAATCGTCTCGGACGCCGGGGCCTCGCGGCGCTGCTGCTCGCAATGGCTGCCGGCCAGCTCAGCAACCCCGCGGGCTTCGTCGACATCGTGGCGTCGTACCGGCTCGGCGGCAGCGGGGTCGCGTGGGTCATCGGGAGCCTGCTGATCGGGGGAGAGCTCGCCGGCGCTGCCGGTCTGGTTTCGCGCCACCAGTCGCGCCGGCGCCGGGGCTCGTCACTCGCCCTGGCGGTGACATTCGTCTGGGCGGCCCTCGGCGTGCAGGCGTTCACCCGCGGCCTCGCCGTCGACAACTGCGGCTGCTTCGGTGTCCATGCCGGCCAGCCCCTCCGCTGGTGGGTGCTGATCGAGGATCTCGGGTTCGTGGCGTTCGCGTGGTGGGTCCGAGCCCGGAGCGTGACCTCAGCGGCAGTCGTCTCGTCGCCGGAGAATGTCTTCGAGTGGTTGCGCGCCTCGCAATAGGCGTCCAGGACCTCCCCGTCCGGGTGGGCGGCCGCCGCTGGGAGGTCCGGCGGCTCACGCTCTGATCGAGATCGCTGAGCACATCGAAGGCGAGGTCGAGCCGCTCGACGAGCGGCAACGACGCATCGGGCGCCTGACGGGCTGATTGCGACCAGCGAGGCCCGCGCTCGGTGATCGTGGCGATCGCGCCCTGGAGCGCGCGCAGCTAGGAGTTGCAGTGGGAGCACCACGCGCCGCGGTAGAACAAGACGACAACGGGGACGAGCGGCGAGCCGGTCGGCCAGGGCGACCCTGCCGCTGGTCGCGTCCGGCCACGAAGTCTGGGGCGCGTTCGCCGATGCCGATGCCGGCCGCGGCGTCGCTGGAGCGGAGCTCCTCGGTCATCGCCATGGCCGCTCGGCGCTGCGCGTCGAGGTCGACGTCCGAGTTGGTCGTCACAGCGGATCCCTATGCGGTTCGGTGGTCGGGGAGGCAACCCAGTCGCCGCGAGCGGGGAGTCCCGGCGGCACGATCACAGCTCCAGGAGAGTCGAGGGCGGGAATGGCTGGAGACGACGCCCAGCCGGGTTCCCTGTGAGGCAGCGAGGAGACCGTTCAACGCTCCGCCGTCCATGCTCCGCGCAAGGTCGCGGCGACATCGAGCACGGCGACGCGCCCTCGATCGCCTCGGGTGTCGTCTCGATCGATGACCAGAACTTCGCCGCGCTCAGGGTGGGGAGCCTGGCGGTGGTGAACTTCTGGGCACCCTGGTGCGGGCCGTGCCGCACGTTCGCGCCTATCTTCGAGGGTTGCGCAGCCGACAACTGGCCGCAAGCTCGGTTCGGCACCTGCGACATCGACACGAGTCCCGCCACAACGGCGGCGCTGCGAGTCGTGAACGTCCCGACCGTCGTATTTTTCGCCTGCGACGGGCGCGAGGTGGCACGGATCGACGGGGTGATGCCTCGCGAGGACCTCGACTTCGCCCTGGGTCGGGTCCTTTCCGCGACGCGCTGAACGTGGACCCGACCGGTCAGCTGGCGCGACCCGTGCGGGGAGCGGACTCGGTGGCGTCGCCCGCTTCGACGCGGACGCCGTGCCAGAAGCCGACGTAGCCCTTGACCATCTCGGCTGCTGGCTTCGGTGCCGGGTAGTACCAGGCGGCGTTGCGGTTGACTTCTCCGCCGACGGTCACGTCGTAGTAGCAGGCCTGGCCCTTCCAGCCGCACACACTGCGGTGGGTGCTCGGGACAAGGTGCTCGTCGTGGACTGACGAGGCGGGGAAGTAGCAGTAGCCGTCGACGACAATGGTGTCGTCGCTCGCGGCGATGGCTGCGTCGTTCCAGATGGCGCGGTAGGTCGGCATCGAGGTCTCCTCAGGGTCTCGACTGGGGAACCCGCCCATGGGTCGCCGCTGTTCCCGGACGGTTAGCAGGCTCGCGGTCCGGCGCCGGCGCCGCGCCGGGTGACGATCCGTAGACGCCACAGCCCGCCGATCGCCGCGAGGCCGGGCCTCGGAGAATGTCGTTGGCGCCGAGCTCCAAGGTCGTCACCAACGCGATTAGGACGCCGCCGACGCTGGCGCGCGCCGCGACCGCCGGGGGCCAACGACCCGTTGGGTGCGCGCCAAAGTCGGCCATGCCACCGCCACGACGAGCAGGGCGAGGTGATAGGTGCGGTGGGGTGTCCGAAGGCCAGCACGGCACCGACGCGAACAGCGGTGCGCCCTTCCCCGGCCGGCGTCGGTCACCCGCCGTGCACGCCGCGGACCGGTGCTCCGCCCCCGTCACCGACCAACACGGTCAGGGCGGCGACGACGGCGACGGCGATGATGGCAATGACCGCCCACTGCACCCCGGGGCGACACGGGGGACTGCTGGTCGCGGTCGCGTCGCCGGTCGGCTCGCTGGGCTGTGGGTCGCCCCTTCGGAGCGGTTGTAACAGCGAGAGCCTTGAGCGCCGGTCATGGGGACACCGTGACGGTGCCGCGCATCTGCTGGGGATGAACATCGCAGAAGTAGGCGAACTCGCCGGCCTCGTCGAAGGCGACGTCGAGGGTCTGGGTGATTGGTCTCTCCTCGATCTCGGTCTTGGCGTCGCCGGCCGAGGTACCCTCGACGTGCAGGTTGTGGGCGATGCCCTCGTCGCGGTTGTCGAACGTGATCGTCACGGTCGCGCCGACGGTCGCGTCGAACGTGGTGGCGTCGAAGGCGATGTCTGCGGCGACGATCGTCACCCCCGCCCCGTCGTCCGCCGGGCGCGAGGAGCTCGGGGCTGTGGTCCGGTCCGGGCGACGTCGCGATCGTCGCTGCCGCAGGCGGCAGCGGTCAGCACCAGCGCGGCAGCAACGACCGCGAGATGTCGGGTTCTGGTCACGGGTCACACCTCGATCTCGTAGAGGGACGCGATGCGTTCACGCAGCGTGGCCTCGTCCAGCGCGCCAGGGTCGACGTGGAGCAACTCGCCGCTGGCGTCGTAAAAGGCGGTGATGGGCATGCCGCGGCCGCCGAGCGCGGCGTGGAGGTTGTTGCCGCGGCTGCGATGTCGCGGGCGAGCGGCCACCAGGTGACGCCGTGCCGTTCGGGCATCGTCATCGGGTCGCCGGTCTCGAGGGCGTTGACACCGATGAAGGTGACCTCGTCACGCAGCTCTTCGGAGACGCGAGCGAACCCGGGGAGCTCGAAGTCGCAGCTCGTGCACCACGACGCGAAGAAGTTGACGACGACGGGCTTGCCGCGGAAGTCGGTCAAGCGCACCCGGGCGTCACCTTGGATCGCCGGTAGATCGAAGGCCACCGGGTCGCTGTCACCGGTCCCGCCTCCCGATCCGCCCGCCGCGATGACTGCCAGGGCGACGAGCGCGACTAGCGCGAGCGCGCCGGTCGCCCACCACGCGCGCCGCCGGCGCAGCCGCCGCGTCGCCGCCTGACGCTCGCGGCGGCTCGCTGCTCGTGACGTCGAGCCGCGTTGAGGTTTCCTGTTCACGATCTGCCTCCGGTGTTCATCCCAGTTCGACCAGCCGGCCGAGACCGACGGCGTCGAGCGCTTGCTGGAGCTCGCCGGTGAGCCACACGAGTCGGTCGGTCACGAGCAGCACGCCGAAGGCCGCCAGGGCGAACGACGACGCCGCAGTGAGCTCGTGGACGTGGCGCTTCGCCCAGCCGAGGACGCCGGCGAGGCGCCCGAACGCGAGACCGGTGGCGAGGAAAGGCACGCCGAGGCCGAGGGAGTACGCCGCGAGCAGCGCGGCTCCTTCGCCGCCGCTGTTCCGGCTGGCGGCGACGGCGAGGATCGACGTGAGCACTGGGCCGATGCACGGCGTCCAGCCAAACCCGAACGCCACACCGGCGACGGGAGCGGCGAACGGACCGAAGCGCGACAGTCTTGGGTGGAAGCGTCGCTCTTGGTAGAGCCATGGGGCGTTGAGGAACAGCGAGCCCAGAAGGAACAGCGCCATGACGAGCACCACGCCGCCCGAGACGCGGGTGAGCAGACTCTGGTTGTGGAACAGCGTCTGGCCGACCGTGGTCAGCGACAGCCCGAGGGCGATGAACACCGAGGAGAAGCCGGCGACGAACAGCACCGTGTCGCGGGTGATGCGGGCCAGGGGCCGGTCGGCGTCGCGGAGCTGCTCGACGTCGAGCCCGGTGATGATCGCGAGGTAGGCGGGCACGATCGGCAGGACACACGGGGACAGGAACGACACGACACCGCCGGCGAACGCGGCGAGGTAGCCCACGTCGCTGGTCATGCGGCGACAACCGCAGCCGGCTCGGCCGCCATCGTGACGGGAACCCGGCGAGGGTCAGGCGCCATTCCCGCTTGGGCAACAGGGAAGCGTTCGGTGGCGCAGCGGGTTTCGTGAGTGTGCTGCGCTTCCGGGTCGTCGCCATCGCCGTCATCGCTGTCATCGCTGCCGCCTGTGGCACGAGCGACCCGGAAGCGTCAGGGCCGAGGGGCAACACCTCGACGGGCGAAACCGTCGACAGTGCTGACGACACCGTCGAGGTCGAGCAGGTACCGGGTGGACCACGTGAGGACGTCCCGTCGGCGCTCGACGATCCGACCAACGGCGCGTTCCCTACGGCGCTCGTCGATGTCGAGGAGATCCGCTCGGGCGGTCCCCCGCCGGACGGGATCCCTCCCATCGACAAACCGGCCTTCGTGCGGCCCGACGCCGTGCGAAGCCTCGCGGACCACGAACCGGTGATCACCTTCGAACTCGACGGCGACGCTCGCGCCTACCCCCTCGAGATCCTCACGTGGCACGAGATCGTGAACGACACCGTCGCCGGTGTGCCGGTGGCGGTCACCTACTGCCCGCTGTGCAACACCGCGGTGGTGTACGACCGCAGGCTCGGCGACCGGGTGCTCGACTTCGGCACCTCCGGCAAGCTGTACCAGTCGGCGCTGGTGATGTACGACCGCCAGACCGAATCGCTGTGGGCTCACTTCACGGCGGAGGGACTCGTCGGTGTGCTGGCCGGCGAGCGGCTGGACACCTACCCGGCCTCGATCGTGTCGTGGGGGTCGTGGCGTGACGCCCACCCGGACGGGTTCGTGCTGAGCCGCGACACCGGCTTCGACCGTGACTACGGCCGCAACCCCTACCCCGGTTACGACGACGTCGGGCGCCAGCCGTTCCTCTTCAGTGGCGAGGTCGACGGCCGACTCGCCGCGATGGAGCGCGTGGTGGCCGTCGGCGGTGACACCGAGCCCGTCGCAGTGCGACTCGACGAGCTCGCCGACGCTGGGGTGCTCGA
>JBOGGX010000245.1:0-22564 GCA_050744245.1 Acidimicrobiales bacterium
CCTATAGGCGCGACAACCACCCCACATTCGAGCCGGGGCCGGGTTCCTCAGCCGGCGAAGGCGAGGCGGCGGAAGCCCTCGGCCAGCCGCAGCCCGGCGGCCTCGCCCGCCTCCTCGGCCCTGATCCGCACGACCTCCTCGACCAGCGCATCGGCGTGGTCGCCGGCGGGCAGCTGGGTGCGATGGCAGGCCACCGCGGCCAGCTTGGTGGCCAGCGTCTCGGCGATGTCGACCCAGCAGTCGGGCTCGAGCGTCCCCGACAGCAGCACGGTCCCGACCTGGTGGGCCGGGCCGGCCTCGGGGAAGTACAGCGGGCCGGCGGCCATCGGGGCGCAGGCGTCGAGCACGGCCCAGCCCACGGCCCGGTGGTCGTGGTGGTTGACGTAGGCGTCGCCGAAGAAGACCGCCGTCGGATCGGGGGCCACGACCAGGTCGGGCCGCCGGGCCCTGATCCGGCCCACGAGCTCGGCCCTGAGCTCGACCGTGTTCTCGATCTCGCCGTCCGGGATGCCGAGCACCACGTGCCCGGCCAACCCCATGACCGCCGCCGCGGCCGCCACCTCGTCGGCCCGGGCCGCGACCAGTGTCTCCGGCTTGGTGGACGGGTCGCTCGAGCCCTTGTCGCCCGCGTTGCACACGACGAGATCGACCTCGGACCCTGCGGCCGACCACCGGGCCAGCGTCCCCCCGCACGACACCTCCGGGTCGTCGGGATGGGCGTAGATGGCGAGCACCCGCGCCGGCACCAGGTCGAGGATGGTCACCCGCCGGTCACCACGAGATCAGGGCGCCGACGCCAGCGCCTTGCGGGCCCGGTCGACGTCGTCGTCGTCGACGTCGAGGTGGGTCATGAGCCGGACCACCCCGGGGGCGATGCTCCCGGCCAGGACCCCGTCGTCGGCCAGGTGGGCGAGGAGCCTGGTGGGGTCGGGGTGGCGAAACACCACGCAGTTGGTGCGCACGGTCGCCGGGTCGAGACCGGCATCGGGCCAGCGCTCGGCCACCGCCTCGGCCAGCCGCCCGGAGCGGACGTGGTCGTCGGCCAGGCGGTCGACCATCGTCTCCAGGGCCACCAGCCCGGCGGCGGCGATGACGCCGGCCTGGCGCATCGCCCCGCCGAGCCGTTTGCGTTCGAGCCGGGCCGCCTCGATCGTGGACGTCGACCCGGCCAGCAGCGACCCGACCGGAGCCGCGAGACCCTTCGACAGGCAGCACATCACCGTGGCGGCCGGCGCCGCGTAGTCGGCCGCGGCCACGCCCGTCGCCACCTCGGCGTTGAACAGCCTGGCCCCGTCGAGGTGCACCGGACGCCCGCCGGCGGCGGTTGCGACCGCCCGCAACCGGTCCAGCGGCCAGGGCGCCCCGCCCGACGGCATGTGGGTGTTCTCGACGCAGACCACGCTGACCGGGAGCCAGTGGTGGTCGACGCCGGCCACCAGGTCGGCGACCTCGCCGGGGTCGAGCGTGCCGTCGGCGTCGGCGACGGTGTGGAACTGGATCCAGCCGTTGACCGCGGCGCCGCCCTGCTCGTACAGGACGACGTGTTGGCGGCGGCCGGCGACCACGGCCGTACCCGGGCGGCCGAGCACCCGGAGGGCGATCTGGTTTCCCATGGTGCCCGACGGCACGTACACGGCCGCCTCCTTGCCCACCCGGGCGGCGAAGGCCTCCTCGAGCCGGCGCACGGTCGGGTCCTCGCCGTAGCCGTCGTCGCCCACCTCGGCCCCGGCCATGGCCCGCCGCATGACGTCCGTCGGCCGGGTCACGGTGTCGGAGCGGAGGTCGACCAGGCCCACGAGAACCGACTCTAGGGTGTCGCCGTGACCGACCTGCCCGACGAGCTGCTCGCCCTGGCCGTCCACCAGGCCGATCGGGCGGCCCGACTCCTGCTCGACGGGCTCCGAGGACCGCGGGTGCGCGTCGACACCAAGTCGAGCGTGACCGACTTCGTGACGGAGATGGACCGGGCGTCGGAACGTCTCATCGTCGACGGCATCCTCGCGGCCCGGCCCGACGACGGCATCCTCGGCGAGGAGGGCGCCACCGTGCCCGGCATGTCCGGCGTGCGCTGGGTGATCGACCCGCTCGACGGGACCACGAACTTCCTGTACCGCCTGCCGGGCTTCGCCGTCTCGATCGCGGCCGAGGTCGACGGCACAACCGTCGCCGGGGTGGTGCACGACGTCGTCCACGCCGAGGTCTTCACCGCGGCCAGGGGCGGCGGCGCGCGGCTCAACGGCGAGCCGATCGGACCGACGGGCCTCACCGATCCCGAGCGAGCCCTCGTCGCCACCGGGTTCAGCTACGTGCCCGAGCGGCGCCACCACCAGGCCCAGGTGCTGGCGCGGGTGCTGCACCGCATCGGCAACCTGCGGCGGGTCGGGGCGGCCGCGGTCGACATCTGCATGGTGGCCTGCGGCCGGGCCGACGCCTACTTCGAGTGGGGCCTCAGCCCATGGGACTGGGCCGCCGGTCGCCTGGTGGCCGAGGAGGCCGGCGCCCGCACCGGGGAGCTCGACGGTGACCCCGCCCTGCCGGCGTCGTTGCTCGTGGCCACGCCGGCCGTGTTCGACCGGCTCAAGGCGCTGATCGACGACGCAATCACCGCCGTCGCGACGACCCGAAACCCGACCGGACCGGTCGGGTGATTGTCACGCGATTGCAAGCGGAGGGCCAACCATTCTCCGCACGCACGCTCCAGGCTGATGGACGTGGCGTCCCCCCGCCCCCCGGCCCAGCCCGTCAGCCCGGCCCCCGGATTGGTCCAGGCCGTGACCGTCGACTCGACGCTCACCCTGCTCGTCCACGGCCGGCTCGACGCCGCGGCCGGGGCTGCGCTGCTCGACTCGGTCCGGACCGGGCGGGCGCCGGGGGTCAACCGGCTCGAGGTCGACCTGCGCGACGTCGGCGAGTTCACCGACGACGGGGCCGACTGTCTGGTCGGGGTGCGTGAGCTGGGGGTCGGTCTGGCCCATGGGGTCCACTACCGGACCACGGCCGGCGCCGGCGCCGACGCGCTGTTGGTGGCGTTCGCCTCGGCCGACGACGATGCCGCGAGCTAGGCGGGCTCGGCCGCCAACGCCACCTCGACCCGGCGGCTGGGTTGGCGCGTGCGGGTCGTGGTGATCCGGTAGGCACAGCGCAGATCGCCCGAGAGCAGATGCTGGGTGCGTTCGACGGTGACGTCGTCGCCCAGGACGGTGCGGAACAGCTCGAGCTCGCCCCGGCACAGGCCCTGGCACGACTCGGCCGCCTCGCAGATCGGGCAGTGATGCTCGACCAGCAGGTAGCTGCCGTCGTCCTGGCCCCGAGCCGCCTCGGCCATGTAGCCCTCGACCGAGCGGACCCGGGCCAGCGCCTGCACCCGGTCGGCGACCGACGACGAGGACGGATCGGGCAGCACGTCCCGGTAGGCCGCCTTCTGGGCCTTGGTGCGGGCCTTGACCACGGCATCGATCCCGGGCTCACCCAATGTCTCGCGGATCGATTCGAGCAGGCTGACGGTGAGGTCTGCGTGCCGGTCGGGGAACAGCGACGCGGCGATCGGGGTGAGCTTCCAGAGCTGGGCCGGGCGGCCTCGACCGATCGGCGGCGCCGTCGCCGCCTCGACCAGCCCGGTGCGGCCCAGCTCGTCCAGGTGCTGGCGGACGGCGGTGGCGGTCAGCCCGAAATCGGACGCCAACTCGGCGGCGGTGGCGGCGTCGACCCGCTTGAGCCGTTCGAGCAGCCGGCGCTTGGCGCCGCTGACGCTGGCCCCGTCGTCCGTCGACATGGGCCCATGGTCGTCGGCCCATTTCCGAAAGTCAATAGTTTCTTTATCCGCCTGCCGTCCGCTCGGCCCGCCGATTTGGCACGATGATGGCGTGGCCACACGCATCCTGGCGGTCGAGGACGACGAGCGGATCCGCATCGGCCTCCGGATGGCCCTCGAGGACGAGGGGTGGGCCGTCGAGGAGGCCGCCAGCGGCGAGGACGCCCTGCACCTGTTCCGACGCGACCCGGCCGACGTCGTGCTCATCGACATCATGCTGTCGGGCATGGACGGCTTCGAGGTGTGCCGTTCGCTGCGGCGAGCCAGCGATGTCCCCATCATCATGGTCACGGCCCGGGCCGACACCCACGACGTGGTCGCCGGGCTCGAGGCCGGGGCCGACGACTACCTCACCAAGCCGTTCGCGCCCAAGGAGCTGTCGGCCCGCATCCGGGCGCTCCTGCGGCGGGCCCGCGCCCCCGAGGCCGGCATCACCCACGTCCGGTTCGGCGACCTCGAGATCGTCCCCGATGCCGGCGTGGTGACGCTGGCCGGGGCCGAGGTCCACCTGACCAAGACCGAGTTCCGCCTGCTGTGCGAGCTGGCCTCGAGCCCGGGTCGGGTCTTCAGCCGGGAGGTGCTGCTCGAGCGGGTCTGGGGCTACGGCTACTTCGGCGACGGGCGGCTGGTCGACGTTCACATCCGGCGGCTGCGCACCAAGATCGAGTCCGACGCGGCCAACCCCCGGCACGTGCTCACCGTGCGCGGCCTGGGCTACAAGCTCCAGCCGTAGGCGGCTGACGGTCGCCGGTGGCTCGCAGCATGAATCTCCGGCTCGGGATCCGGGCCCGGGTCACCCTGGCCTTCGCCCTCGGCGCGCTCCTCCTCTCGCTGCTGCTGTCCGTGGCCACCTACGCGCTCACCAGGGCCAACCTCCTGCGCCAGCGCGAGGTGGTGGCCGAGAGCCAGGTGCTCAACAACGCCGAGCGGGTGCAGGAGGGACTGCCGCGGCAGCTGGTCCAGATCGTCCCGCTGCTCCAGTCGCTCCAGCGGGCCCAGGGCTCCGAGCCGCTCCTCATCTTCGGCGGCCGGCCCTTCTCGCTCGACGGCCGCATCGACGAGAAGTCGATCCCGCCCGAGCTGCTCGACGCGGTCGCCACCGACCGGGTCGCGGCGCGCATGCGCTACCGGCCCGATGCCGGCGTCAGCCAGCTGGCCACGGGTGTCCCCATCCCATCGGCCGGGGCCGCCTACTTCGAGATCGTCGACATGTCGGACCTGGAGGGGACCCTGCGCCAGCTCGGCCTCTCGCTCATCGCCGCCGGCGTGATCACGACGCTGGCCGGCGCCGCCCTGGGCAGCTGGGCCGCCCGGAGGACGCTCAGCCCGCTGGCCGACGTCAGCGCCGCGGCCACGGCCATCGCCGGCGGACGACTCGACACCAGGCTCGACCCGGTCGACGATCCGGACCTCGACGGCCTGGTGCGTTCGTTCAACCAGATGGTGGCCGCCCTCCAGGAGCGGATCGAGCGTGACGCCCGGTTCGCGACCGACGTCAGCCACGAGCTGCGCTCACCGCTGCAGACCCTCGCCGCGGCCGTGCAGGTGCTCGAACGCCGGCGCTCCGAGCTGTCGGATCGTTCACAGGCGGCCGTCGGGCTGCTGTCGGCCGAGGTCGACCGGTTCCAGGAACTGGTCGGCGACCTGCTCGAGATCTCCCGGTTCGATGCCGGCGCCCAGCGGCTCGAGCTCGACGAGGTCCGCCTCGACCAGGTCGTCATGGAGGCGGTGCGGGCGTCAGGCTCGCCCGACGTTCCCGTCGAGGTCGACGCCGCCCTGGCCGGCGCGGTGGTACCGGCCGACAAGCGCCGGCTGATGCGGGTCATCGCCAACCTGCTCGAGAACGCCGAGAAGTATGCCGGCGGCGCCACCGCGGTGACCCTGACGAGGGGCGACGACGGGCGGGTCGTGATCGCCGTGGCCGACGACGGACCCGGCATCCCCGAAACCCAGCGGGCGGTGATCTTCGACCGCTTCGCCCGCGGCGCGGCCGCCGGCCGGCGGGGCACCGGCGACGGCGTCGGCCTGGGCCTGGCCCTGGTCGAGGAGCACGTCCGCCTCCATGGCGGCCGGGTGTGGGTCGAGGAGCGCGACCTCCAGCAGGGCGCCCGCTTCGTGGTCGAGCTTCCGGTGCTGGCCGGCGACAAGAAGGCACGGTGACCGCCAACGGGTGGCGGCGGGCCGCACCGGTCGTCGTCGTGGCCCTCGCCGTCGTTGCCGGCCTGGGCGGGTGCGGGCTCCCGACCGACGACGAGCCTCGTTCGCTTGCCGCCGACGACATCCCCGACTCGCTCCTGGCGCCGTCGTCGACCACCACCCCGGAGTCGCTCGGCCCCTACGACGCAAACCTCTGGTGGATCGACAACGACGTGCTGGTCGACCGGCCCGCGAACCTCCCGGACCTCCAGCCGTCGACCGTCATCTCCGCGCTGCTCGAGGGGGTGCCTCCCACCGACGTCCAGACCAGCATCCCTGGTGGCACCGAGCTGCTCGCGGCACCGGAGGATGGCGGCATCCTCACCGTCGACCTGTCGGAGGCGATCGCGACCGTCCAGGGAGAGGAGCTGAAGCGGGCCTTGGCCCAGATCGTGTGGACGGCGACGCAGTTCCCGAACATCAGCCGCGTGCGGTTCCAGGTGAACGGTGAGCCGCTGGCGGTCATCACCGATGAGGGAACGGTCACCGACCCGGTGAATCGAGGCGACTTCCTGTCACTACAGCCGCCCGAGCCGGCGCCGACGACGACGACCGGCCCATAGTCCACAAAGGAGCGTCGAGATGCAGTTCGATGGTGATGCGGTCGTCCGCCTCCTCGCGGCCCTGGCCCTCGGGGCCATCCTCGGCATCGAGCGGGAGGCAGCCGACCAGCCCGCCGGCCTCCGCACCCACATCGCGGTCTGCCTCGGAGCCGCGCTGTTCGGCGTGATCTCGACGCTCGGGTTCGACGAGTTCTTCGCCCGCCGCGAGACGACCAACGTCCAGGTCGACGTGACCAGGGTGGCGTCGCAGGTCGTGGTCGGCATCGGGTTCCTGGGCGCCGGGATGATCTTCCGCCAGGGGGCGGTGGTGAAGAACCTGACGACATCGGCCAGCCTGTGGGCCGCGGCCGCCATCGGCCTGGCCGTCGGGGTCGGCGACATCGTCACCGGGGCGGTGGCCACGGCCATCCTGTTGGCCAGCCTCGTCCTCCTGCGGCCGCTGCGCTCGTGGATCCGACGCCGGGTGGCGAAGGACGTGGCCGACATCCGGGTCGAGCTGGGCGACGGCGTCGAGCCCGGCGACGTGATCGACGCCATCCACCGGCTCACCGGCGTCACCGTCCACGGGATGGCGCTGGAGAAGGACGCCGGTCGTTACGTGCTGCTCGCTCATCTGAGCGGCGAGCGCGACGTCGACGTGATCTCGTCGATGGAACCCATCACCCGGCGCGACGACGTGGTCTCCTCGGGCCTGGAACCGTCACGGGAGTCGTGACCGTGCGACGCCCGTATGACTGCCTACGAACCGGTGCCCAGCCGGCAGACGAACACCGGTCTGCTCGTCGGGTCGATCCTCGCCACCCTGTTCTGCTGCCTGCCACTCGGCGTGGTGGCGATCGTGTTCGCCGCCCAGGAAACGACGAGCAGGCCAGGACGTGGCTGATCGCCGCCGTCGTCATCGGTCTGCTCGCCAACGTCATCGGCCACTTCGTCATCCTCCGCGACTAACCGAAGAACACCCGGGCCACGTCGTAGAGCTCGGGGTCGACCAGCTTGAGCTCGCCGACGGCCTCCCCGATCGGGACGCGCACGACGTTCCCGCACCGCAGGGCGACCATGTGGCCGAACGCCATGTCGTGCACGGCGTCGATGGCGGCGATGCCGAAGCGGGTCGACAACACCCGGTCGAATGCCGTCGGGGTCCCGCCTCGTTGTACGTGGCCCAGGATGACGGCCCTGCTCTCGTAACCCGTTCCCCGTTCGATCTCCCCGGCCAGCCAGTTGCCGATGCCGGCCAGGCGGGCGTGGCCGAACGCGTCGATGTCGCCGGTGGTGAGGTAGGTGCCCTCCTTCGGCATCGCCCCCTCGGCCACGACCACGATCGACGCGTACCGAGCCCGCTCCTCGTGGCGGTGCCTGATGAACTCGCACACCTCGTCGATGTCGAAGGGCACCTCGGGGATCAGCACCACCGTGGCTCCCCCGGCGATGCCGGCCCAGACGGCGATGTGCCCCGCGTGGCGCCCCATGACCTCGACCACCATGACGCGGTCGTGGGACTCGGCCGTGGTGTGGAGCCGGTCGATGGCGTCGACGCAGATCTGCACGGCCGTGTCGAAGCCGAAGGTGAGCTCGGTCGCCGACAGGTCGTTGTCGATCGTCTTCGGCACCCCGACGACGGCGACGCCCTCATCGGCCAGCCGATGGGCGACCCCCATGGTGTCCTCGCCGCCGATGGCGATGAGGGCGTCGAGCTGGCGACCGGTCACGGTCTGCTTGAGCCGGTCGACCCCGTCCTCGACCTTGTACGGGTTGGTGCGGGACGACCCGATGACCGTGCCGCCGCGGGGCAGCGTCCCCCGCATCCGTTGGACGGTGAGGGCGACCGCGTCGTCCTCGACGACGCCCTTCCATCCGTCGCGGAAGCCGATGATCTCGTCGCCGTAGACCACCTCCCCCTTGCGCACCACCGCCCGCAGGACGGCGTTGAGCCCGGGGCAGTCGCCCCCTCCCGTAAGCACTCCGACGCGCATGCCGCGAACGCTAGTGGTGTTCCCGGCTCCTCCCGACACGGCCAAGGGCCGGCCCCGAAGGACCGGCCCTTGTGCTCACGTTGGGTGGGTGCAGGTCAGCCGGCGCCGGCTCCCGCGCTCGCCGGCCGGCGAACGATCGTGATGTTGCTTCTCACGATCGTGGTTCCCGGCGTGAGGCTGGCCGTCATCTCGGTGGCCACCTGGCCGCCGCCCGGCTGGTTGCCGGTGACGTCGACCGAGTAGCTGACGGTGTCGCCCGGCACGGCGTCGGTGGAGGTGACCCGAAGGTCGCCGGTGGGCAACACCGCTTCCATGTCGCCCTCACCCAGCAGGTTCTCCGCTCCGACCAGGAAGTCGAGACCTGGGTCGGTCGGCATCTGGGCCGGGTTGTAGGCGTAGGTGATGTCCTGCTCCGGGTTGGTGTCGTTGTTGACGCCGATCCAGATCTGGAAGACCTCCGGGATCTCGGTGCCGAACACCTCCAGGCGGTACTCGACGACGATCCAGTCGTCGACGCCGTCGCTGAGCACCTCGATGAGGATCCCCTCCGCGTCCGTTCCGTCGAGGTCGGACCACAGCGGCGCCATCATGTTGTTGGGCCGGGCCGGGTCGGGTCCCGCGGGAAGGGTGCAGCAATTGTTGTCCTCGGAGCTGGCCTCGCCGGCGACGACGTAGCCGTTGGAGTCGACGCCGAACCTCGTCCAGGTTTGGCCGTTGAAGTCGAACGGCGGCGTGTTGAACAGGATGATCTCCTCGTCGCCGATCGGGATCGGCGTCACCCCGAAGGCGTCGAGCGGTATGTACCCGAACAGCGCACCGGGGTCGACCGATGGCGTGCCCGGGGCCGCCCCGGCCAGCGTCACGTCGTGCAGCCGGGCCTGACGGGGACCGACCACCTCGGCACCGTCCGCCCCCGCGATGCGCAGGTTGCTGCTCACGAAGGTGTCGAGGTCGACGACCTGCTCGTCTGCGGAGTTGTTCGCCGCCTCGACCGTGCAGGTCGAGATCTCACGGGTGTGGATCGTCTGCGGGTCGCAGGTCTGGGTCAGGCCCACGTCGGCCTGGGTGTGGACGAACGCCACCGGCAGGTGCAGCTGGGCGCCGCCCCGCTCGGTGAGCTCGATCGAGCCGAATTGCTGCTCGCCCATCGGGGCGTCGGACTCGATGATGATCGTGAGCGTCTGCGAGGCGCCCGGGTTGAGCCCGAACCGACGCGGCGTGACCGTGATCGTCGACCCGATGGGGGCGTCGGCGGACACGCTGAACCGCTGCCGCTGATCCGTGGTGTTGGTCGCCACCCTCCTCGTGACCAGCCGACCCGGCATCACCGGGGCGTTGACCGAAGGGATGTTGAGGTGCACGGCGTTCACCGGGTCGTTCCCCATGGCAAAGAAGTTCTCCGCCGTGTCGCTGAACGTGATCGGGGCCGCGGTCGCCGCGCCGATGTCGATGCGACCGCCACCGACGTCGAACGGGTCGGCCGGCGTCACCAGGTCCTCCTTGAGGACGGTGGTGATGGCCGTGGTCATGAGGGCCGACTTGATCTGGCCCGGTGTCCAGTCGGGATGCACGGCCCGCACGAGCAGGCCGGCCCCGGCCACGTGGGGCGATGACATCGACGTGCCCGCGATGGCCTGGAACAGCTCGCCCGGTGGGCCGCCGCCGCTCGCCGGGTCGGGCGTCGCCGGGAAGGGGGAGGCGCCGGCCAGGACCTGCACGCCGGGCGCGGTCACGTCGGGCTTCATGAACAGCCCGGCCGGCCCACGCGACGAGAACGCGGCCATCACGTCACCCTGGCCATCGCGCTTCTCCCCTGCGGGGAACGAACCGGTGACGCCGGTGTGCCCGTTCATGAAGGCCAGGAAATCGGTGCCGTCGGCCAGATGGATGGTTGGCACCCAGTGGTTGTCGGTCTCGATGTCGGCCTGGGCCGGGTTGTAGAGCACCATGCCCTCGCCGCCGCCCGAGAACACGACGAAGCCCTTCCACACCCGGGCCTGCACGCCTCGCTGGCAGGCGACGATCATCCCGTCGAAGACGGTCGGATCGGTCGGCGCCGTCGCACACAGGGCGCCGCCGGTGTAGCCGGGGACGTTCTGGGCCAGCACCACCGGCAGCTCCCCGACGCCGCTGGTGATCGACGCCCCGTCGGCGGTGAAGGTGTCGCCGTTGTCGGCGTTCAGGGTCAAGGTGGTGGCGAACTCGCGCGTCTGGGTCGACGCGGCCACCGTGGTGGTCCAGGGCGAGAGGTGGTTCGCGGTGCCGGCGGCCGGCCCCGCGTTGCCCGCCGAGGCGGACACGAAGACCCCGGCGGCGTAGGCGTCGAGGAAGGCCAGCTCCACAGGATCGGTGAAGGGGTTGGTGCCGCCAGAGATCGAGAAGTTGATCACGTCGACACCGTCGAGGATCGCCTGCTGCACCGCGGCCGCCGAGTCGACCTGGTCACAACCCAGGACGCCGCAGACCTTGTACTCCATGACGTAGGCGCCGGGGGCGAGCCCGTGGAGCGGGCCCTGGTCGACACCGAAGACCGGTGCCGTGTCGAGCATGTTCCCGGCCGAGGTGCCGGCGGTGTGGGTGCCGTGACCGTTGGAGTCGCGGGCCGAGGTGAAAGGCTCGGGCGGGATGCCCGGGCTGGCGAGGTAGTTGTCGAGGAACGGCTCGCCGCCGATGAGCTTGTTCTGGCATTCGAACACGTCGACCGCAGGGGTCAACGGGTTGTCGCCGAAGTCGCACTCGCGCACCGGGCCACCCGGAGGCGGCAGGTTGCCCTGATCAGCGAACGACGGGTGCTCGGGCCAGACGCCGGTGTCGAGGTTGCCCAGGATCGTGCCCTGGCCTGCGTTTGCCGTCGTGCCCAGCTCGTCGTACACCGGCGGGGCGTTCACGAACTCTGGGCTCGAGTCGGTGAGCGGCTGGCGCAGCTGGCTGTACTGCACGGCCACCGCGCCGGGGATGGCCAGCACCGTCTCGACCGCGTTGGCCGGGATCGTCGCCGCGAACCCGCCGTAGACGGTCCGGAGCCGGGTGCGCACCTCGGCCGACGGCACCGCCGCGGCGAGGGCGTCGATGAACGCCGACTCCTGTGCGGCGATGTGGCTCTCGTACTCTGTGGCCGCGGCCGGGCGCTCGCTCAACGGCTGGCCCGTGGTGAGCGGGCTGGTGGCCGCGAGCCCGTTGATGCCACCCGAGTAGGTGGCCACGGAGTCGTAGTCCAACTTGATCGCCACCGACACCGGCTGGGCATCGGTTCTGGCCAGCAGCTCTGGATCGGTCTGGGCCAGGGCACTGCTTGGTGCCTTGTCGGCCGTCACCCGACCGGTCGGTGTGACTCCTCCTGCTACAGCAAGGCTCCGCTCGGACGCGCTCGGGGTCTGCGCACCACCGGTGGTGGTGGTCAGACCCAACACGATGAGCGGCGCAACCAGGCCCGCCACAATGGCGCGGCCGCGCACGCGTGTCTTCATTTGTCAGTGTCCTCCGGCATCTTTGCTCGGTCGATTGAACCATCCCCCCTGGGACGCCGAGGACTATATGCCACCCGGGCCGGTTGCGCAGCACCCTCGTTTCGGACGGCGGAATCGATCAGCCGCCGCCGGATCGTCGCCCCGAGCTCTACTCGATCGGGACGAACGCCCCGCGAGACGTCTTGACCGCCCGGTCAAGAGTTCGTACGGTGCCCCGACATGGAGCGTCGGCTCACGCCCCGGGGCCGCGCCCGACGCCGCCAGCTCATGACGGCGGCGACCGAGCTGTTCGCCCGGCAGGGCTATCACCCGACGTCGGTCGGCGACATCATCGGAGCGCTCGGGGTCGGCAAGGGCGTCTTCTACTGGTACTTCGGCTCCAAGGAGGAGCTGTTCATCGAGATGCTGCGGGGGGCCCAGCTCGACCTGCGCCGCCGCCAGGCCCACGCCATCGCCGACGAGGACGACCCGCTGCGGCGGATCGAGCTCGGCATCCGGGCCACCATGGCCTGGTCGGAGGAGCATCGCGACCTTCTCGTCCTGTCGCACTTCGCCGCGGCGGACGAGCGCTTCGCCCCTGTCCTCCGGGAGGGCCAGGACGTCGCCGTCGAGGACACGGCGCGGCACCTCAAGGAGGGCATGGTCGCCGGCCGCATCCCCGACGCCGACCCGGTCCTCTTGGCCCACGGGATCCTCGGCGTCACCGGCCACCTGGCCAGGACGTTCATCCGCGATCGGGGCGAGCCCGGCGGCACCATGACCGAGGTGGCAGTGTCGTTCTGCCTCGGCGGGCTGCTCGGCGCCCGGCGTGACCCTGAGCCTCAACCAGACGTGTAGCGGGCGTCCTTTTTGGGGCCGCGAGACGAAGAGCCGACGGGGTCGAACAGGTTGCCGACTCGCGGCGCGAGCGACGGCTCGAGCGCGTGGTCACGATCCTCCTCGCGACCGCGGCGTTGCTCCCGGCGTGGTGCGGTTACCAGTCGGCGGCGGCCTCGAGCCAGGAGAACGCCGGCCACGCCGCCGCGGTTCGGCTCCAGGTGGACGCCACTGCGGCCGACAACACGGCCCGCGGGCTGCTGCTGATCGACGTGACCGCCTTCCACGAGTGGGTGGACGCCACCGCGTCGGGCGACCAAACCCGGGCGGCCTTTCTCTGCCAGCGGTTTCGCGACGACATGAGGCCGGGGTTTGATGCGTGGGAGGCGTCGGGCGGCCTTGGCGACCTCGACGCCGAGGCGACGCCGTTCCAACTGCCCGAGTACCGTCTGGCCGCGGCGGTCGAGGCCACGGCCCCTGCAGGTCGCGGCGGAGGAGGCGGCACTACGGGGTGCGTCGGCTGGGTCAACCGCCGACAAGTATCTGCTCGCCGTGGTCCTCGACGCGGCGTCGCTCTTCCAGCTCGGGATCCAGGGCCGCATTGTCGTCTTCGAGCTGCGCCGCGCACTCGTGATCGTGTCGGCGGGCATCATCGTCGGCACGACCCTGTCGGCCGCGACCCTCCCGACGACTTGGCGCGGCTGAGCGTTCAGCGGAGGTCGACGAGCGTTCTGCGCAGGTTGCGGACCGCCTGCGCGATCCGCTGCTCGTTCTCGATGAGGGCGAAGCGAAGGAACCCGTCGCCGCCCGGGCCGAAGCCCACGCCGGGCGAAACCGCCACCTCGGCCTCGGCGACCAGCTTCTTGGCCACCTCGAGCGAGCCCAGGTGCCGGTAGGGCTCGGGTATGGGCGCCCACACGAACATGGTTCCTCTCGGCTTCGGCACCGGCCAGCCGATGCGTTCGAGCCCCTCGCAGAGGGCGTCGCGGCGCGACCGGTAGATCTCGTTGACCTGCTTCGGATAGTCCTGGGCCTCGTTCAGGGTGACCGTGGCCGCGATCTGGATGGGTTGGAACGCGCCGTAGTCGAGATAGCTCTTGAGCTTGGTGAGCGCACCGACCACCTGGTGGTTGCCGACCATGAAGGCGCTGCGCCAGCCGGCCATCGAGAAGCCCTTGGTCATCGAGTAGAGCTCGACCGCGCAATCGTCGGCCCCCTCCGCCTGGAGGATCGACGGCGGGACATAGCCGTCGAAGGCGACCTCCGCGTAGGCGAAGTCGTGCACCAGCACGACCCCCTTGTCGAGGGCGAAGTCGACGATGCGTTGCATGAAGTCCACATCGACACAGCTGGTGGTGGGGTTGTGCGGGAACGACAGCACGATCACCCTGGGCTTGGGCCACGAGTACCGGTAGGCCTCCTGCACGTTCTCGAAGAAGTCGCTGTCGGTTGACAGCGGGACCTCTCGGATGTCGGCCCCGGCGAGGTACGGGCCCCAGATGTGGATGGGGTACGACGGCGACGGCACCAGGGCGGCGTCGCCCGGCTGGAGCAGGACCCACATCAGGTGGGAGAACCCCTCCTTGGCCCCGATCGTGTTGATGACCGCCCGGTCGGGGTCGAGCTCGACGCCGAACCGACGCTGGTACAGATGGGTCACCGCCTCACGGAGCTTCGGGATCCCGCGGCTCGACGAGTACCGGTGGTTGCGGGGGTTGTGGGCCGCCTCGGCCAGCTTGTCGACGGCGATGTCGGGTGATGCGATGTCCGGGTTGCCGAAGCCGAGGTCGATGACG
The DNA here is from genome assembly GCA_050744245.1 of Acidimicrobiales bacterium. Taxonomy (GTDB): domain Bacteria; phylum Actinomycetota; class Acidimicrobiia; order Acidimicrobiales; family JBOGGX01; genus JBOGGX01. The sequence goes on from JBOGGX010000245.1 coordinate 14,623, forward strand.
TCGCGCCCGGCCCGCCGCAGCTCCTGCTTCAGGCCATCGATGATGGTGAAGACATACGGCGGCAGGCCATCGATGCGGCGAAAATCCATCATGTCAAGGTAGCCCGCGAGAGAATGCGGCCATGACCGACCAGCCCGCCGTCGACGTCGTCGTCGAGATCCCTCGCGGCAGCCGCAACAAGTACGAATTCGACCATGAGCACAACGTGTTCCGGCTCGATCGGCGACTTTTCTCGGCCACCGTGTATCCGGCCGACTACGGCTTCATCCCCGACACCCTCGGTGAGGACGGCGACCCGCTCGACGCCTTGGTGCTGCTGGAGGAGCCGACGTTCCCCGGGTGCTGGGTGCACGTCCGCCCGGTCGGCGTGTTCTGGATGGAGGACGAGAAGGGGCCGGACGCCAAGATCATCTGCGTTCCCTTCGGCGATCCCCGGTGGGACCAGGTCGCCGACATCTCCGACGTGCCCGAGATGATGCGGGCCGAGATCAAGCACTTCTTCGACGTCTACAAGATGATCGAGCCCGACAAGGAGTCGAGCACCCGAGGGTTCGAGGGCGTGGCGGCCGCCGTGGCCGAGATCGACGCGGCGCGTGGCCGTTACGTTCCCCCAGTCCACTGAGGCGGTGCGTCAGCGCGTCTCGGCCGCGAGCAGGCCGGCGCCGACGGCGTTGGCCCGCTCCCCGAGGGCGGCGGGGACGATGGGTACCGCCGGGCGGACATCGCTCGCCATCACCAGGTCGCGGTAGGCGTGGCGCAACGGGTCGAACAGGACATCGCCCGCCTCGACCAGCCCGCCGCCAACCACGACCACCTGCGGGTCGAGCACGGCGACCAGGTTGGCCACGCCGAGGGCGAACCACCAGGCGAACCGACGCACCACCTCGCCGGCCTCGGGATCGCCCTCCCTCGCCGCACCGATGACCTCCTCGCTGGTGCGACCGCCGGCCAACCGGATCAGGCCGTGGCCGGAGGCGTACTGCTCCCAGCACCCACGGCGCCCGCACTCGCACGGAGGACCGTCGGGGTCGATCACCATGTGACCCGGTTCGCCGGCGAAGCCGTTGGCCCCCCGCGACAGCCGGCCGCCGGCCACGATTCCGGCGCCGATTCCCGTGCCCAGCGTCACCATCACGACGTCGGACGCACCCCGGGCGGCGCCCAGCCGGTGCTCGGCCCACACCGCGCAGGTGGCGTCGTTGTCGACGGTGACCGGTCGTCCGAGCCTGAGGGCGAACGCATCGGCGAACGAGTGGTTCCTGATGCCGGGCAGATGCGGGCCCATGGCCAGCGTCCCCGACCGGTCGACCAGGCCGGGAAGCCCGACGCCGACCGCATCCACGGGCCGGCCGAGCGCGGCCTCGACCCCGTCGACGGCGACGGCCACCGCCTCGACCAGCGCGGAAGCATCGAGCTTCGGCGTGGGCGCCCGCACCGGTTCGGCGGCGACCCGGCCGGTCGCGCGGTCGACGGCGATGGCGAGGATCTTGGTCCCGCCGACGTCAACGCCGGCCGTCAGCACCGACGATCGAGGCTCAGTACCGGAGAAGGGCACCAACGCGCCCGAGCACGTCGAGGTCGGCGTTGCCCGAGCAGATCTCGACACGGCACTTCTGCCGCAGGGCCTCCTCGATCGCCTCCTCGACGACGTCGTCGACGCGGACCATGGCCGAGCCGCACACGGCGCAGGCCCGACCCACGAGCGCGAGCGCGCCGCAGGCGACGCAGCGCCAACCCGATTCCTCGTAGCCGGCCGACACCGCCAGCCGGTCGACCTTGCGCACGTTGATCGCGTCGAGGACGCGCCGCAGCCCGGCCACGCCCCGCCGACCGGTGGCGACCGCTTCCCGCAGCCGGTCGATCAGCTCGGCTTGGCGCCTGCGCTCGGCGCTCGCCTCGACCTCGAAGGCGGCGGTCTTGATGTCGGCCGCGGCCGCGTTGACCGGCACCCCGATGCGGCCGCACAGCCGCTGCCTCAGGTAGGGGTGGAGCATGCCCTCGACCATGTTGGCGATCTCGTCCGGGGCGCCGATGGCGAGGTACTCGAAGCCGTGGTCCTGGTAGACCCGCCAGGCGGCGTCGGCCGCGTTCCTCAGGTGCTGCAGGGCCAGGGCGTCGACGTGGTGCTGGACGTCGCCCCGTTCCATGTCGCCCCGCTCGTCGTAGTCGCGGGGTAGCTCGTCGATCGTCTCGGTGTGCTCGATCAGCTCGCCCAGCTCGAAGACGAACACCCGGGCCCGCTGCCGATCGGCCAGGAGCACGCCGATCCGCTGGTAGTCGGTGACCACCGCCTCGAGCTGGCCGACGGCCGGGAGGTGGTTGACGACCAACCGGTTGCGGACGGGCACCGGCAGCGGGATCACCTCCCAGAGGTCGTGGGCCACGCACGAGAAGAACGCCAGGCCCCGGGTGTGTGACCGGTCGAGCCCGCCCCGCACGTACTCGTCGATGCGGCGCAGGTCGGCCTCGACCGACTGGTCACCGTCCGCCTTGGACCGACCCTCCCGCAGCAGCGCGTCGAGCACGTACTCGTAGTCCTGGTGGCGCCGGTAGCGACGACCATCGACATCGAGGTAGCACGACGTGACCGGGGCCTTCTCCCCCCTGAATGCGGCCAGCGAGCGGATCACGTCTTCGGTGACGATCGACACCGCACCTCCTTCCGTGATGGATTGCGATCCTAGGACACCCGTCGCCGCATCGATCCGGCCGGCCACCCTCAGTCGATCCTGATCGGTTCGAAGCCGCCGCCGCCGCCCTCGCCGTCGTCGCCGTCGTCGCCGTCCTGGTCGTGCTTGTCCGCTTCATCGTCCCAGCCCTCGCTCGGGAGGAACCGTTTGGCGACCGACTCGAACGCGGCGAGCAGGTTGTCCCCGGCCTCGGGCCGGTCGACCACGTCGTCGAACGCAGCCAGCAGCGCCTGGCCGGCGGCGATGAGCTCGCGCACCGCGACCTGCAGGTGGTCGACCGCCTCGCGCGCCCGGTCGTCGTTCACGGCGCCACCGCCGGGCGGCGGGCGGCGTCGGGCGCCGCGGCAGGATCACCGGCGAACACGACCCGCAGTGTGCCGCGTTCGAGGGCGGCCCTCGACACCGGTTTCCGACGGAGCGAGTCGGGCAGCATGATCGCCCGTCGGTATGGGCCGACCGTGATCACCAGCTCGTCACCCCGCCGCCCGAGATCGAGGTCGCCCCGCTCGGCGAAGGGCAACTGGAGGGTGAGCACGTACTCGGCGTTGCGTCGACGCAGCCGCATCGGTTCGCCCCGGTGGAGGCGGGAGGCCGGATCGAGCCCGGCGTACAGGTTCGCACCGAAGGCCCGCAGCCGATCGACACCGACAAGCTCGGTGGCGGCCAGGTCGGCCCGGAGGATCGGGAGCGGGGCGAAGGCGGCGGTGATCGATGTCAGCTGCTCGGCGTGGACCGCCTTCCACTGGTCGAACCACGGGTCGCTCACGTCGTCGGGCAGCAGACGGTTGGCGACGACGGCGTCGACGCGGTAGCCGAACAGCGACAGGTAGGTGTAGGTGCGGCGGGCCTCGGCCACCACCATCTTCTCCGGGTTGACGACCAGGCGGACCGAGGTCAGCTTCGGGTCGGTGAGCAGGTCGCGGACGCCCTCGAGCCGATCGTAGAACCGGCGCGTGGCGGCGAACACCTGGTCGCCGGCCGCCGGCAGGGTCGTCAGCCGGCGCACCATCGGCGACACGACCCGGTTGATGCGCCGGTGTACGGGAAAGATCCGGTCCATGTACCACGCCAGCACGTCGGGCAGGGAGAGGAAGCGGATGGTTTCGGCGGTCGGCGCGCAGTCGACCACGATGACGTCCCACTCGCCCGAGGCGACGTGGGTCTTGATGTTGGTCAGGGCGAAGATCTCGTCGAGACCGGGCAGGATGGCCAGCTCCTCGGCCTCGACGTCGTCGATCCCGGCCCAGCTGAACACCTCGGTCAGGTAGTGCTCGATGTCGGTCCACGCCTCCTCGAGCCGGGCTCGGGCGTCGAGTTGTTGCCCGGCGAGCAGGTCGGTCACTGGGGTGGGTTGGTCGCCGAGGGGCAGGTCGAACGAGTCGGCGAGCGAGTGGGCCGGATCGGTCGACAGGACAAGGGTGCGCAGCCCGGCCACGGCGCAGCGGAGGGCGGTGGCCGCGGCCACGGTGGTCTTGCCGACGCCGCCCTTCCCGGTGAAGACGAGGATCCTCACTCGCTCACCTCCCGATCTGCCCGTCGGCTCAGTCTGCCGCACCGGGCGGCCGCCGCCTCAGGCCGACGCCTTCTGATCGGACTCCAGATAGTCCTTGAGCTCCTCGAGGGCGGTGTGGATGATCCTGGCCTCGGCCCGCCGCTTGACGAACCCGGGCAACGGGAGCACGAGCTCGACGGCCAGGTCGTAGGTGACATCGGTGGCGTGAGGTTCGCCGTCGACCGGGTCAAGCGTGTAGCTCCCGTCGAGGCGGCGCATGATGTCGCCCGCGGCCAGGTGCCAGGTGAGCTCGTGCGGCGCCCTGGCGTAGTCGTAGGCCAAGGTGTAGCTGGTGCTGCGGCCCATCGCCGCGGCCCGGAAGGTGACCTGGGTGGCTCGCCCGTCCTGGTCGTGCTCGACGACCGCCGCCTCCTTCAGGTCGGGGGCCCATTCGTGGTAGCGGTCGAAGTCGATCAGCGCCTGCCACACCCGTTCTGGCGAGGCCGAGATCGTCATGCGCCGGGTCGTCTGTTCGGCCATACGGCCGCCATTCTGTCCCGGCCGACGGGCAATGGGTCGAATGGGCCGCTCTAGATGCGCCGGCGGGGCAGAAACGTGGCGTGCCGCGCCCCCCACAACCCGGCGAGCCCCAGGCCGAACATCGGCGCCAACGCGACAAAGGCCACCGGGGTGTAGATGCGGACGATGCCAGCGGTGAGGGCGACCAGGATCTGGACGGCGAGCGCGCCGAGGAGGCGGGCTCGCGCCGCCGTCGGCGCCGCGCTCAGGAAGTAGACACCGGCCAGGGTGACCTCGTCGGTGCGGCTGCGCCCGACGGCGATGGCGAACGCCCACAGGAACGTGGTGCAGCCGATGACGAACATGGCGATCGAGACCACGGCGGTGCCGATGGCCAGTCCGTCCGGATCGGCGAGGCCGGCCGCAGCGGCCACGACGAAGACGACCGTGCCCACCAGGGCTGCGGTCACGATGGCCTGGCCGGGCCGGGTCGTCGCCGCCGACACGGGGTCGGTCGGCTCGGTCGGGTCGGTCGGGTCGGTCGGCTCGGTCATGAGTGGTCACCGCCACCGTCGCCCGCGATCGACGCGATCCCGAGCGCCAGCCGACGGGCGAGCACGTCGTAGTCGAAGTACGACTCGGCTCGGCGCCGGGCCTGAACTCCGAGCCGCAGACGCAGCACGTCGTCGTCGAGCAATCGGCCGACGACCCGGGCGACCTCCTGCGGATCATCGGGGCGACGCACGACGAACCCGGTCTCGCCGTCGACCACGGCCTCGGCGGCCCCGCCGCTGGCCCCCGCCACCTGGGGCACGCCGGTCGCCGCGGCCTCGAGAAAGACGATCCCGAACCCCTCCTGCTCGAGCCCGCCCCAACGGTCGCGGCAGAGCATGGCGAACGCATCGGCCGCGCCGTACAACGCCGGCAGCCGGTCGGGCGGCACCCGGCCGAGCATGCGCACCGGCGCTCCGGTGCGGGCGATCAACCGATCGAGCCGGTCGCGGTCCCGACCATGGCCGGCGATGGCGACGACGAGATCGGTGTGGTCGGCGGACCGACGAGCCGCGGCCTCGATCAGGACGTCGAAACCCTTGCGCGGGACCAACCGGCTCACGCCGAGGACGACGTGACCACGAACGGGAAGGCCGAACTCGGCGCGGGTGGCCGCCCGCTCGGCGGGCGTCAGCGGGACGAAGCGCCGGGTGTCGACCCCGGGCGGCACCACCACGATCGGCAGCGACCGTCGGGCCACCCGCTCGGCCTCGGCCGCCGGATAGCCGCCGGCCGCGATGACCACCTTGGCGCCGTTGAGGACCGACCGGAGCAGCCGGTTCGGGCCAGGCAGCCGACCAGGGACGGTCACCTCAGCGCCGTGGACGACGACGCCATAGGGACGCTCCAGCCGGCGGCCGAGCACGCCGAGGGGCAGGGCCGGGTCGAGCAGCACGAGCTCGGCTCCGGCCCGCGTCGCCAACCGGCCGATGCGGCGAGCCAACGAACGCGTGGGGAACAGCACCTTCTCTGGCGTGCGCTCGACGCGGAAGCCCTGCCGGGCATCCCATGCCGCGGCCTCGGGATGCCCCGCGGTCAACACCGTGACGTCGTCGGGCGGCAGCCGGCGCCACAGCTCCCACAGGTAGTACTGGATCCCGCCGATCTTGGGAGGAAAGTCGTTCGTGACGAGCAGGTGCTTCACGCCGGCCGACCGGCGAGGCCGAGCCGCTCCGCCGCCCACTCGGCATGCTCCCGCAGCAGGGGGTCGGCATGGGCGCGGTAGCGGCGCACCGTGGCCGCGACCGCGGGGTCGTCGCCCCGGCCGACGTTGCCCAGCACGACGAGCGCGTTGCGCCGGAGGTAGCGCGGGTCGCGGCGAGGGATGTACCACCGGCCGTGCCTGGCCAGCAGCTCCTCGTCGGTCGCGCCCAGCAGCCCCAGCAGGTCGACCAGGCCTCCGGGCGCGTCGCTTCGACCCGCCTCGTCGTCCACCTGGGCGCCGTCCCGGGCGGCTTCTCGGTCGCCCCGGCGGTTGATCGGGCAGACGGTCTGGCAGTCGTCACACCCGTAGAGCCGATCGCCCAGCGCCGCCCTGAGCTCGACCGGGAACGGGCCGGGCGCCTGGACCAGCCACGCCAGACACCGGTTGGCGTCGACCACGCCCGGGGCGACGATCGCTCCCGTCGGGCAGGCGTCGATGCACCGCCGGCAGCCACCGCAGCCGTCGTCGACCGGCGCCGGGTCGGCCGGCAGGGGCGCGGTGGTGAGCACCGACCCGAGCACGAACCAGCTTCCCCGCCCGGGCAGGAGCAGGTTGGCGTTCTTGCCATACCAACCCAGCCCGGCCCGGTAGGCCGCCTCGCGGTCGACAAGGGCGTTGTCGTCGACCAACACCCGACAACGCCATCCGTCGGACCGCAGCCGCTCGGCGACCCGGCCCAACCCGACCCTCAGGTCGCCGTAGTGATCGGCGCGCGCGTAGGCCGCCACCCGGCCCGTCGCCGACCGGCGTGGGCCGCGCAGGACATCGTGGGCGTAGGCCCGCGCCGCGACCACCAGCGCGGCCGCACCGGGGAGGGCCCGGCCGGGGTCGGTGGAACGGGCGGGGTTGCGGTAGGTGAACGCCATCCCTCCGTGCAGCCCGGCCCGCCGCCGCGCCTCGAGGTCGCGACGGGTGCCGGCGAAGGGGTGCGCCGGCGCCACGCCCACCGCGTCGAGCCCGGCTCGTCGCCCCAGTTGTCGCAGCTCGCTCACATAGGCGGCTCCCAGCACCCGGTCATGCTTGCACGCGCCGTCGATGGCGGAGCCTCGGCACCAATCCGCCCCGTGCCAGTGTCTGCAGCGCTCGCACCTCGGCCAGCTCGACGACCCTGGGCCCCTCGCCCTCCGGCCCGCACAGGAACGTGACCACGCAGTCGTCGCAGGCCGACGTGCCCTGCATGACGCACTCGTCGCAGTCGATCCGCAGCACCCCCGATTCGTCCATGGCCGCAGTATCCCCAGGGGGTACGACAACGAACTGCGGAACCCAAACTCGACGCACCTGGCACCGCATACCGGTGCTAGGTGGCTGGTGTGAATCGGGCCGGTTGGGCGGCTGGCGCTGGACACAGAGAGGTGATGTGGGCGCGCAGTCGCGTGTCGGGGAGTCGGCGGTTGGCGCGTTCGGTCGAGGCGTGTCGTGCAGTGCTGGTGTCGACAGCGCGATCAGCAGCTCACGCGGTCGCCTGAGGTGCTGAAGCAGTGT
>JBOGGX010000246.1:0-32985 GCA_050744245.1 Acidimicrobiales bacterium
CTGCGCCCTGGACCCGACCGACACACCCGCCGGCTTCGCTGACCTCCCGGCCGAGCCGTGCGTCATCGGCGCGGTCGACACCGACGGCGACCACGTCGTGTACGCCGCCTCGCGGGACGAGGCCGGCAACGAGCACCTCGTGCAGGTCGAGTTCAGCATCGACCAGACCGCACCGGCCACCACGATCACCCTCGACCCGGCCACGCCGAACGGCGACAACGACTTCTACGTGTCGCCGGTGGGCGTGACCGTGGCGGCCACCGATGCCAATCCGACCGAGGTCCGCTGGGCCGTCGACCCGGACGAGGCGCCGGGCTCGTTCGACGACCTGCCCGCCGAGCAGTGTGCCATCGGCACGGTCGACACCGACGGCAACCACGTCGTCTACGCCGCCGCGCTCGATGCCGCCGGGAACGCAAGCCTCGTGCAGGCCGACTTCAGCATCGACCAGACCGCCCCGGCGACGACGATCACCCTCGACCCGGTCATCCCCGACGGGGCCAACAACGCCTATGCCTCACCGGTCGGGGTCACCGTCACCGTCGAGGACGACACCGCCACCGTCCGCTGCGTCCTCGACCCGGCGACGGCGCCGGGTGGCTTCGCCGAACTGCCCGACACACCGTGCGACATCGGTACCGTGGGCACCGACGGCTCCCACATCGTCTACGCCGCGTCGATCGACCTTGCGGGCAACGCCGGGCCGCTGGCGCGGGCCTCGTTCCTGCTCAACCAGCCGGTTCCGATCCCACCGGATCCGCCGGTGGGGAACCTCAGGCTGACCGTGTCGGACCCGACCCCCCAGCGGGGCCAGACCACCACCGCCTCGGCGACGGGGTTCCCCGCCAACGACCCGACGCGGATAGTGATCTACTCGACACCAGTAAGGTTGGCCACCGCAACCGCCGACCCGACCGGCCGGTTGACGGTGAGGGTGACCATCCCGGCCGACGCCACCATCGGTCCCCACGTGCTCGCCGTGTTCGGGTCCGACGACATCGCCACCGCGACGATCCAGGTGGTCGCCGCTCCCAGCGGGTCGGGCGCCTCGCAAGGGTCGAGCGGGTCGGCGTCGGGCAGCCTGGCGTCGACCGGTTTCCCCTTTTCCACCTACGTCGCCGCCGCCCTGGCCGCGCTTCTCGCGGGCAGCACCCTCGTCGCCAATGGGCGATGGCGCCGAGTGGGACGCCGACGCTCGAGGGCAGCCGGTGAACGGACGGTGATTCAGGTGGATTGACGCGGGCTGGCAAATCCGCGTCGTCCAGACCAACCGCGTGGCCGGTTTCCGGACGCGGGAGGCGGACTTGTCCCGCTGGAGGAGGGCTACGGTCGCCGACTCCGCTACCAGATGTTCATGCGCCGCCGCCGCCGAGCGAGAACCTCTCGGTGCGACAGGAACCTCGAGAGGTACGAGGGCCAGGACACAAGGTGGGCTGGCGAGCCACGAACCTGTGGACGGGCGAGACGAACCTGCGAGCGGCGGCATGGATTCCTGGACCACGGTCTACGAGGACCGAGCCACGCTCGGAGAGCGGGGATCGACCGCGGACGACGACGGCCGCGTGTTTGAGGGGCGAGAGGCCCGTGGGCTGGATCCATAACGGCTACAAGATCCGCTCTCGTCCGACCATCGATCCCGTACCGGCACGCGGGCGGCGGCCTGGTCATCGGATCGGAGTAGCCCCTGACCAACCGGGCATTCTTGGAGGAGCTCCGCGGTGGACTCAACCCCTCGGGCGACCAACCCAGCGGCCACAGCCGGGTGCTCTCTCGTGGCGGCTTCGGAACGCAAGGCAGGATCGAGATCACCGGCGACTGCGACAAGGCCAAATTCCGAGCCGAGCTGCGCAAGTTCTCCGAGAAGGCCGTCCGGTTCAAGTAGCTCACGTCGCGCGATCGAGATCCACCAGCAAGCCCCGGGCGGCTCGGAGGTTGGCGGTGTCGTGGCCCTCGGTGAACCAACCGTAGATTTCGGCCAGGACGGCCCGGCCGGGCTCGGGTCGACCCCGTTCCAGGTGCAGACGGGCCAGGCTCGTCGCCGCCCGCAGCTCGAATGACCGGGCCTGCTGGCGGCGGGCGATGTCGATCGCCTCGCCCAGCTGCTTCTCGGCCTCGATCTCGAGCCGTTTACGTCGAGCGGTCGGCGACGCTTGAGCCACCTGGAGGGTCAGTTCGGCACGCAACCGGACGAGCTCCGCCTCGTACCACCGTTCGCCCGAGCGGGCGACGCCGTCCAGGGCGGAGGTGACGCTGTCCACCGCGTCCGCGGTGTCCCCGAGCATCGCCGAGACCTCGGCCTGGAGCGCCTGCTGGTAGGGGCGCATCACGTCGGTGCCGAGGGCGGCCAACGCCGCCAGGCTGTCCCGGATCTGGGCCACGACACCTTCCAGCTCCCCCCGGCGGGCACTCGCCCAACCGTCGAGGATCCTGGCGCCGGCCTGCCAGACGGGAAGGCCGAGCGTGGTGGACGCCCGAAGGAGCTGGACGCTGAGGTCGTGCACTCGAGCGACGTCGCCGCACAACTGGTACACCACGCCCACCGGCCAGAGGGTCTGGCAGATCCCGCCCGGGGGGGCCAGCTTGTCAGCGAGCCGCAGCGCCTCGTCCGCCTGCTGGCGGGCCCGGGTCGGGTACCCGAGTAGCCACGCCCCAAACGCGGCGTAGACGTGGCACAGGACGCCCGGATCCTCGAAGTAGCTGGCGAAACGGTGGTGGATCGTGGGTTCGTACAGCTCGAGCCCTTGGTCGATGTCGACCTGGGCCGCGGTGAGCTCTCCCGCGAACAGATGAGTGACGGCCAAGGAGTTGAGGGCCTGGAGCCGCATGGCGGGATCGGCACCCCGCTGAACGAGGGCGTCGATCTCGACGGCGAGCTCGACCGCGTCACGGATGTGGCCGCGGGTGATCGCGAAATTCCACAGGCTGTACCGCACCGGCGTGAGCACGGTCGGGTCGTCGACGTCCCGGCACAGCCGGCGTGCCGCGGCATAGGCCTCTTCGACCTCGGGCGTCCCGGCTCCCTTGGTGGCGATGAACGCCGCCGCCTGGGTCATGCGGAGCCTGAGCTCGCCGAGGGACCGCTCCGGGCCGGGAGGCGTCGTGGCGAGGAGCTCGAGCGCCCGATCCGTGTAGTCGAGCGCCTCCCGTGGCGCGCGCCGCTGCAGGGCAGTCTCCGCGGCGTGGGCGAAATACGGGACCGCGCGCCCGGCGTCGCGGGCCCGTTCGTAGTGGGTGGCCAGTTCAGCCGCGATCTCGCGGGCGCGGGCGCCGTGGCCGGTCTCAGTCCGTTCACCGATGCGGCGATGGATCCGGCGGCGCCGGGCCGGGCCGAGCCGATCGTAGAGGACCTCCTGGTACGTGGCGTGCCGGAACCGGAAGCAGGCCGTCACCGTCCCGTCGGGCCACCGGTCGCTGGCCGACTCGAACAGCAGCGAGGTGTCGCGGGCCAGCCTCCCGCACCGGTCCTCGACGTCGGACCCCAGGTCGGCATCCTCGCCCACCGCGGCCGCCACCGCCTCGGCGGCGAACTCCACCCCGGCGACGGCGGCGATCTCCATCAGCCGCCGATCCTCGGGGTCGAGCTCCTCGATCTGGCGGTCGATCATCTGGCGAACGCTGTCCGGAACACCGAACAGGCTCTCGGGGTCACGGCACCGCACCTCGCCGCCTTCCTCGCCGACCAGCAGGCCCCGAGTCACCAGATAGTCGACCAAGGTGACGAGAAACAGGGCGTTGCCGTCGGTCCGCCCGGTGATGTCGGCCACCAACGCCGGCGCCGGCCGGCCGGGAGCCAGGCGGCGAACCAGGTAGTCCTCCACCGCCGCGCCCGACAGCAACTCGAGGGGGAGGAACCGGCACCGGCGCCGGCCCCGCAGCTCCTGGACCACCCGGCGCAACGGATGATCCCGCAACACCACCTCCGCCGGCCGGTACGTGCCAACCACCAGCAACCGGGCCCGAGGGCGCCGACCCGCCAGATACCCCAGCAGCTCGACCGTGGACCGGTCACCGGCCTGCAGGTCCTCGCACACCACCACCAGCGGTCGGGTCGTAGTCAGCGCCTCGACGGCGTCGGCCAGCTCCCGGAGCATCCGCTCCCGGGGCGCCCCCGCCGTCCGCAACCGGAGCGCGTCCAGATCCCCCTTCTCCACCAGCCCGGGCATCTGCAGCAACCACGCCGGCGCGTGCGTGTCCAGCACCCCCAGCACCCGAGCACCGTCGGGACCCAGACACAGCTGGCCCAACGCCTCCAGCAACGGCAGGTACGGCTCCCCCTCCCCGAACCCCTCCACGCACTGGCCCCGCCCCACCAGAACCCCGTCATCAGAGTGCAAACCCTCGATGAACACGTCGACCAACGTCGTCTTGCCGATGCCGGCTTCACCGGCGACGAAGACGACCTGGCGCCGGCCCGAGAGCGCCAACTCCCACCAGTCCCCGAGCGTCGCCAGCTCGGCGTCGCGCCCGACGAACGGCGCCGCCGACCGGGGGATTCCACCGGCCGTCGGCGCCGCCGATGTCACCGAAGCGACGAAGCGGTACCCGCGGCGGTGGGCGGTGGCGATGTACCGCGGCCGCTGCGCATCGTCGCCCAGCAGCTGACGTAGCTCGTTGATGCACACCGCCAAGACCGCGTCACCGACGATCACGTCGGACCACACCGTCTCGAACAGCCGCCGCTTGGTCACGATCTCGCCCGCATGCCCGATCAGCTCGCGCAGCACTCCCGCCGCCTTCGGCCGCAACGGCAACTCGTCGCCGCCCCGCCACAACCGCTCGACCGACAGGTCGAACCGGAACTCTCCGAAGACGACGGCGTCCGCACCCGCCGCGGCGCGGCCCGCGCCTCCCCCATCGGTCCAGCATGACGCACCCGGAGTCCGCTGTAAACAGGCGGTCGCCGGGGTCGAGGCTCCCAATCCGTAGAGAAATCGAAGAACTTTCGAAGGACACCGACCCGTCCGATCCCCGACGATGGTCATCGAAGGATCGACACGGAAGGATGCGGGTGACCCGACCCGAGACGCAGCCGAGCCTGCCCGCCGACCGGGCGTTCGTCATCCAGTTCCGGGCCGCCCGGTCCCCGGAGGCGGTCGCCGCCCAGGGTCGGGCCGAGCACGTCGTGACCGGAGCGGCAACCCACTTCGCCGACTGGCACGAATTGCGGGCATTCGTCGAGTCCGTCCTGGCCAGCAACGAGCGTGGGAACGGGCGATGAAACTCGTCGGCGTCGGCTCGGTGCGGGATGACCTACGTGAGAGGACGACAAGGAGAGTCAGTCCGATGTGGAACAACCTGAGCAACGACGTGTACCAAGGGTCCCTGGTTGCCTCGGCGCGTGCCTTGCCGGCAGGGTCATCACCCGTCGACCCCGGCGGTGAAGCGGCCGCCGCCAATGTGATCGCCGCCCAATCAGCAAAGGGGTCGAGATGACCACGATCGTGAAGGGCCATGGGGCAGACGAGGGCTTCCCGGACACGTTCGTGCCGGATGGTGCGACCGTGCGAATGTACTCAGCGGAGAGTGTGAACCTCCGAACGAACGTCGCGCTGTTGGCGCTGCTTGACGAAGCGGGCGAACCCGGACTGCCCATACACGGGCCGATCAAGAACTACACGCTCTTCGCACAGGACGACCGGTTCATCGCCCAGTGGTATGCGATCGCAGGCGAGAGCGGCGTTCCGATCAAATGGGTGGGCACCGACATTCCGGACGGGACCCGGTTGTGCGAGAGCCCGGAAGACGAGGTCGGCCCGGACGTGACCGCGTGCCGTTCCCTGGGCTACCACGGCTGCGCTGGCGTGCTGGGGCTGGTGCAGGACACGGACATCGCGCTCGTCGCGTGCCGCGGGGTCCCTGGCGGGCCGATCGGGGCCGTGCCCACCGCATACGACACCACCAGCGACGGCATCAACGCCCTGGTCGACGAGTATGTCACCCGGCTGGAGAGCGGCGATCCCGCAGAGGTGGCCCAGGTCGAGGACGACTTTGATCATGTTCCACAGGACGTGCTGGCTCTCATGATCAACCGGAAGTACTTCGCGGACTGGACGAAGGCCCGGTGGGTCAAGGAATACGCGGAGCAGAACGACCTCGAGCAGTTGTTCGGTCAGCTGGAGTCGAACGTGGACAGACTCACAGGGATCATGGTGTGGCTCAACCGCATCCCCGCATACGGGGATGCGGTCGACACCGCTGCCACCAGTTATCAGGATGTCTTCTTCAGGTGGCTCGAGGCAGCCAGCACGCCTGTCCAGACAGCGCTGATGGGGCGTTCGGCAATCGGCGGTTGAGAGTCCTCCGACTCGGACGTCCAACTACTGAGTCGACGCTCAGCGACAAGCAACAGCCTGAACACGCTCACGATCCCGGACCAAGCGCTCCGACGCCGTCACCCTGCCCAAGCGCTCTTCACCAACGACGCCCGCGAGGGTCTGGTCGGGCTACCCGATCGTCATCGCCGATCCCGAGGGCAACGAGTTTGAAGCCTCGCCCCGACGAGGAGGGCGAGCATCGGAGATCGCACCGGGCGGCCCCCCCCCGGCCGAGCAGACGGTTGACGTACTCCCCGAACGCCGGATCTGTGCAACATCCCAGCCACCTGATAACACCGAACGACGCCGGGATCACGAACACTCGACTCCCGGCGCGACCGACTTGTTTTGTAGTCGCGATTGGTAACGCTCCGCCAGGTGGGTCAGCGGGCCGCTCCGGCGACGAAGGCGGCCACGACGTGGGTGGCATGTCGGTCAAGGGATTGGCCGGGTCATAGCGCATGGTGGTGCGGGGGTCGGCGCGGCTGGCCGCCTCCTGCACCTCCGGGAGCCCACCCCCGGCGTCCAGGCGGCCACGGCGCGACCGAACGGGCTCGGGTCCTCCGAGCCCGTTCGCCGCGTCCTGGGCAGCAGCGGTCGGACCGGGCGTAAGGTTGTTTTCGGGACTGCCTCAATGTGCTTGGTTGAGGATCCGGTACGCGGGTAGGCCTTGCGGCCCTGCTAGTGGAGGGTCTCCTGCCCGACCCGGCGGCGGACCTTGTCCACGCAGCGGTTCCCGGGTGGCGTGGGCCAGGTGGGGGTGAAGTCCGGCCCGGTAGGACTCGGCCAGATTGGTGGTCTAGTCCGAAACCGCTCAAGGAATGCCCGGCGGGGAGCCAGGCGGACAGGACGTCGCCTGCCGAGACATAGACGCCGCTGTTGAGCAAGTCGGCTCGACTGCGGTCAGACGAAGTTGATCGACTTCTCCGAGAGCTGTTCGATGGCGGCTTTGACATAGTCCTGCTTGGCGCTGATTCCGGACACTTCGATCTCGTCCGTCCCGATGGTGAGCATCCCCTCCTCCATGTCGTCCTGACGGGCGACATACTCGCCGGCCTGGCGAGAGTGTTCCGCACCGATCAGAACGAGGTCCCCGCCGGCGACAATGGCGACGCTGCCGCCCTCTTCGATCGCTCCTAGCCGACTCAGATTCAGCACTTGGACCCTCCTCCAGGCGTTCTCGTCCGGCTCCCATTTGGACGCGTCCAATACGCCGGGACCGGAGTAGCCGGCGGTGACGAGCGACGGCAGTTCCGGGGTCGCGAACGAGAATGCGGTGCAAGCCATCCAGATCAGCTCGTGACCTGCATACTGCCCGAGGATGCCCTCGCAGTCATGTTCCCACCGGCTGTCGGGAACGGGTCCACCCTCTCCGCGCTCATGTTTCGCTTGCTGCACATTGAGCATGGGGGTCGGACAGGTGTCCGCCGTGCCCTGACAGAGGTACAACGGCATCGATCCCGCAGGCAAGCTCACGACCTCCGCGCCCCAATCCAGTGACATCGCGAGCTGCCGCTCCTCGTCGGTGTCCTCCGGTGACAGCCGAAAGTTGTAGGTCACCCACCGCTCAGGGATCGGTGCTTCCTCCTCATGGAAGTGCTCCCAGACGTTGACTACCCGGGTGTAGTCGGTGTTTCCGTCCTTCTGGGGCAGGTACAGGGTCTGCCCGGCGTCGGAGAAGAACCGCAACGAGGTGCCCGGCGGCACCAGGAGCTCGGGTGGAAACGTGGCGAACTGCGGCTTCAGATCGCCGTGCCCCAGGAACACATAGGTCGCCATCTGCTCCTCCCCCGTTGTCAGGTTGGAACACCAGTATCCCAGCATCCGCTGGTGTCACTCACGGGCATGGTCGATCAGCTCAGACCCTGTGTGTCAGGGTGACGTGAGACATCTGCGGTAGCCCAGCATCCCTACGGGGCGAGACCGGAGCATCTACACCGATGACCATGACGACTGCATCTCTGTTGGCGCGCGCCCATGATGGCGTGGTGGACGAGCCCGACCCGGCTGCCCGGCCACGGCGGCGATCCTTCACCGCTGAGTACAAGGCCCAGATCCTCGACGAGTACGACGCGTTGCCGGTCGGCTCAGACGAGCGGGGCGCGCTGTTGCGCCGGGAAGGCCTGTACACGTCGCACATCGCCGCGTGGCGCAAGGCCCGCGACGCCGGCGCCCGGGCGGGCCTGGCCCCGAAGGCCAAGGCGAAGCGCACGCCCGACCAGGTCGAGGTGGAGCGGCTCCGTCGCCGCAACGAGCGACTCGAGGCGGAGCTGGCCCGCACCCGCCTGGCGTTGGAGATCACGGGAAAAGCGCACGCGCTCTTGGAGCTGCTCTCCGAGAGCGCGGACTCCGACCTGAAGTCGAAGCCGTGATCGACGAACACTTCGATGACCTGGAAGCGGTCACGTCGACCGTCCAGGCGTGCGCTGGTGGGCGCGTCGCGAGCGACGTGTTATCGGCGGCGACGGGCGCCGGCGGTGGCGGGGCCGCCGGCGACCCGGCCGGCACAGCGCAACGCGCTGACCGAGGCCGAGCGCCAGCACGTCTTGGCCGTGCTGCGTTCGGAGGAGTACTGCGACCTGGCCCCCGCCCAGGTGTGGGCTCGTCTACTCGACGACGGCATCTACCTGTGCTCCATCAGCACCATTTACCGGCTGCTGGCCGTCGCCGGGGAGAACCGGGAGCGGCGCCGCCAGCGCATCCACCCCGCGAAGAAGAAGCCCGAGCTCATCGCCCGGCGCCCCGATCAGGTGTGGTCGTGGGACATAACGAAACTCCGGGGTCCCGAGCGGGGCGTCTACTACGAGCTGTTCGTGATCATCGACGTGCGCCACGAGGCGCCACTGAACCGGGTGGGATGGAAGGACCCACCTGTGGCCTGTCGCAGTAGGCCATTGAAGCTGGGGGCAGCCCGAACCTGGGAACGCAGGGGACGGTGGGAGCAGCCCCAACAACGGCGGGCCGGGTCGGCACTGCCAGACGACCCGGGCCCGCTCAGCAAGACGGGAAGGTGTACGAGAGAAACCAGTGTCGGAACCCCCTCAATTGACGTACCGGCTCGAACCTGGCGGATGTGGGCCGGCCAGCAGTGCGCCCTCCGGGTTGAACACGCCGTCGGTGACGAACACGGTGAGTTGCGCCGCTCCGCCAGGCCGCCCGGTTGCGAGAGTTGACCATGGACCAGTTCGGTCTGCCGGCCATCCCTCACCTTGAGCAGCACGGCCGGCGGAAGACACCGGGGGTGAAGCCCTCCTCGAAGGCGAGCACGCCGTCGGCGGCCAGCTCGGGGACATAGAGGTTGTCGTTCTTGACGTTGATGGCGATGTCCTGGATCGCCGTCAAGTCGGCCGCCGCGACCGTGCAGTCGTCCTGCGGCGTGTTCACCGAGCACAGCGCTCCGTCGGCGTCGGGGTCGATCCGCCAGACATGGGAGGAGCCCGGCTGGAACGGGAAGCCCTTGAGCTCACCGACGTAGACCGCCCCGTCGGACCCGATCGCCACCGAGGTGGGCACCGCCTCGGCCGTCCACTCCGGCGGCAGCCCGAACTTGGGCGGCGTGTGGTCGGTCGAGATCGTCTCGACATCGAAGCGGGCCATCGTCGTCGCCTCACCCGACGGCGTCACCCGGATGAGGTCGTTGCCGGCGGCATCGGCGACCAACGCGTCGCCGTTGGCCATCACGGCCAACCCGTAGGGGTTCGACTCGTTCGGCACACCCTCCTGGTCGACCGGATCGGGATCGGTCAGCTGGTAGGCGGCCAGGTCGAGCACGGGCACGATCGTCCCGTCCCCGAGCTGGTGGAAGAGCGCGCCCCCCCTGATGGCCCAGCCGGTGCCGTCCAGCGGGCTGATCGCCACGTCGATCGGGTTGAACGGATCGGTGATCGGGATGGTCTGGCCCCGATCCGGTCCGCGGAACTGGTACTCGACCACCGGGCCAGGAGGTCCGAACGCGCCCTGGCCGACCACGGGATTGTCGTTGAGGTTCACCGCCAGCCCCTTGGGCGACGAGAGGCCGCTGACCAGGACGTCGACCCGTTCTGTCCACCGACTCTCACGCCCGGTCGGTACCGCGGACCCCGCGTGCCGCCCAGGGTACCAGCCGGCCAGCGCCGGTGTGGGGTACCACCCGACGGACGCGCCCCCGGCTAGTCCGACGGCCGGTGGTCGCCCGTGGCCCCGTCGATCAGCTCCCGCAGGATGTCGACATGGCCGGCATGGCGGGCCGTCTCCTCGATCATGTGGATGAGCACCCACCGCATCGACGCCGGGTCGCCGAACCACGCCGTCCCCGTCTCATCGAGGTCGACGTCGGCGATGACCTGATCGGCCGCGGCCCGGGCCCTGCCGTAGAACGCAAGGACGTCGTCGGTGGTCTCGTAGGGCTCGACCCTCAGGTCCGCGTCCGGGTCGTCGTCGTCGAACGGCAACGGCTCGGTCGCCCGTCCGAACGTCTCGCAGAACCAGCCGTACTCGACCGCGCCCAGATGCTTGACCAGACCGAGCAGCTGGTCCCCGAGGGCACCACCCGGCGCCGCAGGTCGGCGTCGTCGAGCCCTTCGAGCTTCCAGAGGATCACGTCGCGGTGTCGATCGAGGCTGACCCGCAGGCTCTCCTTCTCCCCGCCGGTGAACGGGACGCGTACTGCCATCGCATGTCTCCTCTGCCCGACGCCCGTCTTGCGGAGACTGCGCAGCGTAGCCACCGCTGAAGCACGTGAATCTGGGAAACTCGCCCACGTGCTGGAGAAGCGGCCGGGCGAAGGGCCCCACGAGGTGGTGGTGACCTTCCGGCTGCCGCCCGAGGTCCGGGCCGGCCGGATCTCGGTGGCGGGCGACTTCAACGACTGGTCGGCGGATGCCCTCGAGATGCAGCGCGACGATCGAGGGTTCTTCGCCGTCGTCACCCTCAGGTCGGGCCGGGCCTACCGGTTCCGCTATCTGATCGACGGCGAGCGCTGGGAGAACGACTGGGCCGCCGACGCCTATGTTCCCAACCAGTTCGGGGGTGACGACTCGGTCATCGATCTCACCCAGCCGGCGGACTGACCACGCCCGGCGCCGCGGTCAACCGTCGAGCACATCGAGCACATCGGCGGCCTCGAACAGATCCGGCCATCTGGCCAGGATGGTGCCGTCGGGGGCGACCAGGACGGCCTCGGGCTGCACCACGACCTCGTAGGCCTGCCATGACGCCGACCCGGGCTCCCACAGCATCTCGAACGTCACGCCGGTGTCGGCGACGAAGTCCTGGGCCTGCTCGAAGCTGTCCTGGGTGCCGATGCCGACCACGGTGACCCGATCGGCGTGTTGTCGAGCGAACTGCTCGACGTCGGGCGCCTCGGCCCGGCACCGCGGTCAGTGGGGCGCCCAGAACCAGAACAGGATCGGCGCCGCCCCCGCCAGGCTGCGCAGGTTCACCTCGGCGGCCGATTCGACGTCCACCATGGCGATGTCGGGAAGGAGGTTGACCGCAGTCGTGGCGGGAGCGGGGCCCGGGCCGGCGACGGTGCTGGTGGTCGACTCGGACACCACGAGTGTCGTCGTCGACACCGCGGCTTCTGGCGTCGCCGACCGATCGGTGCCATCGGCGGGGCCGCAGCCGGCCACGGTCAGGACCGATCCGACCACGACCGCGGCCATGCGCACCATCGGCGTCGAGGCTAGGTCGCCGGCGCGACGGCGTCGCCGCGTCGCCGAGGTGTTCAGCGATTGGCAAGAACCCTCGGTCCCGACTACCGGCGCTCGCCCTTGAGCCTGCGCCAGCCCCCGGCGCGGTTGTTGGCGATGATCTGCCGGAACATCGCGCCGAGCGCAGGCGCATTGAGCGTCTCGCCCTGCCGAACGGCAACCGTGCGCGCCGTCGTGTTGTCGTGGCCGCCGGTGATGATCCCTTCGGGGTCGGGAACGATGGCACCGTCATAGAGGAAGACGTTGACGTGGTCCTTCGCCGCGAGGAGGGCACAGATGTTGCCGTCGAGCACGAAATACGGCTGGACCCTCCGCTTGACGGTCTCCTCGACCTCGGGATCGGCGGCGTGGACGAGGTCGCGGACCTCCCGGCAGATCGCCTGCTGCCAGGCGGGCAGGGCGTCGATGTAGGCATCGACCCGCGGATCGGCGACGTAGGTCATGACCCCATTCTGTGTCGACTTCTGCGGCGGAAGCCCGCGCAACTCGCCTCTGTGTCGGTTTTGGGGCCGGTAGGCGAGCGCAAGTCTCCCCAGAATGTCCACGACGACGCGGCCGTGGGCGTGGAGACTGTCGGCATGCCCGAACCCGACGGTCCCCAGCCGACCGTGGCGACCTTCTCGCAGATCAACGTGGTGGTGGCCGACATGGATGCCACCATCGCGTTCTACCGGTCACTCGGTCTCGACGTACCAGATGCGCCCGAGTGGCCCGCGGGATCCGGACGCCGCCACACCGAGGTCGGTCGCGGACCCGGGCCGCACCTCGCGTTCGACAACACCGAGATGGCTCGGTCGTGGGACGCCGGCCTCGATGACATCCGGCCGGGCAACACCGTCGTGATCGGGATCGCGCTCGCCGACCGAGGCGAGGTCGACGCCTGTTTCCAACGAGCCGCCGACGCAGGCGTCCGAGCCGCCCAGGCACCCTGCGACGCGTTCTGGGGCGCCCGTTACGCCGTCGTCGTCGACCCGGATGGCCACCATGTCGGGCTCATGAGCCCGATCGACGAGTCGCGCCGTTTCGATCCGGCGCTCGAGCGCTAGGCGGGCGGATCAGGGCGTTCGCGTCGTGACGGTGCCGACCCGGCGGGAGCCCCCGCCGTTTCGCGTGGCGTCGGTGCGGGGCATCGAGCACCTGACGCACAGGATGGTCCGCGTCGGCCTGGCCGGCCGGGAACTCGAGGGTCTCACCGTCGACCTTCCGGCCGCGAGCGTGCGGCTGCTGCTTCCATCCCCCGCCGGGGCCGACCTGGTGCTGCCGAGTTGGAACGGCAACGAGTTCCTCCTGCCCGGTGGTGTCCGACCGATCATCCGCACGTTCACGCCCCGCCGGGTCGACACCGAGCGCGGCGAGCTCGACGTCCTGATCGTCGTCCACGGGCACGGTTCGGCGTCCACCTGGGCCGAGACGGCCGTCGCCGGCGCCCCGGCCGCGATCTCGGGTCCCGGCCGCGGCTTCACCATCGCGCCGGATGCAGCCGGCTTCGTCCTGGCCGGCGACGAGACCGCACTCCCGGCCATCGGCCAACTGCTCGAGGGGCTGCCCCCCGACCGCCCGGTGGATGTCCACCTCGAGGTGGCCGACCCCGGCGCCCGGCTCGAGCTCCCCGACCATCCAACGGCGACGGTCGAGTGGCACGACCTGCCGGCCGACGGGACGCCGGGCGCCACGCTCGTGCACGCCGTCCGCCATGTCGAGATGGCCGCCGGCACCCGGGTATGGGCCGCCGGCGAGGCGGCCGCGATGCAGCGCATCCGGCGTCACCTCTTCGAGGAGCGAGGCTGGCCGCGGGCGCACAGTGCGGTCCGCGGCTACTGGAAGCACGGCCGATCCGCCGACCCCGACCGCGACCGCGACCGCGACCGCGACCGCGACCGCGATTGAGACTACAACTCGACGGTGACGCCTGCGCCGGTCTCCGTGGCCCGCCGGACCACCAGCCGAGCCGCGACCGCGTCCTCGACCGCGTGGCCGGTCGACTTGTACACGGTGAGCTGGTGGTTCCGTGCCTTCCGGGCCGCAGGGCTGGTTGTCGTGTGCAGCCGCTCGGCGACCCAGACGCCGAGCACGGGATCTCCGGATGGAGCCCGGCGAGCATCAGCGACATGTAGCCGCCGTAGGACCGACCCATCACGCCGATCCGATCGACGTCGAGCCTCGGATCGGCGCGGAGGCGCTCAACCGCGGCGACATGGTCGAGCCGGTCCTGCCCGCCCCAGTCGCGGTCGACGTGCTTGGTGTAGGCCAGGCCGTACCCGCTCGAGCCCCTGACATTGGGGACGAAGACCGCGAACCCCCGCGGGGTGAGGAACTGGATCATCGGCATCGAGAACCAGGTGAAGTCGGGCCGCTCCTGGCTGTAGGGGCCGCCGTGGACGTAGTGCACCACCGGGCGGGGACCTTCGAACCCGAGGCCGTCGGCCGGCAGGTAGAGCCGGGCCGAGACCCGCAGCCCGTCGTGGCTTTCGAAGGACGCGTCCTCGCCCGCAGCCGGCAGAACGCGATCGAGCCCGATCACCAGGTTCCTGGTGACGAACCCGGCCGTACCGTCGGGTTCGACCATGGCGAGCTGCACCGGCGTGGTGGCCGACGAGAAGGCCACGGCGTGGCGTCGCGTGCTGCGCTCGAGCGACGCGTGCTGGCCACTCCGTCGGCGAGCGCCCCGCCGCCCCACAACACGGTGCCCAGGTCGAGCCGGCGCCGGTCGGCGTCGAACCGGCCGTCGTAGCCCCACGACACTCCGTCGACGTTGTAGGTGGCCACGATGCGGTCGTCCTCGACCCACCTGGCCGAGGTCAGCTCGCCTCGACCGGGATGGGTGGCGCCGGTGATCTCGACCGGCTCGACCTTCTCCGGGTGGGCCAGGTCGACCCGTCCGACCCCGCCCTGGTCGAGCTCGACCAGCGCGACCTGCTGGCCCGCGAACCGGGTCCCGAACATGGGCTCGGGATCGCCGCCGTCGATCAGCACAACGCACGGCTGGTAGTTCTCGTCGCCGGCCTGGTTGATCATCACGACCACGATGCCCTGCTCGGGCGGGGCGACGAACGCCTCGCCGCCCAGCAGCTCGGGCGTCATCAGGGCGACGTCGGGCGGCAGGAGCGGCTCGGGCACGCTCCCCTCGCGATCCATGACGTACAGGCTCAGTCGGCCCGAGAGGTCGGAGACGAAGAACAGGCGATCGCCGACCACGTGGGGCGACAGGTAGACGCGAGCCGACAAGAGGTGCTCGATCCGGTGGGCCAGACGGCGAGCGTAGGCGGCGGCGCCGGCCGGAGCCTACGGCGTTCGCCCGATGGCCCGGAGACGTGTGCCGTCGCGGGCAAGGCCCCGCTTCCGATCTTCGGGTCCCAATCGCGCCTATGGGCGCGACAACCACCCAACATTCGGGGCGGCGGCCGTGGTCTGGCGGACGAAGAGCTCGGTGGGCAGGGTGAGGTGCCGGACCCGAGGCCTCGCGCCGGTCCTGGCCTGTTGGATGGCGGTGGCGAGGGCTGTGGCCGCGAGGCGACCCTTGGCCGCGACGTCCTGTCGGACCGTCGTCAACGCGAGACGGGACCGCTGGGCCGCCGGGCCGTCGTCGAAGCCGACCACGGAGAGCTCGTCGGGCACGACCAGTCCAAGCTCGTCTGCGGCGCGGATGACTCCGAGGGCGAGAACGTCGGCGAAGCACAGCACTGCGGTCGGCCGCTCGTCGAACGCGAGCAGCAGTCGTGCCGCCCGGACGCCGTCGTCCTCGCGATTGGAGGGGACCTGCACGACCCGCGGGTCGATGCCTGCAGCCTTCAGGGCGTCGAGCCAGCCGAGCATCCGTTGCTTCTGCGGATGGCCCCTGCTGGCCGACGCGAGATCGGTCACAACGGCCAGCGGCTCATCGAGGGTCACGGTCACGATGCCGATCCGTTCGTGCCCCAGTTCGACCAGATGCTGCGCTGCGGCTCGGGCTCCGCTGCGATCGTCGACGTTGATGCTGGCGATGCCGGGCACCGGGTCCTGATCGACGAAGACCAACGGCAGCTTGCGCCGGATCAACCATTCGCGCGCCATGGACGCGGGCTGGCACGAGTACACCAGCGCTCCGTCGATCGCCACGTCGCGGGCGGGGATCACGTCGTCGTCCATGCCGTTCGAGGCGAGCAGGGTCAGGGCGAGCCCGGTGGGCGCCAACTCGTCGACGACGGCGCCGAGGAAGCCGGTGGCCACCTCGTCGGTGAACGCATACTGCAGCGAGTCGGTCAGCAGCACGCCGACGGCGCCGGTCGTGCCGCGGGCCAGCGCCCGGGCGGCCGGGTCGGGCCCGACATAGCCCAGCTCCTCGGCGGCGGCGAGGATTCGCTGGCGCAGCTCGCCCGAGAGCTGATCCGGGCGGGAAAAAGCATTCGAGACGGTCATCCGGCTCACGCCGAGCCGGTCGGCGATCGTCTGCAATGTCACCCTTGCCATGTGGCCTTCCCCCGCCAGGTCCATGGCCAGGGTAGAGGTCAGCTCCCCGGCGCGCACCCGACCTGCGCCCTTCTCGGCGCCGAGACGGTGGGCAGCCTCCGTTGGCTACCGAAGCGCGCCCAGGGCGGGTAGCGCCGCCGTTCCCGGCCGGGCCTGACGGGCGCATTTGGTAGGGCGCTGCGAGCGACGCGATCGAGAGACCCTCTGATCGAGATGTCGGTCAACACGAAGATCGGGGACATGGTGGCGCTCCATCCACTCAGGTGACTGTACCGATACAGTACCGCGGATTCTGTATCGGTCAAGAGGGACGGGAGTGACATGTGGCATCCCTGCGGCGCCGTCGCTCGGTACGCGGTGGCTGGATGACCTATGTACACCCGATCGGTGCCACCTGACGCAAACCGGCCGGACGGATCGGCGCACCCTGCTCGCAGCGGGCGAAACCACGCCTTGCACGGACACGGAGATCATCATGAACCAAGCCAACCGACTATGGCGGAGGTCGCTGGCGTCGGCTGCGGTCGCGATGTTGCTGATCACCGCATGTGGTCAGGGCACCGGCCAGAACGTGCAGACCGAGCCGGCGAGTCGGACCCCGGCCGCCACCCCCGACGCGAACATGTCGGCGTACGCCACTGAGCGTCGGAGCGAGTCGCCGATGCCGGCCAACGGTTACCCCCACGGCTACGACTACGGCGTCGACGAGCCCGACCAGCCCATCCGACCGGCCAACGGGCCTCTCCCCCACTGACCGTCAGCGAAGCCCCGAACCACGCCACGTTGGTTCGGTCCGGGGCTTCCGGACGGCGGCCCCCGCGATCACCCGGGTGCGGTCCTCCCGCGAACAGACTTGAAGGTTGACCCGGTTCCTCCTAGCCACCGTTGCGGGGGCACGGCATGGAAGGAGGAGACCGTGCGATGTTGCGAAGCATCCGTGTACCGCTCATCCCGTTGGCGGCGATCCTGATCGTCATCGGCTCGGGGTGCGAGTCTTTATTTGTCTTGACTTATATAAGTGAGATCGAATAGTCTGAACCTCGTGGAGGCGTTCGATGTCCTGGCCGACCCGGTGCGCCGTCGCATCCTCGACCTCATCGCCGATCGCGCCGAGGCCGGGGGTGGGCCGCTCTCGGCCGGGGAGATCGCCGCCACCGTGCGCGTCGAGACCGGGCTCAGCCAGCCCGCCGTGTCCCAGCACCTCAAGGTGCTGCGAGAGTGCGGCTTCGCCGACGTGACCGCAGCCGGCACCCGTCGGCTGTATGGGTTGCGCGAGGACGGGTTCCGCCAGGTGGCTCACTGGCTGGGGCGCTACCGCGCCTTCTGGGAGCAACGGCTCGACGCCCTGGACACCGAGCTGCGCCGTGGGCGCAGCACGACAAGGAGGAGATCGCCATGACCATCGTCGACTTCGAGACCGTTGCCGGTCTCACCGGCCGCCAGGCGCAGCGCACCGGCGACACCTACACCATCACGTTGACCCGCGACTACGACTTCGCCATCGACGACGTCTGGTCGGCATGGACCGACCCGGACCGTCTCTCACGCTGGCTCGGCGTACCGAGCGGTGAGCTCACCGTCGGCAGCCACGTCGACCTCGTGATGTCCCCGCCGGACGATGACGTCGCGGGTCTGACCATCACCGCCTGCGATGCACCGCGTGCGCTGGAGGTGCGGTGGACCGGATGGGACGAGCCGCCGTCGACGGTGCGGCTCGAGCTCGCCCCGCTCGGCGACCACCACACCCGGGTGGTGCTGAGCCACTCGGAGCTCGGGCACGCGGGCGCCGTCGCCTATGGCGCCGGGTGGGAGGAATTCCTCCAGCTCTGCTCCGTCCACCTCCGCGGCACCGGGACCCGGGACGAGGCCGGGTACGACCGCGCCGCGCTGGAGGCGATGTTGCACGTTCCCTGGGAAGAGGTGCTTGGACCGCAGTGAGCCGACGGCTCGCCTGGTCTTCGGCGATGCCGCGCTCGACGCATCGGTGCGTCGGGTGGTGCGATGATCATGCCGTGGACGGTGTGCACGACCTCGGCGGCATGCACGGCTTTGGTCCGGTGCCCATCGAAGCCGACGAGCCGCTGTTCCACGAGCCCTGGGAGGGGCGGGTGTGGCGGATGCTCGCGACCGTCATGGGCCAGACGACGATCGATCGGTTCCGGTACACCATCGAACAGATGCCGCCCGCCGACTACCTGGCCTCGAGCTACTACGAGCGGTGGCTATGGGCGATCGAGCACCTGGCGGCCGAGCAGGGCCTCCTCGACGCCGACGATCGGCCTCCGGCCGTGGCCCGCCCGTCGCCGGCCACACCGACGTGGCCGGGGCGGTTCCGGGCGGGTGACCGGGTCCGGGTGCGAAACCCGGTGACGAGCGGCCACACCCGGGTCCCCCGCTACCTGCGCCGCCATTTCGGTCGGATCGAGCGGGTCGCCTTCGCCTGGCCCAACCCGGGCGAGTCGGCCGCGACCGGCACCTACGGCGGGCCCGAGCTGGTGTACACCGTCGCCTTCGCCGCGGCCGACCTGTTCGACTCCGCCGCCGACCACACCATCACCGCCGACCTCGGTGAGAGCGATGTGGAGGAGCCGTGAGTGATGCAGCGGGGCGAGCGATGCCTGGGCCGTCGTCCGATCGGGCACCCATGGACGAACTGACACCGGCGCAGCGGACGGAGATCCTCGAGCGCCACCTGCACGATCACGGCCACGTCGACCCCGACGACGTCGACGCCGCCGTTGCGGAGTCTGCGACCGGCGACGCCCCGAGCCCGGCTCTCGGCGCCCGTGTCGTCGCCCGGGCCTGGGTCGACGGCGACTTCCGGGACCGGCTGCTCGCCGACCCCGTCACCACCCTCGCCGAGTACCAGCAACAGACCGTGCCGATCGCGGTGCTCGAGGACACGTCATCGCGGCACCACGTGATCGTGTGCACCTTGTGCTCCTGCTACCCGAGTGGGCTACTCGGCAATCCGCCGGCGTGGTACAAGAGCTTCGAGTACCGCAGCCGCGTCGTGCGCGAGCCCCGGGCGGTGCTGGCCGAGTTCGGCATGGAGATCGATCCCGACGTCGAATTGCGGGTCCACGACTCGACCGCCGAGCAGCGCTACCTCGTCCTGCCCCTGCGGCCGGCCGGTACCGGGGGCTGGACCGAGGCGCGGTTGGCTGCCCTGGTCACACGCAACGCGATGATCGGCACCGGGCGCCCGCGGTTGCCCTGACCTTCGGTGCGCCGCCGGCGGCGCGCCCGGTCCTCAACAAGCTCTCCGCCACTGATCCTCGGCCACGAGGCCGGCCGGGGGCATGACGACGCCGTCGCCAACAACTCCTCGGGCGTCGGACGACGTACCGCGCACGCCTGACTCGCCCGGGCAGTCGTCACGTCCGAGGGGACCGCTCCTCCCTTCGGGCCGGCGGGCCCCGCCTACCAGCTGACTCGGGCGGGCGAGCAGCTTGGCGAATCCGTCAAGTCCCTGGGCGACTGGGCGGCCACATGGGTGTTGGAGGATCCCTCCCAAGCCGAGCTCGACCCTGATCTCCTCGTGCTGTGGATCAGCCGCCACGCCGACGTCGGCGCCCTCCCCATCCCGCGGGTCGTCGTCGCCTTCGACCTTCGCGGCCCCCGTTCGGCTCGAGCCTGGCTCGTCCTGGAACGGCGCATCGGGGTCTCGATCTGCTACGAGGATCCGCTCCTCGACCCGCGGGACTACGTCTACGTGCAGGCCGAGACCGAGGCGCTGTACCGCGTCTACATGGGACGCCTGTCGCTGACGGACGCACTCGATGACGGGTCCGTGATCCTCTCGGGCCTGGCCAGCCTGGTGCGGCACTTCTCCCGCTGGTTCACGTGGAGCAACTTCGCTCCCATCGTCCGCCGGGCCGCGTCCGAACGACAGGCCAGGACGGCCTGACCCGCTGGCGTCAGTCGACGTGCAGCACGGCCTTGCCGCCGATCCGGCGGTGCAGGAGAGCGTCCAACGCGGCTCCGGGCTCGCGCCAGGAGCCCTCGAACTCGACTTGGCCATTGAGCCGTCCGTCGGTCCGAAGCGAGCAGAGGCGGGCGAGATCGCGGGTTCCGCTCGCGTGCCACGTGAGCTCGTCGAAGAGGTTCAGGGTGTAGATCGTCGCGCCGACCGCCCGGTCGAACCGCGCCGCCCGGAACGTGACGGATTCGTCGGGGCTCTGGGTCGCAATGTTGACGACGACACCGCGAGGAGCGACGTGCTCGATCGCGCATCCGAACGTCGCCCCACCCACGCCGTCGATGATCAGGTCGAACTCCCCTTCGAGCTGCTCGACCACGTCGCCGGCGCCGAGGCGGCGCATGAGGGCGTCGGATGCGGTGGCATCGCGCACGAGCGCGGTCACGCGGGCGCCACCTGCCCGGGCGAGCTGGACCGCGATCCGTCCGACGCCGCCCGTCGCGCCCGTGATCAGCACCCGCTTGGCGAGCCCGAGGCCACCGACCTCCAAGGAGCGGAGCGGGTCATGCCGGCAGTGGGCAGGGTGGCGGCCTGCGCATCGGACACCTCGTCAGGAATCGGCGCCAACCTGACGGTGGGGATGGCGGCGAGCTGGGCCCAGGCCCCGACGTTGACCAGGCCGACGACCCGGGTGCCCGCGGCCGGTCCGCTGCCGTCGGCGGCGGCCCGTTCGACGACGCCGGCGGCATCCCAGCCGGTGATCGACCCCTCGGGCAGCTGAGGCAGGCGCGTGACCTCGCCGCGGTTGAGCGAGAACGCGCGGACCCGGACCAGCGCCTCGTCGGGAAGCGGCGCGGGGTCGGTGACCGCCCTCAGTGCGACGTGCGGGGCGGCGGAGGTCGTCGTCAGGGCGAGCACTGACCCACCCTAGGATCGAGCTCGTGCCTCCGAGCCTCAGGAGGGGAAGTAAGACCGTTCCGGCGTGATGCGGAGCGCGACTCGGAAGGCCTCGTCATACGACGCCGGGTCGTGGCCGATCTTGCCGAGCCGATCGGCGTACTTGTCGAGATAGCCCGGGCACGCTGACGGTGGGAGGGGTTCGGCAATGCGATGGGCGCGGCCGACGATCACGACGACGTCCCGCCCGTAGGCGTCGCTGTTGAAGTGCAAGGTCACACGTTCGTTGCTGTCGATGTGGCGGAGCTTGGCCGTGTCGGGCTTGGAGTACACGACGAACGCTTCACCATCCCAGACGAACCAGACCGGGCGGGGCGCGGGTCGGCCGGACGGGGAAACGGTCGTGAGCCAGACGATCCGCTCGTGGTCGATCCGTCGCCGGATCCGCTCGGTCATCCGGAAGGACACCGCCGTAGACTGCACGCCGATCGAGAGCCCCGCAACGACCCGACCGCCCTTCTCCTCGGGTGCACCAAGCGGCGATCACGATCTCGTGAGCTGTGGCTCCTCCGCCGCGTGTGGCTGGCGGTCGAACTCCTTGAACGCCGGGTTGAAGAACCCGTAGCCGGTGACCACCACGTAGCAGACTCCGATGGAGAGCAGCGTCGCCGCGACGCCGAAGGTTTCGACGACGACCCCTCCGAGCAGGATCCCCAGCGGAATCGCGGCCCACGCGCTGGCCCTGGTGGCGCCGAAGACGCGTCCTCGCATGCGGGTGGGCACGACCTCGGACGACACGGTGAGGAGCAGCGGGTTCAGAGGTCCCGAGGCGACACCGAGGATCGCGAGCGCGCCGAGCGCCGCGGGAAGCGGCGGCAACGTGGCGAGTACGAGATACACGACCGGCACGACGGCGAAGCAGCAGATGAAGAGCCGCCGTCGTGGAAGGCGGCGGCCAACGGCGCTGTAGGCCAGCGCGCCGACGAGCCCGGCACCGCCGAGGACGCGTACATCAGGCCGAGATCCGTGGCGCTGCCGTAGGCCTCTCGGGCGAGTACCGGCATCACCACCGGGAATGGGGCGTCGAGGAAGTTCGTGATCAGGACCGTCACCACGATGGCGCGGATCAGGCGGTGACCCCGGATGAACCGCAAGCCCTCGGCCAGCTCGGCCAGGAACCCGCCGGGCGACTCCGCGCCCTGCGCACGCGGAGATCGGGGGACGGCGATCGCGACCAATGCGGCCGAGACCGCGAAACTCGCAGCGTCCAGCCAGAGCGCGTTCACAGGCCCGAGCCACGCCACGAGGAGGCCACCGAGCGGCCCTCCACCAGCAGCGACCCCTGCTGAATGCCGCCACGGATCCCGCTCGCCCGCTCCATCGTCACGCCGGCGAGCTCCACGACGTCGGGGAACAGCGCCTGCCGGGCGGTGGCGCCCGGCGCGTCCAGCAACGCGCCCAGGAACGCGAGCGCCATCAACTGCCACAGTTCGATCCCGACCGTCGTATAGAGCCGCGGAATGGCCGCGACCGCGGCCAGGCTCGCCAGGTCGGCGACGACGCTCGTCTTCTGGAAGCCGAGGCGATCGACGATGACGCCGCCGAAGAAACCGGCGAGGACCGCGGGGAGGAAGTTGAAGAAGACGGCCAGGCCGGTGAGCGCGGGACTTCCCGTCGTGACGAGCACGAACCATGGCACCGCCAGCTGAGCGACCGCGTTGCCAACGAGCGAGATCGAGTCGGCGACGTAGAGCGCATACAGCGGCCGCCGAGACATGTGCGCTCACGCTAGGCGGCCACCCGCGGCGCCCGGCGCCGAGCCGAGATCGGTCGGCCCCGCCGGGTGGCCGCATCGCGGCGCGTTCTTCACCTTCGACTGACGCCAAGGCGGTTGGGTAGGGGCGACAATCGAGCTGCAGCGGGCCGCGGCCAGCCTCGACGCGGTCCAGACCCGGCTCACCGCCGACTTCGACACGTCCCGCGACTGGACGTCGGATGGGGCCAGGACCCCGGAGGCCTGGCTGGCCTGGGCCCACCGGGTGCCGGTGGCGACGGCCACGGGCCGGGTCGCCCTGGGTCGAGCCCTCAGGGAGCTGCCCGCGATCGAGGAAGCCTGGCTGGCGGGCGACATCGACGCCCACCACGTCCGCCCGCACGATGGGGTTATGACCGGTTCGCCCGGGGCCGTGGCCTACTGGGCCCAGCTGGCCGACCCCGACGGCACCGAAACCGACGCCGACACCCAACACCAACGGCGCCGGGCCCACGTGTCCAAGAGCTTCGACGGGCTGGGGTTCGGCGAGTTCGTGCTCGACCCCATCGCCGGGGCCGCGGTCAGCCACCAGCTCGACCGGATCTGTGACGAACTGTTCCGGGCCGACCGGGCCGCGGACCGGGCCGACGCCGGCCCCGGGGTCGAGGTCACCACCGTCGACGTCAACCGGGTCCGCAGCCCGGCCCAACGCCGGGCCGACGCCCTGGTCGAGATGGCCCGCCGGGCCGGCACCGCCCCCGCCGACGGGCGCCGCCCCGCCCCCCGGTTCACTGTGTTCGTCGGCTATGAGACCCTGGCCGGGCGGATCTGCGAACCGGCCGACGGCACCGTGGTCACCCCCGCCTCCCTGCTGTCCTGGCTCGACCAGGCCTACATCGAACGGATCGTGTTCGCCGGACCCTCCCGGGTCATCGACGCCGGCGCCCACCGCCGCGTCTTCGACGGCGCCACCCGCCGGGCCATCGAAGTCTGAGACCGCCACTGCAGCCAGAAGACCTGTGACGTCCCCACCGGCCGCGCCCAGGTCGACCACATCCAGCCGTTCGCGCCGGCGGCCCCACCACCCAAGCCAACGGACAGCTCGCCTGCGGTCCCCATAACCGCAGCCGCCACCCACCACCGATCCCCTACGCCGACACCGGATAGCGGCCCCCGATTGGATCAGTCGGGGTCGCGGCCGACGGCCTCGATCTCGATCACGTCGTAGCTGCGAGTGGCGTCGACAGCTCCGTCCGATGACGGGAATGAGGCTGGTCAGATCATGGCGTTGCGCTTCAGGACGGACACGGCGCGCACGGTCAGGTAGCCGCGCCAGTCGAGCCTGGCCGCGGGCGAGTAGCTGGCGAAGTCGACGGTCCAGCCGCCGTCGGGTTGCTGCCCTGCGGTCAGCCGGTGCAGGTCGGCGGCGACGACCTCTGCGCTGATCACGGCCCGAACCGGGCGGTCGGGCGTCGGGGCGAAGTCAAGGGGCCGCAGCATCTCGTCCTCCAGTCCGCCGGCCACGTGGACCAGCCCACCTGGGGAAATGTGGCTCGCGAGCCGGCGCAGCAGGCCGGCCGCCTCCGGGTGGGTGTTGTGCACGGCGTCGAGCAGCTGGATCGCGAAGGCGAGTTCGAGCGCATGCGGAGCGTCGCCCAGCTCATCGATTGCGGCGAGGCAGTAGCGGGTCGCCCCCGCGAGCCAGGGATGCGCGGCGAGCGCGGGGTTGTGGGCGCCGGCGCGGTGAGCGGTGGCGGCGACGACGGCAGTGATCTGCAGGGAGGAGACGGTGGCATCCGCCTGAACCCAGAAGGGTGCGCAGCCGGCGGCGTTCGTGACCGGGAGCGCGAACGGCAGCCCGCCGTCGGGCAAGGCGACCGACGCCAGCCAGTCGCACAGGGCGACGGCCTGCGCGGCCGTGGCGGGGGCGATCTCCTCGAACACCTCGAAGGCGTGCAGCGCGGCTCCCGGCTGGCTCTCCGAGGATCGCAAGTCGGGTTCGAGACCCCAGCCGTAGCCGCCATCGCCGTTGCGGAACGCATCGAGCGCGGCCACGACCGTGGCGGGCTCGGCCTTGCCGATGATCAGTTGGAATCGACGGCGGTCCAGTAGACGGGCGTGGGTCGCCATGAAATCGGCGGCGGCTGCGAGATCGACGGTCATGGCCTCAGCGTGCACCGATCGGCGGTGGTCGTCTTGAACGATCCGGACACCCCCGGCTCACACTCGCCGCCCGGCGAGCACTTAGTGACCTTCCGGCATCGGCGCATCGAGGAAGGCCATGATGATCGGCACGAGCCACTCGGCGCGATCCAATACCCCAACTCCGGGTGGAACGAAGTGGGACGTGCCGGGGAGAACGACGAGCTGCGACTGCGGCAGGCCGGCCAGATCGCCCATCACCCCACCGCCGAGCAGCCCGAACAACTCGACGGCGTGCTCGAGCCTGACGACATCGGAGTCGCCGACCACGACCATGACGGGCGCCGCGATCCCCCGGAGGTCCTCCGGCGGCCAGGCGTACGGGGTCGTGTCGAGCTGCCTCAGCTTCGCAACCAGCCGGGGAAAGTCCCGGGGGTTGGGTGCCGTCCGCAGGTACTCCTCCTCGATCGGCGAACCTGCGAACAGCTCGGGGGTTATGCTCTGGAACATCTCGAGCGCCACGGCGTGCATCCCGTCACTGGTGTAGGAGACCGAGGCGGGCACGAGCCTGCGCACCAACTCCGGGTGACGGACCGCCAGCTGGAGGGCGATGCCGCCGCCCATGCTGTAGCCGAAGACGTCGGCATGCTCAATCCCGAGGTGGCGCAGCAACGCGGCCGTGTCGTCAGCCATCTGTTCGTAGGTGAGCGGGCGGTCGACGTCGGCGGTGTGCCCGTGCGCCTGCTGCTCGACTCCCACGACCCGCCGGGTCGCCGCCAGCGCGGGCAGGATCGGACCCATGGAATCGATCGTCATGTAGGCCCCGTGCAGCATGACCAGGGGCCGGCCCTCGCCGTGGATCTCGTAGTACATCTGCAGGCCGTCGACCGGCGCGTAGCCGGTTTGAGGACCGGTCATTGCCATGTCGCCATCCGTCCCCTCATCCGGGCGCCGACGGTCCGCGGCGCACCAACCTGGTCTCGAGCGCATCGCCGCTCAACCGTCCGCATGGTAGGGCCGCCGCGACGCGACACGAGCGTGCTCGGCGGACGTGACCTCGGCCAGGCGCGGACTGCGAGCACCTGCCCCGACCCAGGGACGCCCTTCAGTACGTGCGAGCCGCGTCCTCGAACTCGAATCCAGAACCGATGACCAGATCGCCCGCGGTGCTGGTCACGAGAACCTCCCCAGGACCGGCGATTGCGCCGACCCGCGATCCGATGTGCAGCGTCTTGCCGGCATATCCCTCGTCGCGTACCTCACACTCCCCCGAGTGGAGTCCGGCTCGCACGTCGATCCCGATGCTGCGGGACCGTGCCGCGACCGCCTGGGCGCAACGGATGGCACGGGTCGGACCGTCGGACGCGGCGAGCAAGCCGTCGCCGGCCGTGACGACCTCCTGACCCTCGAATCGGGCGAGCTCCGGCCGGACACCCGCGTTGTGCGCATCGAGCACCTCGGTCCAGCGCTGGTCCTTCACCTGCGCGGCCCGCTCGGTCGATCCGACGATGTCGGTGAAGAGCACCGTCGTCAGGACGCGGTCGAACGTCGGGACGTGTCGCCGGCCGGTGATGCACTCCTCGATCTCGTCGATCATCTCGTAGTCGCGACCGGTCGCGCTCAAGCGAAATTCACCCGGGCGCTCCACGTACTTCGCGTCACGGATCCGATCGGCGAGGTAGCGCCCGGAGTCGACGGGCACGAACGGGTCACCGGTGCGGTGCAGCACGAGCGTTGGCGCCGAGATCACGGGCAGCACATCGCGCACGTCGCACTCGAGCCCGAACCGAACGGCGGCGACCGCTCGTGCCGGAGTCGCCGCGTTCCGCTGGGCGCGGCCGAGCAAGAGCCTCGTCGACTCGTCGACCGGCGCGTCCTGGAAAGCCACGGCCTGCAGGACCTCCAGCCGCGAAGAGCAGCCCATCGGCCCGCCCTCCGACTGCGCGACGACCGCCGCTCGTTCACACTCCGCGGCATCCATCACCGCCCGCACATCGTCCATCCGTTGCTCGAGTGTCGGGACCGTCTCGGTGTGCTCCGACAGTCCGGTACCACACTTGTCGAAGACGACGAGCCGCGAGAACGCCGCCAGCCGTTCCCACACGCGGCGGAAGGGAAGCAAGCTCCCACCGATCTCGACGTGGGAAACGAAGCCCGGGACGAAGACGATGTCGACGGGCCCGTCGCCGACCACCTGGTAGGCGATGCTGCACTCGCCGGCCCTGGCCTAGCGGGTCTCGGGCACATCCAGCATGGTCGTCCTTCCGCGGCATGGATCCGGGACGGTCCGGTCGAGCACACGCCGTCGGGCGCTCGGCGTCAGGCGTGAGAGAGCGCCGAGCCCGGCTGCTTGAACGGCGCCCCCGCGCTAGAAAGTGAACGCCGGGTAGCCGAGGGGGAAACTGGTGATGACAGGGCCCGTGACTGGCACCGACTACGAGGAGATGGCGGGCCGCTACGACGAAGGCCGCGCCTTTCCGCTCGACCAGCTCGAGGGATGGCGTCGAACCGTCGCCGGACTCGTTCCGACCCGATCGGCGACCCCGCTCCTCGATATCGGTTCTGGCACCGGCATCTGGTCGCATGCGTTCGCCCGGTGGTTCGGCGTCCGGGTTGTCGGGGTCGAGCCCTCGAAGGGGATGCGCGCCCAGGCTGCCGCCAAGCGGTCCCACCCCAACATCGCCTACCTCGGTGGGCGGGCCGACGCCCTCCCACTTGCCGGCCGGAGCTGCGCCGCGGCGTGGCTGTCAACGGTCATACACCATTTCGGCGATCTCGCCGGCGCCGCCCGTGAGTTGCGCCGCGTGCTGCACCCGGGGGCGCCGGTGCTCATCCGCGAGGGGTTCACGGGCCGGACCGACGGGATCCCGTGGTTGTGCTACTTCCCCGAGGCGTTGGCGGTGACCGAGGGTTTTTGGCCAACGGTCGACGAGGTGGTTGGCGCCTTCGTACCGGCCGGCTTCCGGTTCGAGAGGCTGCAACCAGTCGAGCAGGTCACGGCGCGCAACCTGCGCGAGTATGCCGATCTGGTTCGGGTCCGGGCCGACTCAACACTCATCCGGCTCAGCGACGACGTGTTCGAAGCCGGCATGAACCGGCTGGACGAGGTTGCGTCCACCTCCTCGTGGGACGAGCCGGTCACCAGTACGCTCGACCTTCTCGTGCTGCGGTGATCCCAGGAGAAGCGACCGTGAGGATCGCCATCATTGGCACCGGGAAGATGGGTCGAGGGTTCGCTCAGGCCCTCGCTCCGACCCACCAGGTCTTCATTGGTTCGCGCGACCCGAACCGGGCGACCGCGACCGCCGCGAAGACGGGCGCCGCCGGCGGTGCGACGTACGCGGCTGCCGCGGCGAACGCCGACGTTGTGATCCTCACCGTGCCGTGGCGGGCGATGCACGAGACGCTCGGCCGGCTCGGCGATCTGCCAGGGACCGTCGTGATCGACGTGTCCTACCCGTACAACAAGCGTGAGCGGGAGACGCCGAAGGGACGCTCGACGGCCGAGGCGATTCAGGAGCGCCTGCCGAGAGCCAGGGTGTTCAAGGGCTGGAACCACGTCCACGCGAGGCATCTGACGGATCCGGCGGTGGACGGGATCGCCGCTTCGGTGCTGATCGCCGGCGACGATCCGGCAGCGAAGGAGATCGTGTTCGCGCCGGCGCGGGACATGGGATTCCACCCGGTCGACGCCGGTCCGCTGGAGCGACCCGCGACCTGGAGAAGCTCGCGGGCGTGATGCTCTTCGTGCGGCTCGGTCCGCTTCGGGTCTTGTCGCCACCGTGATCGCTATCTACCATCGCCGATCGTTCAGAACCGCCGTTCGCGGGCACCGGCAGGCGCCACACAGGCAGAAGGTGAGTTGAGATGGACAGGGAGCGATATGGCTGAGGTGTTGTTGTTCCACCACGCCCATGGACAGACGGCGGGGTTCCTCGACTTCGCCGACGAGCTCCGACGGGCCGGGCACACCGTGCACGCGCCGGACCTCTATGACGGCCGAGCCTTCGACACGCTCGAGGGGGGTGTGGCGCACGCCGGGGAGATCGGCTTCGGCGAGGTCATGGAGCGCGGGGTCCGTGCCGCCGACGGGCTCCCCGACGCAGTCGTCTACGCCGGCTTCTCGCTCGGGGTGATGCCGGCGCAGAAGCTGGCCCAGACCCGCCCGGCGGCCAGAGGGGCGCTGTTGTTCAACGCATGCCTCCCACCGTCCGAGTTTGGATCGTGGCCGGCGGATGTGCCCGTGCAGGTCCACGCCATGGAAGCAGACCCGTTCTTCGTCGACGACGGCGACCTCGACGCGGCGCGCGCCCTCGTCGAGTCGGCCGAGCACGCGGAACTGTTCCTCTACCCCGGTGACCAGCACCTGTTCGCCGACGCCAGCCTGCCGTCCTACGACGTCGACGCGGCCGCACTGCTCCGGCAGCGCGTGCTCGAGTTCCTCGAAACCCGCTGAGGAGCCGTCGCTGCCCGCGAA
Source organism: Acidimicrobiales bacterium (assembly GCA_050744245.1). Taxonomy (GTDB): domain Bacteria; phylum Actinomycetota; class Acidimicrobiia; order Acidimicrobiales; family JBOGGX01; genus JBOGGX01. Next base: position 29,642 of record JBOGGX010000246.1, read on the forward strand.
CGTGCGCCGGCTCGCGCGCGCCGAGGCCCGCCGGATCGCCATCCGGGCGCAGCTGCTCGACGCCGACCGGCCTCAGGACCTCTTGAGCGTGGCCGTCCGGCTGACCTTCCTGCAGCTCGACCCTACGGCTGCGGTGGCGCCCAGCGCCGACCTGGCTGCGTCGACCCGCATCGGGAACTCTTACGAGCCCGACCACCTCCAGCGGGCACTCGAGCGCGACCGAACTCTGTTCGAGCACCACGCGCAACCGTCGGAGACCGAGCCGGTGATCGCGATCGTCCGCCCGACGGCGGACCTCGGCCTCTACCTCGCCGAGATGGCTGCATTGGGGTCAGCACCCGGGCGGCGGCTCGAGTGGCTGCGCGCCAACGACGGGTTCCGCCGGCGCATGCTCGACCGGTTGGGCACATCGGGGCCGCTGTCGTCTCGCGACATTCCTGACACCAGCGAGGTGCCGTGGGCGTCGACGGGCTGGACCAACGACCGCAACGTCACCCAGATGCTGGAGTTCCTCGCGGCCCGCGGCGAGGTGGCCGTCGCGGGGCGCCGGGGCCGGCAGCGCCTTTGGGACCTGGCCGAGCGGGTCTATCCGGCCGACGTGCCGGTGGTGCCCGCGGATGAGGCCCGCACGATCCGCGACGAGAAACGGCTGCGTTCCCTCGGGGTCACCCGCCCGCGGATCGTCGGCGATGCAGGCACCCCTGTCGAGGTCGAGGGCACGTCTGGCCTCTGGCGAGTCGACCCGGAGGCATCCGCCGACGGCTTCGAGGGACGCACCGCGCTCCTGTCCCCGTTCGATCGACTCATCCACGACCGGGCCCGCAGCATGGAGCTGTTCGACTTCGAGTACACCCTGGAGTTGTACAAGCCGAAGGCCAAGCGACGCTGGGGCTACTTCGCGCTTCCCGTGCTCCACGACGACCAACTCGTTGGCAAGGTCGACGCCACCGCGGACCGCACCACCTCGGTCCTGCACGTGCACGCCGTACACCATGACGTCCGTTTCACTCGCGCCATGACCGCCGCCGTCGACGCCGAGGTGCGCGCCCTCGCGGAGTGGCTCGGCCTCGACGACGTCCACGTCGCCTAGACGAGCGACCAGAAGACCCGATCGCAGGTTGGTGGGAGATGCTGCTCGTGCACCACCCCGGCGGACCGGCCGGTGTGCCTCGATGGTGCTACCGGCAGATGCCGATCGAGTGGCCGAGTCGGTTCATGCGAACTTGCACTTCTTCTCGGAGAACCTCTCGATCTGACGCCGCACCGCGTCGTGGTCGTACATGCCGGTGAAGGCGAGGGAGCCGTGGTCGAAGGTCGAGCCCTTCTTCACCTTCACCGTGCCCCAGACTCCGTAGGTTTCCGCGATGAAGGTGTCGCGTTGGTCGTGCCCGTCGCCGATGAGAACCAGGTCTCCGAGCTGGAGGACGTCGGTCGTCTCGCCGTCGGCGAGGTCCTTCACGTTTTCTCCGTTCTGCTTCGCGATGCGGGCCAGCTGGTCTTCGGGGGGTTCGTACCAGACGTCTTCCTCACCGGCACTGGACTTGAGAATCTGTGGGCCGGTAGAGGTCTGGATCCAGATGTTTCGCATCGGCTTGTAGAGCGTGACCTGGTCGCCTGGGTCGCCGAGATCCGAGTTCTCCTGCGTGAGGGGTCCTGCGAGCTTCCGGACGATGCGCGCCTTGTACGTGGCCACATCGTTGTAGAACGCGGCGTAGGTGAACTGGTCCTGGCTCACGATGGTGTACGCGTCGTCGAACACGTCGGCAAACACCGTGTTGGGGTCCGCCCCGAGGTCCACCGCGCCCAGGCGATCCTCGAGAGCCTCGATGGCACTCGCATCGAAATCGAGGGGCGGCGCCGCCTGGGCGAGTTGTCCGACGATCCATTGAAGATTCGAGTCGCTCGGTGCTATCGACTTGCCCCACTCGGCCATGGCGAAGACGGCCTGCGTGAGCGGTCCCGTCCAACCCTCCTGGTCACCGGCCCATGACTCGAAGACGGGCGACCATCGGTCGTCGTTCCACATCGCGTCGAACGTCGTCGGTATATCGGGTCCATCCGGAATCCTGATCCGCCCCGGTGGTGCCCACGATCGCTCGGTTGTCCACTCCGACTCGAACCACGACATCTATGCCTCCTGGATGTAAAGGGATCCTCGGCGTCGCCGGTGCCGGCGCCCCCGGGCGACGAGGAGGCGGCCCGCGAGCAGCGACGCCAGGGCGGCGCCGACGTAGGTGGTGAAACCCCCACCGGTCGACGCCAGGCTGCCCGACCCCGACCCGCCCGAGGCTTGCGAGGTGCCCGACCTGCTCGCAGCGGCGACCACCTGAATCGTCGCGGTGGCGATGTCGTCGGACCCGAACACCGCGAGCACATGGGGACCGACGGTGGCATCGGCCGGGATGGTCACCCGCACCGTCAACCGGCCGGTCGGGTCGGCGGTCGCGGTGGCCAACCTTACTGGTGTCGAGTAGATCACGATCCGCACCGGGTCGTTGGCGGGGAACCCCGTCGTCGAGGCGGTGATGGTCTGGCCCCGTTGGGGGGTCGGGTCCGACACGGTGAGCCTGAGGTTCCCGGCCGGCGGAACCGGTGGGATCGGGACAGGCTGATTGAGCCGGAACGAGGCCTGCACCAGCGGCCCCGTGTTGCCCGCCGGGTCGATCGATGCGGCGTAGACGACATGGTCGGCGTCGATGTCCACGGTGCCGATGTCGCAGGGTGTGTCGGGCAGGTCGGCGAACCCGTCCGGGGCCGTGGCCGGGTCGAGGACGCAGCGGACGGTGGCGGTGTCGTCGCCGACGGTGACGGTGACCCCGACCGGTGAGGCGTAGGCGTTGTTGGCCCCGTCCGGGGTGGCCGGGTCGAGGGTGATCGTCGTCACCGGGGCGGTCTGGTCGATGCTGAACTCGGCCTGCACGAGGCTTGCGTTCCCGGCGGCGTCGAGTGCCGCGGCGTAGACGACGTGGTCGCCTTCGGTGTCGACCGTGCCGATGGCACACGGCTCGGCGGGCAGGTCGTCGAATCCGGCGGGTGCCTCGTCCGGGTCGAGCACGCACCGGATCTCGGTCGGATTGGCGTCGTCAGCCGTGACGGTGACGCCGACCGGTGCCACGTAGAAGTCGTCGTCGCCGTTCGGCGCGGCCGGGTCGAGGGTGATCGTGGTGGCCGGTGCGGTCTGGTCGATGCTGAACTCGACCTGCACGAGGTGCTGGTGGCCGGCCTCGTCCCGCGAGGCGGCGTACACGACGTGGTCGCCGTCGGTGTCGACCGCGCCGATGACGCACGGCTCGGCCGGGAGGTCAGCGAAGCCGGCGGGTGTGTCGGTCGGGTCCAGGGCGCAG
>JBOGGX010000247.1:0-2010 GCA_050744245.1 Acidimicrobiales bacterium
TGCAACTGAAGGCCAGAAGCAAGCAGACCGCCCGTCGCTCTTGCAGCGGATCGGTGGGCGGATCGTCGGATGGATCCAGGACTATCCGGCGACCTCGGCCATCGTGTTCGTCGCCCTCGCCGTCGGCGCCGCCACCGGAGCGCTGTGGACCGACGTCAGCAACGACAAGGACCTTTACGACGCGGTGGCCTACGGGCTGCCGCCGCTGCGCGACGGGCGCTGGTGGACGTTCTTCAGCGGGGCCTTCTTCGTCCCCGAGCTGGTGCTCTACGTCCCGGTCCTGCTGTTGGTGATCGTGGCGGCGAGCACCTACGAGCGCCGGGTCGGCCACTGGCAGACGCTGGTGCTGGTGGTGGGCGGGCAGGCGGCGGGCGCGATCGTCACGGCGCTGATCCTGTGGCCGTTCCGCGACTCGGGCTGGACCTGGGCGGTGACGCTGGGTCGGGCGGTCGACGTCGGGATCTCGGCGGGCGGGTTCGCGGTGCTCGGTGCCCTGACCGCGGTGATGCAGCCGGTGTGGCGGACCCGGTTGCGGGTCGGGGTGACCGCCTACCTGTTCGCGATGGTGCTGCGGTCGGGCCTGCTGTGGGACGTCGAGCACTTCGCGGCCTGGCTCCTCGGCATGATGACGGGTCCGTTCTTCGCCGGACGCCGGCCCGCCTTCCCGAAGGTCCAGTTCGGCCCCCGCACCCAGCGGGCGGTCGTCGCGCTGATCCTGGCGGTCCTGGCCATCTCGACGCTGGTGGAAGCGGTCTTCCCCGGCAACGGAGGCCCGTTCAACGACGGCCGCCAGCCGTTCGTGGCGAGCCATGTGTCCCTGGCCCTGGTGGTCACCGCCCTCCTCGAGCTGGCGCTGGCCGACGGGCTGCGACGGGGCCGGCGCATCGCCTGGTGGGTGGTCACCGGGTTGGTCGCGCTGACGGTGCTCGCGCTGATCGGGCTGAAGGCGTCCGCCGAGCGCAACGCCGAGCTCGTCATCTACGGCACGCAGCTCGTCCTGCTGCTGGCGACGTACCGCGCCTTCGGGGTTCGCACCCGCCAGTCGGCGTTCCGGCACGCCGGCCGCCGGATCGCCCTCGTCGCCCTGCTGTTGTTCCTGTACACGGCCATCGGGTTCGCGGTGCTGAAGGACGACTTCGTGCCGGCCGCGGACCCCGCCGACATGGTGTCGGAGTTCGTCGCCCGCATCTTCTTCAGCTCCAGCGACAACGTGACCCCGGTGACCACAGCGGCCGAGTGGTTCACCCGCTCGATCGGCTGGGTGTGGCTGGGCGCGCTGCTGCTCACCCTGCTCGGCCTCATCTACCAGTCCCGCCGGCCGCACCCGCCCGCCGAGGCGGAGGACAGCCGGCTGCGCGACCTGCTACGCCGGCACAACTCGTCGTCGATCGAGTGGATGCTGACCTGGGAAGGCAACACGCTGTGGTTCACGCCCGACGGCGGGACGGTGATCGGCTACCGGGTCGTCGGTTCGGTGGCGCTGTGCCTGGCCGACCCGGTGGGCCCGTCGGAGCAGCGCCTGGATGCGCTCCACCGGTTCGACCAGTTCTGCTTCGACCGGGGCTGGATCCCGTGCCTGTTCGCCGCCGGGCAGGAGTCGGCCGACCTGGCCCCGCAGCTGCGCTGGAAGGCGGTGCAGGTGGCCGAGGACAGCTTGGTCGACCTCCCCGACCTGGAGTTCAAGGGCAAGGCGTGGCAGGACGTCCGCACCGCCCTCAACAAGGCGGGCAAGGAGGACATCCGCCTGGAGGTCGTGCGCTGGGCCGACGCCCGGCCGCCGGTCACCGATCAGCTGCGGGCGATCAGCTCGGGGTGGGTGGCCGACAAGGCGCTGCCCGAGATGGGCTTCACGCTCGGGGGCCTGGCCGAGGCCGACGACCCGGAGGTCCGCCTCCACCTGGCCCGGCGCGACGACGGCACGATCGAGGGGTTCACGTCGTGGATGCCGATCCAGGAGGACGGGGCGATCGTCGGCTGGACCGTCGACCTCATGCGCCGCCGCGACGAGGG
>JBOGGX010000248.1:0-6801 GCA_050744245.1 Acidimicrobiales bacterium
GGGCGACCGCGAGCGGCCACAGCAGGGCGGCGGCGAGCAACAACCATCCGGCGAGGGCGATCCGGGCCCGGCCCGGATCGAGCCCGGCGACGTCGAAGGCGTCGGTGGGAGCGATCGCGCCTCGCCCGTCGGTCACGGCCGACAACCCGGCCAACGCCTCCTCGTCGGGCGACCCGGGCTCGTATTCCGGGGCGTAGGACTGGGTCGCGATCGTCGACCCGAGCAGCGTCTCGCCGTTCGGCGCCCGCACGGCCACGCCCACCGCGTAGGTGCCGGCCTCGGCCACCGACAGTTCGCCCTCGAACGTCCCGGCGCCGGTTCGCTCCAATCGGAGCTGCTGGTCGTCGAGCGTGGGGTCGGCGATGCGGGCGGTGGCCTCGGCCCCGTCGGCGAAGGGCGACTCCTGCTCGACGCTGACCCGCAGGACGCCGCCCTCGACCCGGGCCCTGACACCGAGCGGGGAGGCGGTGCCGAACGTGTCCTTCACCATCCCGCTCCAGAAGTCGACATAGCCGTCCCAGCCGGCCCAGAGCTGCGACCAGCGGTCGGATGCGTCGCTGGTCCACGACGTCACCCGGCCCAGCCCGACCTGCCACGTCGACAGGAGCGGGTCGAGGTCCGGTCCGATGCGCAGCAGTACCTGCGCCTCGCCCTTGGCCGTGGTCGCGACGTAGCCGAGCAGCGGCGGGCTCTCGGTCAGGTCGCTAACCACGGCGGACGACGACGTGACCGTGGGCAGGAACTGGCCCTCGTTGACGAAGTCCCGGGAGGCCAGGATGGTCTCCTCCATCAACAGGTGCGGGATCTCCTGCAGGTCGCGGCCCGGGTAGAAGCGCCCGCCGCCGGCCTCGGCCACCGCCTCGAGCTGCTCGGCCGCGCCCTCGCCGGTCGCGATCACCGACACGGTGATGCCCTCGGTGTTGAGCGCGGCGGCCTCGCCGGCCAGGGCGTCGAGCACCTGGGGGGCGGTGAACCCGTCGGTGAACAGGATGATGTGGCGCAGCCCGGCGTGGCTCTGCCGCAGCTGCTCGGCCGCCAGGGTCAGGCTGTCGCTGAGGTCGGTGCCGCCCGCCGGCACCAGCCGCCCCAGCCCCTCGTCGATCACCTCCTCCGACGGCAGCCGCTGGAGGTCGATCAGCCACTCGTACTGCGTGTTGAAGGCGAGGATTCCGACCTCGTCGTTCTCGGCCAGGGCCTCGATGGCCCGGGCCGCGCCGGCCGCGGCGATGTCGACCTTCTCCACCCCGCCCGGGAGCCGCCCGGTGGCGTTGCCCTCGGAGCAGTGGCACTCGCCCATCGACCCGGACGAGTCGATGGCGAGCACCTGGGCCACCGATTGCCGGCGCTGCGGGTCGAGGATCTCGCTGATCACCGGAAGAAGCTGTTCGAGCTCGCTGCCGAAGTAGCCGCCCAACCCGTAGCTGTGGGTCCCGCCCACCGTCACCAGGCCCCGCCCGGCGTCCCGGGTGAAGGCGGCGAGCGTCCGCGTCTGGTCGTCGGTGAGCGACCGCTCGTCCACGTCGACCATGACCGCACCGTCGTAGGTGGCCAGCCGGTCGAGGGGGGGCAGGGCGGCGACGTCGATCGTGTCGACGACGTGGCCGCCGGCCGTCAGCGCCCGGGCCAGGGTGGCCCCGTTGCCCGTGGCCCCCTCGAGCAGGACGACCCGGGCCGGCCCCTCGACGTCGACCGCGGCGTAGCCGAGGTCGTTCTCGATGACGGTGTCGCCGGCGCCCGAGACCCGCACCTGGTAGCGGACGAGGCCGGAGCCGGCTGCGGTCTGGGGAACCCGGATCGTCGTCTGCCCGGGTGCGAGGTCGACGACCGCATCGTGGACCGGGGTGCCGTCGCGGAGGACGACGACCTGGACCGGGCCGGCCCGCGTCGCCGACAGGGAGACGGCGACGTCGAACGCCTCGCCCTCACGCACCCGGCTCGGGGCGTCGACCGTGGCCACGGCGACGTCGGGACCGGCCCGCCGGCCGACGAGGTGGAACTCGACCACGATGCCCTGCTCGGCCAGCCGCTGGGCCTCCGCGGTGGCGTCACCGTCGGTGGCCCGTCCGTCGGACACGACGACGATCCGCCGGCGGGCGTCGGCCGGGAGCACGGCGCCGGCCAGGCGGAGGGCGGTGGCCAGGTTGGTGCGGGTGGTGTCGACCTGGGCCGCGGGCTGGGTCAGGTCGGCGCCCTCCTGCACGGTGAGCTCGAGCCGGGCGTCGCCCCCGAACAGGGCCACGCCCGCCGCCGACCCTCCGGGCTGGTCGGCCAGCGCTTGGCGCACCCAGGCGACCGCCTCGGCCCGGCCGCCGGCACCGATCGAGTCCGAGCCGTCGACGAGGAACATGGTCGCGACCCGGTGGCCGGGCCGGACCACGGCCAGGTCGAGCGCGGCGGCGACCAGCAACAGGGCGATCACGACCCGCAGGGCGGTGGCCCACCGCCACTGCCGGCGGGTCACCCCCACCCGCCGCCTGGCCACCAGCCACTCGGCCACCAGCAGCAGCACCAGGGGAACGATCACCCAGGCGAGCAGGGGCACCTCGCCGACCGGCTGCTCGTCGCCCGGCCGGGCCTGGCGGGCCGGGGTCAGCAGGCTGGGCGCCGGGCGGATCGACGACTCGGCCGGGTCGACGTTGATGGCGACCACCCGGTCGGGCCGGCCGTCGGTGGCGATGGTCCAGAACCCGGGGCGATGGGCGATGGGCACCGGGCCGCCGGGGACCAGCTCGATGGTCGTCCCGCCCGGGGCGGTGACCGTGGCCGGGGTGGCCGGCTCGACCGGGACCGGGCTGCCCACCGCCAGGCCCTCGGGCGGCAGGGCCGACCCGGCCAGGTCGGTGAGCAGCCGGTCGAACAGGACGGGGAAGGCGACCTGGAGGGGCAGGTTGCTGTCGGCCAGCCCGAAGCCGAGGTAGGCGAACGGGAGCCCGCCGCTCGCGCCCCGCAGCAGCAGCGGCGTGCCCTCGGCGGCGACCAGCGGGGTCGCGCCCGGGGCGTCGAGCCGTTGGGCGGCGGCGATGGCCACGCCGGAGAGGTCGAGATCCTGGGTGACGGGGTCGTCGGGGCGGACGAGGGTGACCGCGGGCCGCTCGACGGTGCCCGTGACCGTGACCCCGGCCGCCGGGGCGCCGCCGGGCGGGCGGATGGCCACGAACGGCGCCTGCGGATTGACGGGCGGGTCGACGCCGTCGTAGATGGCGACGTCGGCCCTCGGTGCCGGGACCCCGGTTTCGGCCCGCTCGACGGTGATCCCGGGAATGGCGCCGAGCAGCGTCTCGAGGAACGGATCCGCCGGCCCGGCCAGCAGCACGTTGATCGGCCGCCGGCGGGCGGCCACCGCGTAGGCGTGGTCGTCCGCGTCGAGCAGGTCCTCCCCCTCCAGGAACGCCTCGACCCGATCCCCGGCCGGAAGGTCGACCTCGACGTCGACCGTTCCGCCGCCGGACACGGTGACGTCTCGTTCGGCCCGGGTGACCCCGTCGACGTCGAAGCGGACGGTCTGGGTGGCGTCGTCCTCACCGGTGTTGACCACCGTGGCCCGGGCATGGAGGCCGCTGCCCCGCGGCTCGACGGCCAGCCGGGTCACGCCCCGGTTCAGCGACCGGTCGCCGACCCGGACGTACTCGCTGCCCGGAGGGATGAGGCGTTGATCGGCGTCGGTGAGCCCGCCGTCGGAGATGATCTGGAAGCCGATGTCGAGCCCGGCCGTCTCCAGGCTCTCGGCCAGGAGGAAGCCGTCGCCCCAGTCGGCGCCGCCGCCGGTGGTCTCGATCGGCGCCAGGGCGGCGGCGAAGGCGTCGGGGTCTAGGCTGGCCGTGACCGCCACCCGAGGGTGGTCGGAGGCCACGACGACGCTGGCTACGCCGCCCGCCGGCAACTGGTCGAACAGGTCGAGCGCGGTCCGCTTGGCCTCGGCCAGCCGGTCGGGATCACCGTCCCGTGCCGCCATCGAACCAGACGCGTCGATGATGAACACCGTGTGTTCGGCCAGGGGCGTCGTCGTCTGGCGGACGGGCCGGGCCACGGCCAGGGCGAGCAGCGCCACCGCCAGCAGTTGGAGGACGAGCAGCACGCTGGGCCGCAGCCGTTGCCACGGTGTCGCGGCCGACACCGGCTGGGCCAGGTCCCGCCACAGGAACGTCGAGCTGACCTCGACCCGCTCCCGCCGCGGCCGCAGGATGTGCAGCACCACCACCGGCACGGCCAACGCCAGCAGCCACAACCCGGCCTGATTGGCCAGCCTCACCCCAACCCCCCGAACCGGCCGAATGTGGGGTGGTTGTCGCGGCTATAGGCGCGATAACCACCCCACATTGGAGAGGTCGGCCTCATCGGAGGACGCCGGCCCGGCGCCAGCCGCCGAGCAGGAGGGGCTCGATGGCGTCGGTGCTGAGGACGCGGAGGTAGGCCGCGCCAGCTCGGCGGGCCCGGTGCTCGACCCGGTCGAGCCAGGCCGCCGTCTCCCGCTCGTAGCGGGCCACGACGTCGGCGGCCAGGCTGACCGACACCGACGCGCCCGTCTCCCGGTCGACGAGGTCGAGGTCGCCGCTGAGGGTCGGTTGCAGCTCATCGGGGTCGAGCACGTGGACCACGGCCACCTCGTCGCCCCGAGCCGGCAGCCGTTCGAGCCCGGCATCCCACTCCGGCGTGAGCAGGTCGGACAGCACCACGGTCAGGCCGCGGGGACCGAGCCGGGCCAACAGGTGGCTGGTGGCCGCGGCGAACTCTGTTTCGCCCTCGGCCTCGAGCGACGCCAGGTGCGCGAACAGGTGAACCGTGGCCGACCGGCCGAGGAATCGCGGGGCCGGGCGATCGAGCGGGAACGTGTGGACGGTGACCGCGTCGCGCCGGACCAGCCCGACGAAGCCCAGCGCCGCCGCCAGCCGGATCGCTTGGCGCAGCTTGGGCCCGGCCATCGAGCGGGAGGTGTCGATCAGCAGCCGCAGGGTCAGGTCGTCCTCGGCCTCGAACAGCTTGACCAGCAGCACGTCGAGCCGGGCCCAGGCGCCGTAGTCGATGCGGCGGAAGTCGTCGCCCGGGTGGTACTCGCGGTAGTCGGCGAAGTCGAGCGAGCTGCCGAAGCGGCGCGACCGGTGCTCGGCCGGCATGTGGCCCGCGAGCCGCCGCCGGGTGCCGACCTGCAACCGTTCGAGGCGGGCCAGGAGGTCGGCGCCGAGGAGCGGCTCGGCCGTCGGGACCGCCCCGCCCGCCGCCGGCACTAGGGCGCGCCCCTCAGGCCGGTCGAGGGCGCAGGCACAGAGTCGAGCACCGACGCCACCAGTTCGTCGGCGGCCACGCCGTCGGCGGTGGCCTCGTAGCCGAGCACCAGGCGGTGACGGAGGGCTGCCGGGGCCATGGCCCGCAGGTCGTCGACGGCCGCGTTGGGCCGGCCGTCGAGCAGGGCCGCGGCCTTGGCCGCCAGCACCAGGGCCTGGGCGCCCCGGGGCGACGCACCGAACCGCACGTAGCTCCTGACCCGCTCCGGCGCCGACTCGTGCTCTGGATGGGTCGCCAGCACCAGGTCGACCGCGTGCCGGGTGACGTGGCCGGCGATGGGGACCTGCCGGGTGAGCTCGATCATGGCCGCCAGCCGGCCGGCGTCGGCGACCCGGTCGACCTCGGTCGTGACGTCGCCGGTGGTCCGGTCGACCACCGCCACCAGCTCGTCGGCCGTCGGGAACGGGACCAGCGCCTTGAGCAGGAACCGGTCGAGCTGGGCCTCGGGCAGGGGATAGGTCCCCTCCATCTCGAGCGGATTCTGGGTGGCCATGACCAGGAACGGTCGGGGCAGGGGCCGGGTCTCGCCGGCCACGGTGACGCACCGCTCCTGCATCGCCTCGAGCAGGGCCGACTGGGTCTTCGGGGTGGCCCGGTTGATCTCGTCGGCCAGGATCAGGCTGGCGAACACGGGCCCGGCCCCGAACCGGAAGCGGCGGTGCCCGGTCTCGTCCTCCTCCAGCACCTGGGTGCCGACGATGTCGGCGGGCATGAGGTCCGGGGTGAACTGCAGCCGGCTGAACTCGAGGTCGACCACGTCGGCCAGCGTCTTCAACAGCATGGTCTTGCCCAGGCCGGGGACGCCCTCGAGCAGGGCGTGACCCTCGCACAGCAGGCAGACGAGCACGGTGCGCACCAGCTGGTCCTGGCCGACGATCACCCGCCCGATCTGCTCCTCGATGGCGGCGGCGGTGTCGGCGTACTCGTCGGCCGTGACCGTGTCGGTGGTGGTCGCCATCATCGGGCCAGCTGATCGAAGTAGGCCCGCACCAGCGCCCGGAGCGACGGCGGGATATCGGTGCGGTCGAGCGCCTCGGTGGCCCTGGTTTCGTAGCCGGCGAGCACGTCGGCCAGGGGGACGTAGCTGCCCCCGGCGTTCGACGCGGCGTTGCCCTGACCGGTCGTCTGGCCGGGGTCGTTGCCGGTCGGCCGGCCGGGCGCGTCGAGCTGTTCGCCCGGGGTGCCGGGATCGAAGATCTCGACGTCGCCGAACGAGAGGTCGACCGACGGGTTGTTGCCGGAGCCGTCCGGCGTGCCGACGCCACCCTGGCCCTGACCGGTCGGGGAGATGGTCCCGCCGACCTGGCCCGAGGCGCCGCCCGCGCCGGAGCCCTGGCCTTGACCGGAGCCCTGCCCCTGCCCTGACCCTTGACCCGGTCCCTGCCCCTGCCCTGACCCTTGACCCAGTCCCTGCCCTGACCCTTGCCCCTGGCCTTGACCGGATCCCTGCCCGTGGGCCGTCCCGTCGCCCGGGCCGATCCCAGACCCCTCGAGCCGGGCCTGGGCGTCGGCGACGGCCGC
>JBOGGX010000249.1:0-14298 GCA_050744245.1 Acidimicrobiales bacterium
CGGCAACGCCTTCGACGACAACCGCTTCGAGTTCATGACCGCCCTCCTCCTGCCCACCGTCGTGACCATCCTCACCGGCCGGCAGATCCGCATCGAGCAACGCACCGCCCAACTCACCGCCGCCGTCATTGACGCGGCCACGCCGGGCTTGTCCGCGGGACGGTCCCTTGTCAACACGCGCAGTCGGCCAAGCTGGATTCGAGTCGACCGCCTCGACCACATCATGGAGGGCCACGGTGGACGAGACGCTCCGCCTCGGGACATCCCGACCCAACATCCGGAACATGACCGGGACAATCTACGAGCGGACCTTCGCCCGGATCATCGGCATCGTCCAGAGCGGCCGACCGACGAATCGCGTTCGGGTGGTGGTGAGATATGGCACAGTCTGGACCGCATTTCCGTACTGAGAGGTGTCAACCGTGACTGTGCTGCTCGACTATCGGCTAAGTGGTTCGAGCGATAAGCGGGACCGGTCAGCCGACTTCGCCCGAGTGGTCGACATGGCGATCTACTACGACCACTTCACCGGCGATCTCATTTTTCGACTCGACGGAATCGACTTCAGCGCGCGGTGGAGATGGGTGCCCATACTCGGTGCCGCGATCTTACTCGAGGCGATTGTTGCTGATCTCACGCCCGACGGCGCATCCGACTTCTACGAGTTCACCGAGTCAATCGCCCGGATCCATTTCCTACGAGAGGACGATCGCGTCTCGATCAGCACGAGCTATGCGCCGGGAGTTGCCGAGGTCTCTTACGCCGAGCTGCGGCGAGCCACCAAGCAGTTCTTAACCAGTGTGTTCGATGACTTCTCGCGCGAGTTTCCGGCCCTCATCGAGAACCCGTTCCTTCGGGACACGCTTGCCGATCGGCGCCGCCGGTGAGGCGAGCCGAGGTTTTCGCGCTCGACCACCGTCACGGTGGTCCGGCGCAATAACTTCACTCCCGAGCGCAGGTGCACGCCTGCGGCGACCGAGACGTCGTCCCGTCGAGAAGGGAGCCGGCCATGTCCGAGACCGTCGGTCCGATCACCGCGGCGGTGGGCGAACGTCCGCCATTCGGTCCGATCGAGCGCCTCGACCACGGGCGGCTGGTGGCCGAGCAGCAGGCCACGCTGGCGTCGCCCCGCCGCCGCTACTCGCTGTCGGCCAAGGCGTTGTTCGTCATCATGGACCGGCTCTACGGCGAGCACAGGACTCTCGAGAAGTTCCGTGTGCTCGAGCTGGTGGCCCGGGTGCCGTATCAGGCATGGGAGAACGTCGCCTACGTCGCCGTCACCCACACCGCCCGCCAGCCCGGCTTCGCCCGCAAGGTCTTCGACCGGGTCCGCACCGCCCGCTGGGAGCAGGACAACGAGCAGTGGCATCTGCTCATCATGGAGGAGCTGTCGGACCGCGACCGCTCCACCCGCCAACGGTTCGTCCGGTCTCGGGTCATCCCCCAGATCCTGGCCTTCGCCTACTACCAGCTGTCGTGGTTCATGTACGTCGTCCGCCCGGCGTGGAGCTACCGGCTCAACGCCGACTTCGAGGACCACGCCGAGCACGAGTACGCCCTGCTGGTGAGCGAGCACCCGGAGTGGGAGGACCAGCCGTACGACGGTTCGTTTGGCGACGACTTCGGCGCGTACGACAGCCTCGCCGAACTCTTCCGTCAGATCGGCTACGACGAGCGGCTCCACAAGCAGGAGAGCGAGTACAAGCTGACCCGGCCCAGGTTCGGCTGACCGCCGACCTGACCGCCGACCCGACCGACCCCAGCGCCTAGGCTCCGGCCCGGTGTCATCTGCGACGGAGCCGCCCTACCGGATCGTGGTGGCCAAGCCGGGGCTCGACGGCCACGACCGGGGGGTGAAGGTGATCGCCCGGGCCCTGCGCGACGCCGGCTTCGAGGTGATCTACACCGGCCTGTTCCAGACCCCTGAACAGATCGCCGAGACCGCACTCCAGGAGGACGCCGACGGCGTCGGGCTGAGCATCCTCTCCGGCGCCCACATGACCCTGTTCCCGAAGTTGGTCGATGAGCTCCGCAGCCGCGGCCTCGACGACGTCATCGTCTTCGGGGGCGGCATCATCCCCGAGAACGACATCGCCAGGCTCAAGACGGCAGGCGTGGCCGCCGTCTTCACGCCAGGAACGCCGATGGCCACGATCACCGACTGGCTGCGCGACGCCTTGGAGGGGCGCGACACGTGAACCTGTACGAGTACCAGGGCAAGCAGTTCTTCGCCAGCTACGGAATCCCCGTGTCGCCGGGTGAGGTGGCCAGGACACCGGACGAGGCGGTGGCTGCGGCCGAGCGGGTCGGCTACCCCGTCGTGGTCAAGGCCCAGGTGCAGGTCGGGGGGCGGGGCAAGGCCGGCGGCATCAAGCTGGCGAACGACGCCGAAGCGACCCGCACCCACGCCGAGAACATCCTCGGCACGGACATCAAGGGGCACACGGTCGAGATCGTGTGGATCGAGCACGCATCGGACATCGCCGAGGAGTACTACGCCAGCTTCACCCTCGACCGCTCGGCCAAGCAGCACCTCGGCATGCTGTCGGCCGAGGGCGGCGTCGAGATCGAAAAGGTGGCCGAGGACAACCCGGACTCGATCGCCCGCATCCGTGTCGATCCGGTCGACGGCCTGAGCGAGGAGCAGGCTCGCCACTGGGTGCGACGAGCGAAGCTCAACCCGGCGGCCGAGGACGGCGCCGTCGACCTTCTCCTGAAGCTCTATCATTCCTATGTGGAAGGTGATGCCGACCTGGTCGAGGTCAACCCGCTCATCCTCACCACCGACGGCCAGGTGCACGCCCTCGACGCCAAGGTCACCCTCGACGGCAACGCCGTGTTCCGTCATCCGGACTACGTGGAGTACGACGCCACCCAGGTGCGCGACGAGCGGGAGAAGCTGGCGCACGAGAACGGGCTGCAGTACGTCGGCCTCGACGGATCGGTCGGGGTCATCGCCAACGGCGCCGGGCTGGCGATGTCGACCGTCGACATCGTGAACCAGGTCGGTGGCCGGCCGGCCAATTTCCTCGATGTCGGGGGCGGAGCCAACGCCGAGCGCATGGCCGACGCCCTCGATGTGATCGACCGCGACGAGAACGTCCGCTCGATCTTCATCAACATCTTCGGCGGCATCACCAAGGGCGAGGAGATCGCCAACGGCATCGTCGGCGCCCTCGGCCGGGTCGACATCGCGGCGCCGATCGTGGTCCGGCTCGACGGCACCAACGCCGAGGAGGGTCGAGCGATCCTCGAACCCCACCTGTCCGACCGGCTCCAGATGCAGCCGACCATGGTCGACGCCGCCCGCCGGGCGGTCGCGCTGGCCGGGGAGCAGCCGCAGTGAGCATCTGGGTGGACGAGCACACCAGGGTCGTGTACCAGGGCCTCACCGGCTCGCAGGGTTCGTTCTACGGGCTCCGCAACCGCGACTACGGCACCCGGTTGGTGGCGGGCACCAACCCCCGCAAGGCCGGCACCGACGTCGCCGGCATCCCCATCTTCGCCAACGTGGCCGAGGCGGTGAAGGAGACCGGCGCCACCGCCAGCTGTGTGTTCATTCCCGCGCCCGGCGTCAAGGACGCGGTCATGGAGGCGGCCGACGGCGGCGTGGAGTTCATCGTGGTCATCACCGAAGGGGTGCCCGCCCACGACGAGGCCTGGTTCTACAACAAGCTCGAGCGCGACCACCCGGGGGTGCGCCTGCTCGGACCGAACTGCCCGGGGATCATCAGCCCGGGCCGGGCCAACATCGGCATCACCGCCGACCACATCGCCCTGGCGCCCGAGCCGGGCCGGAGCGCGGTCGGCATCGTGTCCCGGTCGGGCACGCTGACCTACCAGGCGCTGTACGAGCTCAAGCTCAAGGGGATCCCGGTGTCGACCTGTGTCGGGATCGGCGGCGACCCGGTGCCGGGGACGTCGTTCATCGACTGCCTCGAGGCCTTCGAGGCCGATCCCGAGACGTCGGCGGTGATGATGATCGGCGAGATCGGCGGCTCGGCCGAGGAGGAGGCGGCCGACTTCATCAGGTCGGACATGTCCAAGCCGGTGGCGGCGTACGTCGCCGGGGTCACGGCCCCGCCGGGCAAGAAGATGGGCCACGCCGGCGCCATCGTGTCCGGCGGACGGGGCACGGCCCAGGCCAAGATCGAAGCCCTGCGCGACGCGGGCGCCAGGGTCGGGATGAACCCCACCGAGGCCGGCGAGCTCATGGCCGAGATCGTCGCGTCGCCGTAGCCGTTGCGCCGACTCGGCCCGCTGGCCGTCGCCCTCCTGCTGCTCGGGGCGTGCTCCGATCCCGAGCCGGCAGGCCCGCCCGCCGCCGACCCGGCCGACCCGTCGACGACCACGGGTACCACCGCCGACGTGGATTGGCCCGAGCTGCCGACCGCCGGCGACCCGGTGGCCGTCGTCACCGCCACCGGGCTGGTGCTCCCGGTCATCGGACGCGACGGCGAAGGCTTCGGCGTCGTCACCCCGTGCTTCAACGAGGCCGCGGCGACCGGCGAGCCGATCACCGGCGCGCATGTCGTCCTCGACCCCGGCCACGGCGGCCGCGACCCGGGCGCGGTCAGCCCGGACGGCCTTGCGGAGTCGGACGTCAACCTCACCGTGGCCGAGCGGACGCGCGACAGCCTCGAAGCGAGCGGCGCCACCGTGGTGCTCACCCGCACGAACGACGAGTTCATCTCGCTGGCCACTCGGGCCCGGCTCGGGGTGGCCATCGACCCGCTGGCGTTCGTGTCGATCCATCACAACGCCGAGCCGGACGGGCCGTGGCCCAGGCCCGGCAGCGAGACCTACTACCAGATCGCCAACCCGGACTCGAAGCGGCTGGCCGGCCTGTTGTGGGAGGAGCTGGTGGCCGCCCTCGAACCCTTCGACGCCGACTGGGTGGCCGACACCGACGCCGGGGCCAAGTACCGCCTGTCGGACAGCGGCGGCGACTACTACGGCATCCTCCGAAGGACCGAGGGAATCACCGCCGTGCTGTCCGAAGCCGCGTTCATGAGCAACCCGCCCGAGGCGGCGCTGCTCGCCACGGAAGCGTTCCAACGGGCCGAGGCCGACGCCATCGCCCGAGCCGTCATCCGGTTCGTCACCACCGACGACGAGGGGTCCGGTTTCACCGAGCCATACCCCCGCCCGGCCACCGGTTCCGGCGGCCCGGCGAGCTGCGCCGACCCTCCGTTGGGGTGATCGGCGGCGCTGCTACGGTCGCCGCGGTGCGCATCGCGGTGCTCGCCTCCGGCAGCGGGACCCTGCTCGACGCCATCTGCGGCGACGGCATCGACGTGGCCCTGGTCGTCGTCGACCGTGACTGCCTGGCGATCGACATGGCCAACAAGTATGGGGTGCCGTCGATCCTGGTCGAACGGACGACCTTCGGGCGCGACTTCGACCGTCGGGGCTACACCGAGCAGATCGTCGACCTACTGCGGGCCAACGACACCGACCTGGTGGTGATGGCCGGATGGCTGACCATCTTCGACCAACCGATGTTCGACGCCTATTCGGGCCGGATCCTCAACACCCACCCCGCCCTGCTGCCCTCGTTCCCGGGGATGCACGCCGCCCGCCAGGCCATCGAGTACGGCGCCAAGGTGACCGGCTGCACGATCCACGTCGCCACACCCGCGGTCGACGACGGGCCGATCGTGGCCCAGGAGGCGGTCCCGATCTACCCGGGCGACACCGAGGACACCCTCGCCGAGCGGATCAAGAAGGTCGAGCGCCGCCTCTACCCCCAGGTGATCCGGCAGATGATGGCATGAGAGCGCTGCTGTCGGTCTACGACAAGACGGGCGTGGTCGCGCTCGCCCGCGGTCTGCGCGACCTCGGCTGGGACCTGGTGTCGAGCGGCGGGACGGCGGCCGCACTGAGGGCCGAAGGACTCGATGTGACCGACACCGCCGACATCACCGGGGTGCCCGCCATCCTCGGTCACCGCGTCGTCACGCTGCACCCGAGGATCCACGGCGGCCTGCTCGCCGATCCGGACGATCCCGCCCACCGGGCCGACATGGCGGCCCACGGCATCGAGCCCTTCGACCTCGTGGTGGCCAACCTGTACCCGTTCGCCGACGACCCGTCGATCGAGATGATCGACATCGGGGGACCGGCGATGGTGCGGGCCGCGGCCAAGAACCACGCCCATGTCGGCGTGGTCGTCGATCCGGCCGACTACGACGCCGTGCTCGACGAGCTGCGGGCGTCGGGCCGGCTGGCGCCGGCCACCCGGGCCCGGCTGGCCCGCAGGGCCTTCGCCCACACCGCGGCCTACGACGCCCAGATCGTCGACTGGCTCGACGCGGGCGACCCGCTCCCCGACACGCTGCCGCTCAGCTACCAGCGGGTGCCGCTGGAGCTGCGGTACGGCGAGAACCCCCACCAGCGGGCCGCGCTGTTCCGGAGCGCCGGCGCGGCCACCCCGCCGTGGTGGGCGTCGATGACCCAACACAGCGGGCTCGCCCTCAGCTACCTCAACCTCTACGACGCCGATGCGGCATGGCTGCTCGTCCACGACCTCGGTGCGCTCACCGGCCGGCCGGCCTGCGCCATCGTCAAGCACGCCAACCCGTGCGGCGCGGCCGTGGCCGATACCCAGCCCGACGCCTACCAACTGGCCTACGAGTGCGACGAGCGGTCGGCGTTCGGCGGGATCGTGGCCGTCAACCGACCGGTCGACGACGACACCGTCGAGCGCATGGTCGCCGCGGCCCAGGCCGACGTCGTGATCGCCCCCGCCTACGGGCCGGGCACGATCGACCGGCTGGTGGCCAGGCGCAGGAACACCCGCATCCTCGAGGCCGCCCCGCCCGAGCCGGACGCTCGCCATCTGCGACCCATCACCGGCGGGCTGCTGGTCCAGGAGCCCCACACGTTCGTCGCCGGCCGCGACGGCTGGCGGGTCGTCACCCGGCGCCAGCCGACCGCAGCTGAGTGGCGCGACGCCGAGCTGGCCTGGCGGCTGTGCGGCTGGGTCAGGTCCAACGCCATCGTGCTGGTGAGGGACGGCCAGGCGGTCGGCATCGGGGCCGGCCAGCAGAACCGGGTCGAGGCCGGGCAGCTGGCGGCGCAGAAGGCCGCGGGCCGGGCCAAGGGCGGCGCCTGCGCCAGCGACGCCTTCTACCCCTTCCCCGACGGGATCGAGGCCGCGGCCGAGGCCGGGGTGGCGGTGATCGTCCAACCCGGCGGGGCCGTGCGGGACGACCAGAACATCGCCCGGGCCGACGAGCTCGGTGTCGCCATGGTCTTCACGGGCGAGAGGCACTTCCTTCACTGACATGCGAGCCGAGCGAGCGGGGCAGGACGGCCGAGCGAGCGCCAGGTCGCCGGATGTCGATGGGTGTGGGGCGCAGCCCCACGGGAAACGTTGACATGCGAGCCGAGCGAGCGGGGCAGGACGGCCGAGCGAGCGCCAGGTCGCCGGACGTCGATGGGTGTGGGGCGCAGCCCCACGGGAAACATTGACCGCCGTCGCCCTCGACGGCGCCGCCCTCGCCGCAGACATCAAGGCCGAACTGGCCGAGCGGGTGGTCCGGCTGCTGGCCGTCGGTGTCCAACCCGGCCTGGGCACGGTGCTCGTCGGCGACGACCCGGCCAGCGCCACCTACGTCGCCCTCAAGCATCGCGACTGCGCCGAGATCGGCATCGCCTCGCACGGCGCCCACCTGGCCGCCGACGCCACCGAGGCCGAGGTCGACGAGGTCGTCGACCGGTTCAACGCCGACGACGGGGTCGACGCCTACCTGCTGCAGCACCCGTTCCCCCGCGGCCTCGACTACGGCGCGGCCCTGTTGCGGGTCGACCCGGCCAAGGACGTCGATGGTCTCCACCCGGTCAACCTGGGTCGCCTGGTGATGGGCGAGGACGGGCCTTTGCCGTGCACTCCGGCCGGCATCCAGGCCCTGCTGGTCCGGTACCGCGTGCCGATCGAGGGCCGCCACGTGGTCGTCGTGGGCCGGGGTCTCACCATCGGCCGGCCCCTGGCCCTGCTGCTCGCCCTGAAACGGCGCAACGCCAACGCCGCGGTCACCGTCGTCCACACCGGCGTCGGTGCCGCGCTCGGCGACTACACCCGCCAGGGCGACATCGTGGTGGCCGCGGCCGGCTCGGCCGGGCTCATCACCGCCGACATGATCCGACCGGGGGCGGCGGTCATAGCCGCGGGCACGTCGTTCGCAGGCAGGAAGCTGCTCTCCGACGTCGACGAATCGGTGGCCGACGTGGCGGGCTGGCTCTCGCCCCGCATCGGCGGCGTCGGCCCCATGACCAGGGCCATGCTGCTCAAGAACGCGGTCGAGGCGGCCGAGCGCCGGGCCGGCGTCGACTCAGCATCCTTGGCCGCCCTGGCCCCGTCCCCGTAGCCTTGGCGGACCATGCCGAAGATCACCGACCTCCTGGCGCACGGCCCGACGTTCTCGTTCGAGTTCTTCCCACCCAAGAACGACGAGGAACAGGCCCGGCTGGTGCGCACGCTGCGCGAGCTCGAACCGCTCGAGCCGTCGTTCGTGTCGGTCACCTACCGGGGCGGGCGTTCGTCCCGGGAGCGCACGACACGGCTCGTCACCGGCATGCTGCGCACCACCGCCCTCACGCCCATGGCCCACCTCATCTGCGTGGCCCACAGCCGGCTCGAGCTGGCCGAGATCCTCGTCGACATGCGGCGGGGCGGGGTCGAGAACCTGATGGCGCTGGGGGGCGACCCGCCCACCGACGCCGACGCCGGGCCGGGTGAACTGCAGCACGCCATCGAGCTGGTCGAGCTGGCTCGGGCCATCGGCGGGTTCGCCATCGGCGTGGCCGCCCACCCCCAGGGCCACCCCCGCTCCCCCGACATGCCAGGGGATCGGCGCCACCTGGCCGAGAAGCTGCGGCTGGCCGACTTCGGCGTGACCCAGTTCTTCTTCAGGGCCGACGACTACCTGCGCCTGATCGACGAGCTCGAGCCGTTCGGGCTCGACCGGCCCATCGTGCCGGGCATCATGCCGATCACCAGCCTGGGCGGGGTCAAGCGGATGGCCGAGCTGTCCGGCTACGAGGTGCCGGCCGAGGTCATCGGGCGCATCGAATCGGCGGGCGACGACCCGGCCGACATCCGGCGGGCCGGGGTCGAGGTGGCCACCGAGCTGTGCCAGCGGCTGCTCGACACCGGCGCGCCCGGGCTGCACTTCTACACGCTCAACCGCTCGACCGCGACCCGCGACATCTACGCCAGCCTCGGCCTCGACCGCCACCGGGCCGCGGCCGCCTCGTAGGCCCGTCCCGTTCCGGATCAGAGGTCGGTGGTGGCGAGGACGGCAAGGGTCGCCAGCCAGTGGTCGCCCATGAACTCTCCCGACTGCACCCCGGGGAGCGACGCGGCCAGGTGACGGTCGGCCGCGGCTCGGGCCGGCTCGATCCTGGCGTCGCCCGGCGGTAGCCGGTTGGCGAGACGACGCCAGTGCCACGCACGGGAAAGGTTGAGGCCGTCGAGGTGGACGAGGTGGCCGTCGGCTCGGTCGGCGACCGTCGCCGGTTCGAGCAGGTTGGCCGGCACCTCGGTGAGGAAGCGGTCGAACCAGCCGACGGACTCCGCCGGCGGAAGGATCCTGGCCATGAGATCGGCCTCGGTCAGCGCCGGGCGCTCGGGCCGCCCATTCTGACGAACTTGCCGTGGATCCTTCCCATTCATGGGAAGAATCCACCGAACATTCGCTGACGGCTGAGCCGGCCGACGCTACTTCTTCTTCTTGGCCTGCTTGGGTTCCGCCCTCGCCTTCCAGCGGATCTGGAGGCCGCCGGTCAGGCTGCCCTTTCCGTCGAGCGGGTTGCCCGTGCTGAACTCGAGCGTCGCCTCGCCGTAGATGCTGAGCGTGCCGCCGCCGAAGGTCAGCAGGTGGTAGTTGGCCTCGATCTCGGGCTTGAGCTTGAGACCGTTGTCGGCCACCCACTTCGGCACCGCGGTGGTGATGATCACGTCGGCGATGGCGTCGTCCTGGGTGGGCAGCGTCATCTCCAGCAGGGTGATCATCCCGTTGGCCTGCAGGCGGCTGGCGGTCTGGCCGAGCGTGAGCTTGGTGGCCGGCAGTTGGAAGTTGAAGGACCCGATGGCCTGCTTGAGCTGCATCAGGCTGAGCTGCTCGTTGAACTCCCAGTCGACGGTGAACGGGATCGTCACCGGGCCCGGATTGCGCATCCGGAGGTTGGTGGGGGCCGGGGGGCCCGAACCGTCAGGCATAGTTCACCTCCTGCTGACCGTCCGGTTGGCCCTCGTCGAGGTCGACGATGCTCGTGTCGACACCCTCGACGTTCGAAGGGGGGTCGGTCTGGGCCAGGTAGGTGACCCAGTCCTCGGTCAGGTCCATCCGGCCTTCCATGTTGATCGGGAGCCAGTCGGAGTCGAACTCGACCTCCTCGGCGCTTTCGAAATCGTTGTCGTCGTCGTCATCCATGCGAGGACCGTACGGACCGACGGACCGGACGTCGCCGGCTGCCCGGACGACCCTGCGGGAAGCCGGCGTTGCCCGTTCGGAGTAGTCCGTGCTTCCGGTGCGGCTGCGCCCCACACCCATCGCCGCCCGGCGAGCTGGCGCTCGCGCGGTCGGCCCGGCCCGCTCGCTTCGCTCGCAGTCCAGCCGACCCGCCTAGTCTCACGCCATGGCCGACAAGATCACGATGTCGGACGACGGGCAGCTCACCGTCTCCGACAACCCCATCATCCCCTTCATCGAGGGCGACGGCACCGGCGTCGACATCTGGCCTGCGGCCCAGCTCGTATTCGACGCGGCGGCGGCCAAGCACGGCAAGTCGATCGAGTGGAAGGAGGTGCTGGCCGGGCAGAGGGCGTTCGACCGGACCGGCGAATGGCTGCCGGAGGAGACGGTGGTCACGTTCCAGGAGTACCTGATCGGCATCAAGGGCCCCCTCACGACGCCCATCGGCGGGGGCATCCGGAGCCTCAACGTCGCCCTCCGCCAGCTGCTCGACCTCTATGTCTGCCTGCGCCCGGTGCGCTACTTCAGGGGCGTGCCCTCGCCGGTCAAGCGGCCGGAGCTGGTCGATGTGGTCATCTTCCGGGAGAACACCGAGGACATCTACGCCGGGCTCGAGGTCGAGGCCGGCTCACCCGAGCAGGCGCGACTGCGCGGGCTGCTGGCCGAGCTCGGCGGCAAGTGGGCCACGATCCGCGAGGACAGCGGCATCGGCATCAAGCCCATCTCCGAGACCGGCTCGAAGCGGCTCATCCGGGCCGCCCTCAACCACGCGGTCCGGCGGGAGCGGAAGAAGGTCACCCTCGTCCACAAGGGCAACATCATGAAGTTCACCGAGGGCGCCTTTCGCAACTGGGGCTATGAGCTGGTGCGGGAGGAGTTCAGCGACGTCGCCGTCGGCTGGGACGACTGCGGCGGCGAGCCCGGCGACAAGATCCTGGTGTCCGACGCCATCGCCGACATCACCCTCCAGCAGGTGCTGACCCGGCCCGACGAGTGGGACGTGGTCGCCACCATGAACCTCAACGGCGACTACCTGTCCGATGCCCTGGCCGCCCAGGTCGGCGGCATCGGCATCGCCCCGGGCGGCAACATCAACTACGTCACCGGTCACGGGATCTTCGAGGCCACCCACGGCACCGCACCGAAGTACGCCGGCCAGGACAAGGTCAACCCGGGTTCGGTCGTCCTGTCGGGGGTGATGCTGTTCGAGCACCTCGGCTGGGAGAAGGTGGCCGACGACATCGTCCGGGCCATGGAGCAGACGATCTCGGACAGGATCGTCACCTACGACTTCGCCCGGCTGATGGAGGGCGCGACCCAGGTCAAGACATCGGAGTTCGCGGCCGCCGTCGTCGACCGGCTGTAGGCACGGAACCGCCCGGCGGACCGGTGACCCTTCGGGTCACGACGCCGCGCACTCGATGATCGCCCGGCCCCAGACGGGGAGCTCCTCGACCCCCGCGATCCTGAGTCCGGCGGCGGTCGTGATGTCCTCGTAGTCGGCGATCGTTCGTTCCCGGCCGCCGAACAGGGCCAGCATCTGCAGGTCCATGGCGGCCAGGCCGCGCCGGGTCCTGTCGGTCATGAGGCCGTCGATGATCAGCACCCGACCGGTCTCGCCGGCCGCGTCGCGGCAGCGGCTCAGGATGCGGACCGCGTCGACATCGGGCCAGTCGTGGATCACGCGGGCGAGCAGATAGGCGTCGGCTCCCCCGGGGAGGGGATCGAAGGCGCTCCCGACGATGGCGGCACATCGGTCCGCCAGGCCCATATCGGCGAACCGCTTGGTTGCCGTTGCCGCCGTTTCGGGCAGCTCGACCACCGTGATCGTCAGCTCGGGAACGGCTTTGGCCAACCAGACGGCGGTCACGCCGGTGCCGCCACCAACGTCGACGACCGAGGACGTGCTCGACCAGTCGTAGCCGGCGACGATGTGCGGCGCCGTGGTCGTCGCCTGGTCCTCCATGAGCCGGGCAAACGATGCCGCGACCCCGGGGTTGGCGGCGAAGTCGTCCCATACGGAGCGCCCGTGCACCCGGGTGTAGGCCGGTTCCCCCGACCTCACGACGTCGAGCAGGTCCGTCACCGTGCGGTCGAGCCTGCCCCCCCAACCCTCGAGGTCGAACCAGCCCCGTAGGCCGTCGGGGTGGTCGCTGCGGAGCAGCTCGCCCAGCTCGCCCAGAGCCACGTCGGCGTCGTCGGGTCCGGCCGCGACGAGGATGCCATCGGTGGTCAAGAACCTCACCAACCGGGACAGGGCATCGGGATCGGTGTGGGTGACCGTCGCCAGCTCGTCGATCGAGGTGACGCCGCCGGCGATGTGATCGGCGAGACGCAGGGTGGCCATCGCCCGTATCGCCATCGGCGTGACCAGGTCGGTCTTGGCCCACAGGGCCATGGCGCGCAGCGTCGTCCTCGTGTCGGGCATGGTGATGCTCGGCCTCCCCTGGTCCGAGCGGTGCGACGTGGAGTGTGACCGCCAAGACCGGCACGGATACTCGCGGCGGCCCGGTTTCGTTCAGCGAAGGCGGCCATGACCGCGGCCAGCAGCGTGAGCCAGCCCAGCCGGGCCAGGACGAAGCTCCAGTCGACGTCGACCGCGTGGGCCGCTCTGGTCGCCTCGACGGCCCAGTTGACCGGGTTGAACCGGGCGATGCCCTGGATCCAGCCGGGGGCCAGGTCGATCGGCATGAACCCGGCGGCCAGGAAGGTGAGCGGCGGGGCGATGAACTGGCCCGAGCAGATCCTGGCCATGATGCGCGACTACTGGGCCTCGCTCCCGCCCGATCGGTTCCCAACACCGTCGCGCTGGTCGATGTCCTGGTGTCGGGCGATCCCGACGAGCGCTTCGATTTCTTTCTCGACGGCTTGCTCGCCGGGCTGGCGGCCCAGCCGGCTCAGCCCGACGGCGCCGGGCGATCGGGTCGGTAGGGCGCCAGGTCGATCGAGGTTCCCCGGCCGAGCGCGACGTCGGCGGCGATGGCGCCGGTCACCGGGCCCAGCGTGAGCCCGTTGGCGCCGAGCCCGGTCGCCACCACCAACCCGGCCCGGCCGTCGACCGGTCCGAGCAACGGCAGCGTGTCGCGACTCGCCGGCCGGAAGCCGACCCGCACCTCCGCCAGGGTCGCCTCGGCCAGGTCAGGCGCGTACTCGAACACGGCGGTCAGTATGCCGTGGACCGCCCCGGCGGTCGAGCCGAAGTCGAACCCGACCTCCTCCCGCGTCGAGCCGACGACCACCCGGCCGCCGGGAAATCCGAGCAGGTAGTGGCCGCTCGCGGTCTGGACGATGGGCCAGGCGGCGCTGTCGATGCCCGCGGTGGGCAGGTCGAGGTGGAGCAGCTGACCTCGCAGGGGATAGAGCGGCAGTTCGATTCCGAGCGGCTCGAGCAGCTCGCCCGTCCAGGCGCCAGCGGCGGCGACCACCGCGTCGGCGTTCAGCCGCTCGCCGTCAACGTCGACCCCGACGACGCGGCCGCCGGTCGTCGCCAACGACGCCGCGCCCGACCGTCGTCGCGTGCCGTGGGCCTCGGCCCCGGCGAGCAGCGCGTCCCGCAAGGTTCGCCCGTCGACCCGGCCGATCCCGCTCACGAAGGCCCCGGCGAGCCCGGCGTCGAGCACGCCGAACAGCTCGCGGGGCTCACCCGGCGCCAGCGGCCTGACCTCCCCCAGGTCGAGGCCGGCGGCCTTCATGTGCCCGATGCCATCGACCATGGTGTCGACCGCGGCCGGGTCGGAGGTCACGCTGACCCCGCCGACCCGGGCGTAGCCGGCGTCGTCGACGCCGTCGCCGGCCAGGGCGGCCACCAGCCGGGGCC
>JBOGGX010000250.1:0-1966 GCA_050744245.1 Acidimicrobiales bacterium
CCTTCAACCAGTTCCTCGTGGAGGCCGAGGAACCGCTGCTCTTCCACACCGGCCCCCGGGGAATGTTCCCACTGGTGGCCGAGGGGGTCGCCACGGTCCTACCGGTCGAGTCCCTGCGCTGGATCACCTTCGGTCACGTGGAATCGGACGAGTGCGGCTCGATGAACATGTGGCTCACGGCGGCCCCCGACAGCCAGGTGGCGCACGGCGCGCTCGGCTGCCTGGTGTCCCTGAACGACATGTGCGACCGGCCGCCCCGCCCGCTGGCGGACGGCGAGGTGCTCGACATCGGGGGCAAGCGCCTCCGCCAGATCCCCACCCCGCACGTCCCCCACGGCTGGGAGGCCCAGGTCCTCTACGAGGAGACCACCGGCACCCTGCTGTGCGGCGACCTCTTCACCCACACCGGCAACGGCCCCGCGTTGGTGTCGACCGACCTCGTCGCACCGGCGATGGCCGCCGAGGAGATGTTCCACGCCACCTGCCTCGCCCCCCACACCGCCACAACCCTCCGCTCCCTCGCCGCCCTCGACCCCACCACCCTCGCCGTCATGCACGGCTCCTCCTTCACCGGCAACGCCCACGAAGCCCTCACCACCCTCGCCTCCGCCTACGAACCCCTCCTCACGCCAAGCTGACCCGTCTCAATGTCAACGCCCGGCGCGGTCGACGGCGTACCCTGACAGGGATGGAACAGACACTGCCCGGCTTCGATCGGATCACGGTTGATCCCGACAAGCTCGGCGGTCAACCGTGCATCAGGGGGCATCGGTTCAGCGTCGAGCAGGTGCTCGAACTGCTCGCCGCGGGCTGGACGAACGAGGACGTCCGGGCGGAGTTTCCATTCATCGAAGACGACGACATCCACCAGGCATTGGGGTACGCAGCCGCATTGGCCCGTCTGGAGATCTATCTGCCTCTCCAGGACTCGGCTTGAGGCTCCTCGTCGACCAGAACCTGCCGCCCGCCCTTCTGGTCGCTCTTCGTGAGGCGAAGCTGCACGTGGCGGAGCTTGGGCGACTCCTTGTGTCGAACCTTCCGGCGATGGCGGAGTTCATCGATGCACATGGCAACGCCATCTTCACCCTGGCGCCGTCGAAGCCCATTTGAGCCGCTCTCCTGCCGTTGGGGCTGCCCGCCGGCCCTTGAGCGGTAGCTCAGGTCGTGACCTGACGGCCCCGTACCCACACGGCGAGGGGGTTGTGGAGGGTGGTGAGGTTGGTGAGGGGGTTGGCGGGGACGGCGAGGATGTCGGCGTCTTTGCCGGGGGTGAGGGTGCCGGTGACCTCGGCGAGCCCGCAGACCTCGGCGGCGAGGGCGGTGGTGGCGGTGAGGGCCTCGGCGTTGGTCATGCCGA
Organism: Acidimicrobiales bacterium; assembly: GCA_050744245.1. Classification (GTDB taxonomy): domain Bacteria; phylum Actinomycetota; class Acidimicrobiia; order Acidimicrobiales; family JBOGGX01; genus JBOGGX01. The sequence continues at coordinate 1,358 of JBOGGX010000250.1, forward strand.
TCGCTGGAAGGAAGTCGGACACGCCGTAGGGGAGGACGTCGTGGGGCTTGTTGGGGGTGACGCCACTGTCGCTGCTGCAGACGATCCGGGCACCCGAGCGATGCAGGGCGGCGTGGGTCTCCTTGATGGCGGCGAGCCGGTGGCGCATCGCGGGCTTGAAGGTGTCGACGCCGGGGAGGACGGCGGCGGTCATCGAGATGGCGGCGTCGCTGGCGGCCAGCTGGGCGACGACCGAGGGGTCGGCGGCGACGCCGTCGGCGGTGAAGAACGTGCAGTGCTCGATCGAGTCGGCGCCGGCGGCGAGGGAGTCGGCGATGCCGTCGGCCCCGTGGGCGTGCACGGCGACGGGCCGCCCGAGGGCGTGGGCCTCCTCCACGGCCGCCCGGATCTCGTCCCGGGAGTACTGCGACTCGTGGGGCCCGACGGTGGGGGTCATGGTGCCGCCGGTGGCCACCAGCTTCACGACGTCGACCCCGCGGGCGACGTGCTCCCGGACGGCGGCACGGATCCCCTCGACGCCGTCGGCCTCGCCGCCGAAGTACCAGAGATGCCCCTTGGTCACCGTGATCGGCGGGCCCGACGCCACGATGCGCGGCCCGACAGTGGCAC
>JBOGGX010000251.1:0-4017 GCA_050744245.1 Acidimicrobiales bacterium
CAGCCGCCCGGCTGCGCACGAGGTGCCAGCGGGCCAGGGGTTGGCGCATCCGGGTGACGACCGGTTCGAGGCGGTCGGGCTCGGCTTCGGCGTCGCCGATGCGTCCGAGCTGCATGAGGGCGTCGAAGCGCCACAGGTGTGCCCACATGAGGGCGCCGGCGTCATGGGTCCGGGCCCCTAGCTACTGCATGCGGTCGGCCAGGGCCAGCCGCTCGGCATTGCCATCGGGTGACGATCGTGCCAGCTGGCGGGCCCGGAGAGCGGCAGACAGGGCGGTAGGGTCGTCGAACCGTTCGGCCATGGCGAGCGCCTCGGCGCTGGCCATGGCCATGGGCGTGGTGTCGCCGTCGTAGACCCGGGTGATGGCGTGCTGGGCGAGGAGCTGCGCCCGGGGCTGTCCCCGTCCCCGAGGCCGGCGAGGGCGCGCCGGGCCCAGGCTTGGACCTTGACGAGCCAGTCCACGTCCGACACGTCCACCAGGACGACTGCGGCTCGGCCCAGCGCTTCGGCATCTCCGCCCTGCTGGGCGAGAGCGGCGGCCTGCTCGCAGCTGGCCATGGCGGCGCTCACGTCGTGGGCCAGGTGCTGGGCCCGAGCCCGATCGACCAGGAGGCCGCACCGCGCCCCGGGGGCGACGCCGGCGATGGCGGCCGCGTCGAGGGCCCGGCCGTAGAGGCGGGCGGCGTCTTCGTAGGCGAGCTGGCTCATGGCCAGCGCGGCGGCGCCAGTCGCGGCTCGGAAGGCGGCGGGGGCGTCGCCGAGAGGGAGGGCCTCGAGACGGTGGTAGGCGATCTCGGACAGACGGCGGTCAGGCCCGAGCCCGCCGAGGTGCTCGGCCGCCCGCAGGTGTATCCGGGCACGCTCGCTCGAGGGGTTGTCGAGGTCGACGCACTCGCGGACCAGATCGTGGGCGAAGCGGTACCCGGGAGCAAAGCGTGACTGCGTCACCACACCCTCGGCCAGCGCCTCGTCGAGATGTGACAGGACGGCGTGGACCCCGAGACCGGCCACGGCGGCAACCAGGATGGGGTCGATGTCGATGCCCATGACCGACCCCGTGGCCAGCAGGGCGCGGCATTCCGGGGACAGGTGGTCCAGCCGCTCGCTGATCGCCGTGCGCACGGCGTCTGGTACACGGCCATCACCGGCGGGCCGCTCAGGCCGGGTGGCGAGCAGCCGGCCGATCTCCTGGACGAACAGCGGGTTGCCCGCCGTGCGCCGGGCGACGGTCGCCACCACGTCCGCGCTCGGGGGCCGCCCCAGCACGAGGGTGAGCTTCTCGCCCACCTCGGAGTCCGACATGCCGGCGAGATCCAGTCTGATCGCCGACCGCTGGCGGCTGATCTCCGCGACCACCCGGCCAGGCTCTGCGGCCCGGTGCGCATCCCGGAGGGCGCCGGCGACCACCAGGCGGGCGTGGTGTAGCTCCCGTGCCAGGTGAGCAGCAGCAGGGATGCGGTGTCGGCCCAGTGCAGGTCGTCGAGCACGAGCACCAGCCCCTGATCGGCAGCTGCCGCGGTGAGGAAAGAGCACATCTGCTCGAACAGCGCGAACCGCTGGGCGGCGTCGGTCACCGCGGAGGCGGCGGGGGCGTCGCCTGCTGCGCCCACGCCACCGAGCTCGGGAGCGATGCGACCCAGGTCGCCGGCCGCGTCGCCGAGCAGCTCTCGGGCGGTGTCCGGATCGACGCCGGCCACCCACGTGCGCAGGATCTGGCACCACGGCCAGAAGGCGGGCGCTCCCTCCTCGTTGGTGGCCCGCCCCCACGACACCGGCACCGACCGCTACCCGGCGAGGCGCCCGAGCTCCTCGAGCAGCCGGGTCTTGCCGATCCCGGCCTCGCCGGTGACCAGCACCGTCGTGGCCCGACCGGTGAGCGCCTCGTCGAGGGCATCGGCCAGCACCGTCAGCTCGGTCGAGCGACCCACGAACCCCTCTCGCGCCGCCATGGTCATCCACAGTAGGTCTCGGCGCAGGCCACGTCGCGCCGGAGATGAGTACCGCCGATGAGTACTCGCCACGATGCGGGGCCGGCTGATCCCGTCGTACAACCGCCCTGTGACCACCATCGAGACGGAACGCCGACACCTCATCGCCTTGCGCCCCGCCGCCCTGTTCGACGGGATCCGCTCGACCCTGCTGGCCGACCCCATGGTGCTCGTCGATCGCGGCCGCATAGTCGCCGTCGAAGCGGGCCGGGTCGAGCCTCCCCAGCACGCCGCGGTCGTGGATCTCCCGGGCACGACACTCCTGCCGGGTCTCATCGACACCCACGTCCACCTCGCCTTCGACGCCGGCCCGGACCCGATCGCCACCCTGGAGGCCAGCGACGACGACACCCTGCTGGCCGCCATGGCCCGCGCCGCGCGCCTGGCGTTGCAGGCAGGGGTGACCACCGTGCGGGACCTGGGTGACCGCAACTACCTCGCGCTCCGGCTGCGGGCCGAGCACGACGCGAGCGACGCCTTGCCGACCATCGTCGCCGCCGGCCCGCCCATCACCACACCCGGTGGCCACTGCGGCTTCCTCGGCTGCACCGCCCGAGGCGCCGACGCCGTGCGGGCCGCGGTGGCCGAGCACGCCGGGCACGGCGTCGATGCGATCAAGGTGATGGCGAGCGGCGGGTTCCTGACCCCCGGCTCGGCCGGCCATCTCCCCCAGTACGGCCCCGGCGAGCTCCGGGTGATCGTGGACGAGGCCCACCGTCACGGGTTGCCCGTCACCGCTCACGCCCACAGCACCGCCTCCATAGCCGCCGCCCTCGACGCCGGCGTCGAGGGCATCGAGCACTGCTCGTTCCTCACCCCCGACGGCGCCGACGCCCCCGCTGACCTCGTCAGCCGCATCGCCCGCCGGCGCGTCGCCATCGGCCCCACCCTCGGCGCCCTGCCCGGCTTCGAGCCGCCACCCGCGATCGCTCGTCTCCTCGACACCAGATGGGCCAACCTCGGCCGCCTCCACCGGGCCGGCGTCCAGATCCTGGCTGCCACCGACGCCGGGATCGGGCCCATGAAGCCTCACGACGTCCTGCCCTACGCCGTCGAGCACCTCGTCCAAGCCGGTCTGACCAACCATGAGGCGCTCCGGGCGATAACGCTCGAAGCAGCCCGCGTGTGCGGACTGGGCGACCGCAAGGGCCGCATCGCCGCCGGCTTCGACGCCGACCTCGCCGCCGTCAAGGGCGACCCCCTCACCGACCCCGCCGCCCTTCACAGGGTGGTGGCCGTCTACCACCAGGGCTACCGCGTCTCTCGGGGAAGGAGCGACCGATGACCAACCCCAACACCGACACCCCCATCCACCGTTGGCTCGTGGCGATCAACGCCGCGTGGGCCTCCATGTGCCCTCACGTCGCCCTCCAGAGGCTGCTCCAGCGCAGGTGGCAGGAGCCCACCCGGGCGGAGGAGCGGGCCCTCGGCTGGTTCGAGTAGCGTGTCGGCCCCGACCCTTGACGGGCCCGCTGGATGGTCATTGACCGACCAACCGTCTCATAATCCGTCGGTCGGTGGTTCGATCCCACCCGGGCCCACGACGGCAAAGGTGCTGGTGGGAGGCCGGATTCCGGCGCCTCACGGGGCCAGTCTGAGCTGACCCGAACTCTCGGAATTCCGTCTCCGTTCCGTCCCAGAGCCGGTCGAGCGGTGGTGGCGACGATCGAGCCGGTCCATCACCGAGTCGAGATGGCCGGGGAAGAGGTGGCCGTAGACGTCGAAGGTGATCTGGATCGAGGAGTGCCGGAGCTGGGCTTGGATGGCCTTGGGGTCGGCTCCCTCGGCGATGAGGAGCGCCGCACACGTGTGCCGAAGCTCGTGCGGGGTCAGGTCGGCCGGGAGGTGTGCTCCGCGGAGCGCAGGCCGCCAGACGCGGCTGAGGAAGTTGGAGTGGCGCAGCTGGTGGTCGTCCACCACAGCTCGACCGTCGGCTCGGCGGCTTCCATTGCGTCAGGCGTCGCTATGAGGCTTTGGCCCGGTACTCCTCGAGAGCGTCGACGGGCACGTGGGCGATGCCGTCGACCAT
>JBOGGX010000252.1:0-19294 GCA_050744245.1 Acidimicrobiales bacterium
GCCCAACCCGACCCCGATCGAATGTTCGGTGGATTGTTCCCGTTTTTGGGAACAATCCACGGCAAGTTCGATGGCTCTCTGGCCGTCGGCGGCCAGGTCGGTGGTCCGGCCGGGCCGCGTCCCGGCCAAGACCTCGCCGATCTCCGTGACCGTCTCCGGATCAAGGCCCTGCAACTCGTGGGCACCGGCGGGCGGCGGGTTCTCGACCGCGCCCCGCCACTCCACGAACACCGTCCCGGCCGAGATGGTCGCCGGGTCGAGCTCGGCGCCCCGCGCTCAGGGCCCGGAACCCGTCCGCCAGCTCGACGAACAGTTCCTCGAGGTCGAGCATCGAGGCGACGTCCGCCTCCGTGAGCACCGGCACATCGCCCATCTGCTCGATCCTCCTCAGGCCGGGCCGGGGCGGGCCACGATACGCGGCGTAGCTTCTGGCCCGAGTGCCGGAGGACCCAATGACGTCGGCCGAAGCGGGGACACCGGGTTCGATCGCCCACGTCATCGGCGCGTGGATCCCCGGCCTGCGAACGCTCCGGACCTACGAGCGGGCGTGGCTGCGGGGCGACGTCGTGGCCGGGCTCGTGTTGTCCGCGCTGCTGGTCCCGCAGGGAATGGCCTACGCCGAGCTCGCCGGGCTCCCTCCGGTCACCGGCATCTACACCACCCTGGTCGCACTGCTCACCTACGCGGTGTTCGGGCCGTCGCGGATCCTCGTCCTCGGCCCGGACTCGGCGCTCGGGCCGCTCATCCTGGCCGCGCTCCTCCCGTTGGTCGGGGCCGACGGCGATCCCGGCCGGGCCGTCGCCCTGGCCTCGATGCTCGCCCTCGTGATGGGGCTGGTGTGCGTGGTCGCCGGCGTGGCCCGGCTCGGGACGGTCGCCGAGCTGCTGTCGAGACCGGTGCGCATCGGCTACCCCAACGGCATCGCGATCGTTGTCGTGGTCAGCCAGCTCCCCAAGCTCTTCGGGTTCGGCGTCGATGCCGATTCGACGCAGGGCGAAGCCATCGGCTTCCTGCGAGGTGTCGCCGACGGCGAGACGAACCCGACGGCCCTCGTCAGCGGGCTTCCTCTTCTCTGGCGGTGATCGTCGTCGGCCGACGGATCGACCACCGAATCCCCGGCGTGCTCGTGGCCGTGGCCGGGGCCACGCTGGCCGTCAGCCTGTTCGACCTCACCGGCGACGGGATCTCGGTCGTCGGCGTCGTGCCGGCCGGATTCCCCCGACCACAGTTCCCGTCGGTGGCCATGGACGACGTCGGGCCGCTGCTCGTCGCCGCCGTCGGCATCGCCTTCGTCACCCTGGCCGACACCACGGCGCTGTCACGGACGTTCGCCCGTAAGGTCGGCGACGATGTCGACCCCAACCAGGAGGTCGTCGGTCTCGGCGCGGCCAACCTGGCGGCCGGGTTTTCAGCGGCTTTCCCGTCAGCGCCAGCTCGTCCCGCACCGCGGTGGCCTATTCGGCCGGGACCAGGAGCCAACTCACGGGGGTGATCGGTGCGGCCGCGATCCTCCTCCTCCTGGTCGCCTTCAACGACCTCGTCAGGAATCTGCCCGACGCCGCACTGGGGGCGGATGTCGTCGCCGCCGGGCCTGGCGCCCCCACCGCGCCGTGCTCGGACGGGTCGGCGATCGCAAGGGCTACCACGACATCACGCGGCATCCCGACGGCAAGCAGATCCCCGGTCCGGTGCTCTACCGTTTCGACGCGCCGATCTTCTTCGCCAACGCCGACCATTTCCGTCGCCAGATCACGGCGGTCATGGCCGAGGCCCCGCACCCGGTCAGGTGGGTCGTGGTCGCGGCCGAGCCGGTGAGCGACATCGACACCACCGGGGCCGAGGTGCTGGCCGAGATCCTCGATGAGCTCGAGCCGGTCGGCATCGTTCTCGGCTTCGCCGAGCTCAAGGACCCGGTGAAGGACCGGCTCCGCCGCTACGGCGTGTACGACCGGATCGGCGACGAGCGGTTCTTCCCGACGCTCGGCACTGCCGTCGCGCACTACGTCGGCGTGTCCGGAGTGGCGTGGTCCGACCCGGTCGACGAGGCGACCGGGGCGAGCCCGTCGTGACCGCCGACCGCAGGTTTCCCTTCGTATTCGATCCACCGCTCTTCCCCTTCGGGTTGCCGTTCGGCGTGACCCCGAGCACCGCCCTCGTACTCGTCACCTCCGACGATCTCCACGTTCGGTTCGGCTTGTGGTCGCTGCACACCGGGCTCGACAACGTCGCCGGGGCCGAGCGGACGGGCCCCTATCGGCCGTGGCGGGTGGCCGGCCCCGCCCGCCTGTCGCTGACCGACCGCGGTCTCACCTTCGCCACCAACACGCGGGCCGGGGTCTGCATCTGCTTCCACCGACCGGTTCGGCCGGTGCCACCGTTTCCGCTGCTGCGCCATCCGGCCCTGACCGTCACCGTCGCCGACCCCAACGGTCTGGTCGAGCTCCTCGCCTCGGTCGTGGACCGGCCGATGGAGCGACCGATGAGTTCGAGCGGCGCCTGACGTTTTGTTCGGTGTGACGTATTGGAGCCGCCGGAGAGGAGAACAGGCGATGGCCACCTTTGTCCTGATCCATGGGGCCGGTTCGAGCTCGTGGTACTGGCACCTCGTCGCGCCGGAGCTGGTCGACAGGGGCCATGACGTGGTTGCCGTCGATCTGCCCTGCGACGACGACGCCGCCGGGCTGTCGGAGTATGCCGACGTGGTGGTCGAGGCCATCGGCGACCGCCCCGACCTGGTGCTGGTCGCGCAGTCGATGGCGGGGTTCACCGCCCCGCTGGTAGGCGAGCGGCGGCCGGTCGACCTCATCGTGCTGGTGGCGGCGATGGTGCCGGCTCCGGGCGAGACGCCGGCGGACTGGTGGACCAACACGGGTCACGCCCAGGCGAGACGGGAGCAGGCCACGCTCGACGGGCGAGCGCCAGACGACGACGACCCGGTGACCCTCTTCCTCCACGATCTCCCGCCCGACGTCGTGGCCGAATCTGCGCATCACATTCGGGAACAGTCGTGGACCCCGTTCGAGAAGCCGTGGCCGCTCGAGGCCTGGCCGGCGGTCCCCACCAGGTTCCTGCTCTGCCGGGACGACCGCTTCTTCCCCGCCTCCTTCCTGCGGCGGGTCGTGCGGGAACGCCTCGGCATCACGCCCGACGAGATGGACGGCGGTCACCTGCCCGCTCTCGGCCGGCCGAAGGAGCTGGCCGAGCGGCTGGCGGCCTACGAGGCCGAGCGGTCGCGTCCTGCGGTCAGCGGGGCCGAAACCTGAAGCTGGTCTGGCGTAGTCGCCCTTGCGGAAGGCCAGGACCTTGGTGGAGCCGACCTCGAACACGAGGGCCCGAGCAGCCGGTTCCTGGTGGAACGCACCGTCACGGACGGTGAAGCGCCAGTCCGGCCCGTGCTTCGCCACGTAGGAGTCGGCGATGCGACGCAGCCTGGCATCGTCGGTCACCCGCACCGCGGCCCCCTCGAGCACCAGGTCGAGACCGGCCTTCGTGTTGCAGCCCGTCGTCAGGACGGTCTTCGGGTTCTGCTCGAGGTTTCTCGCCTTCGGCTCGCTCGGGCCGGTGCAGAAGCACAAGGCGTCATCGTCCCAGACGGCGATGAGCGCTGTGACGTGCGGTCGTCCGTCGGTCCGCACGGTCGAGATCCAGTACGTCAAGGAACTCCGTAGGGTGTACGGTGATGGCAGTGGCCGGCGAGCTCATGTTCCCGATCTTCCCCTGCCGGGACCTCGACGAGTCGATTCCGTTCTGCGAGGCGATCGGCTTCGACTGCTCGTACCGGCAGCGGCGGCCAACCCGTACGCGGTCGTCGTCCGGGACGACATCCAGATCCATCTCTTCGGACTCGACGACTTCGATCCGGCGGCGTCCCACGGCAACGTCATCATCGTGGTGCCCGATCCCGACGGGCTCTACCAGGCCTTCGCCGCCGGGCTGAGGCACCGCTACGGCAGGTTGCCGTCGAGTGGGATCCCCCGCATCCTCCGCCCGCGCCGGCGGCTGGGAACGGTGCGGGGGTTCAGCGTGGTCAACCCGGGCGGCAACTGGCTCAGGATCCCCAGGCTGCGCGACACCGAGGAGGACGCCCCGTCAACCCAGGGTCACCGGCCTGGCCGGGTGATCGACCACGCCGCCGGGCTGGGCGACGCCAAGGGCGACAATGTCGCGGCCATGGAGATCCTGGTCAACGGTCTGGCCCGGTTCCCCGACGCGTCCGCCGTCGACCGGGTGCAGGCCCTGGTCTACCACGCCGAGCTCGCGATCCGAATGGACGATCAGGCCCGGGCCGAGGCCTCGCTCCAGGACGCCAAGGCCGTGGCCATCGACCTGACCGACGACGAGCGGGCCTCGACCCTCGACGAGGTCGCCCATGCAAAGGAATTGGTACGCGGCGCCGGCTGAGACAGAATCAACGGCTCAACATCGAGGAGGGATCGTCCTTGACCGACATCATCGAGGCGCACGGGCTGGTCAAGCGGTACAAGGAGGTGGTTGCCCTCGACGGGCTCGACCTCCTCGTGCCTGAGGGAACGGTGCTCGGCCTGCTCGGACCGAACGGGGCGGGCAAGACCACGGCGGTGTCGATCCTCACCACGCTGCTCGAGCCGGACGCGGGGACCGCGACCGTCGCCGGCTTCGACGTCCTCAAGCAGCCCCAGGAGGTGAGGAAGCGGATCGGACTGTCGGGCCAGTACGCGGCCGTCGACGAACACCTCACCGGGTTCGAGAACCTCGACATGATCGGCCGGCTCTACTGGTTGGGGCGCCAGCGTTCACGCGAGCGCGCCCGCGAGCTGCTCGATCGGTTCGACCTGGCCGACGCCGGTGACCGCCCGGTCAAGACCTACTCGGGCGGCATGCGACGCCGCCTTGACCTGGCCGGGGCGCTGGTGGCCGAGCCACCCGTCCTCTTCCTTGACGAACCGACCACCGGCCTCGACATCCGCAGCCGCGCCAGCCTGTGGGACGTGATCCGCGAGCTGGTCGGCCGGGGCGCCACCTTGATGCTGACGACCCAATACCTCGAGGAGGCCGACGTGCTCGCCGATGAGATCCTCGTGATCGACCACGGTCGGGCCATCGCCCACGGCACCTCCGATCAGCTCAAGAGCGAGGTCGGCGGCGAACGGATCGAGGTCACCGTGGCCGAGATCGAGACGGTGCCCGCCGCCCAGTCGGTGCTCGCCCAGCTCGCCGTGGGTGAGATACAGATCAGCGATCATGGCCGCAGCCTGACCGCACCGATCACCGGCGGCGCCGCGGTGCTCACCGCCGCGCTGCGACAGCTCGACGACCAGGGTGTCGCGCTGCAGGACGTCGGGTTGCGCCGACCGACGCTCGACGACGTCTTCCTGGCGCTCACCGGTCACCACGCCGAAGATGAGGAGGCGCAACCAAACGGCGACGGCGCCGCCGAGTCGATTGGCGATGGCAAGCGAAGGAGGGCCGACCGATGAGCGTCGTGAGGGTCTTCGCCGACGGCTCGGTCGTCGCCAAGCGCAACGTCATCAAGATCAAGCGGGTGCCGGAGGTGCTCGTCTTCGTCCTCCTGTCGCCGATCATGTTCGTGCTGCTGTTCGCCCTGGTGTTCGGCAACTCGATCGACATTCCTGGCGGCGACTACCGCGCGTTCCTGATCGCCGGCATCTTCGCCCAGACCTGCCTGTTCGGTGCGACGTTCACCGGGGCCGGGTTGGCCGACGACATGCAGAAGGGCATCATCGACCGGTTCAAGTCGCTCCCGATGGCGCGCTCGGCCGTGGTGATGGGCCGCACCGCGAGCGACGTGATCTACAACGTGATCTCGCTGCTGATCATGTCGCTGACCGGACTGCTGGTCGGCTGGGGGATCCACAGCTCGGTCCAGGACGCCGTGCTCGGCTACGTCCTGCTGCTGTTGTTCGCCTATGCCTTCTCGTGGGTGATGGCCTACGTCGGTCTCCTGGTGCCCAGCGTCGAGGTGATCAACAACGCGTCGTTCATGGTGATCTTTCCGCTCACGTTCATCGCCAACACCTTTGTCCCGGCCGAGAACCTCCCCGGCCCGCTCCGGACGTTCGCCGAGTGGAACCCGGTCTCGTCGGTCACCCAGGCGGCCCGTGAGCTGTTCGGCAACATCCCGCCGGGCACGCCGGAACCGACGGCATGGCCGCTCGAGAACCCGGTGATCTACACGCTGATCTGGATCGTCCTGCTCATCGCCGTCTTCGCACCGCTCTCGGTCCGCCAGTACAAGCGATCGAAGCACCGCTGACCGCACTGCGGTAGCGGTACGCGGTGGGATGCATCCGGGGCCCGGTCCGCGATCGGACCGAGCCCCGGGATCGAGCCGGCCTGAGGTTGTCGACCGTGATCCGCCCCAACGTGCCTCGACGGGCGCGCTCCTCGGCCGAGGCCGGCCGGCCGGTGGCCAACGCCAGCCCGGCCACGACGGCGCCGACGATCAGTGCTCTCATCATCTGGATGCTCCTCTCCGCGGCCGTCGCCCGGCCTGAACGGGTGGTCTCGTTGTCTTGAGGCGCGTCCGCCGTCGCCGTGAGAGCGCGGTGAGACACGGGTGAGATCCTTGCCATCGCGCTCGGCCGGGGCCTCGGCTCGTCCCAGCACGGCGACGGAACGGGTCGGTAGGGTCGTCCGGCGATGGCGACGGGTGCGGACGACGGTCGACCCGGAGGCATGAACCGACCCTGGTTCGCCCGTCTCCTGGCCCGGGCATCCGAGATCGAGGCCCGCAAGGGTGGCGCGGCGCACCGCCGGCGGTTGCTGGCGGGCCTGGAGGGGCGGGTGGTCGAGGTCGGCGCCGGCACGGGCAACAACTTCGCCCACTATCCGGACGCCGTGACCCAGGTGGTGGCGGTCGAGCCCGAGGCGAACCTGCGGGCCATGGCCTCGGCTGCCGCTCGGGCGGCGCCGGTGCCGGTACAGATGCTCGCGGCCTTCGCGGAGGACCTGCCCGCCCCGGACGGGTCGATGGATGCGGCCGTGGTGGCCGGGGTCCTGTGCCGCGTCCCCGACCAGGCCAGGGTGCTGGCCGAGCTGCGGCGGGTCCTGCGGCCCCGCGGTCAGCTGCGGTTCTACGAACACGTCGCCGCCCGCAACGCGGTGGCGGCGGGCGTCCAGAACGGACTGGCCGCCACCGTCTGGCCGCGGGTGATGGGCGGGTGCCACCCGAACCGCCACACCGAGGCGAGCATCTCGGCCGCCGGATTCGACATCGAGCACTGCGAGCGGTTCACCTCTCGTCCGACGATGCTGTCGCTACCGGTGGCGCCGCGGATCCTCGGCCGGGCCCGCAGCCGCCGCTAGGTAGCCAAGTTGGACACGGGTAGGTCTCCCAGGAGGTCGACACATGCTGCTGTTCCTCGTTCAGCACGGTGCAGCCACGAACGAGGCCGAGGATCCCGACCGACCGCTCACCGATCGCGGCGTGACCGATGTTCGGTGGGTGGCCGGCGCGGCCACCGATGCCGGGCTCGTCACCGTCGACCGCGTGATCCACTCGGGCAAGACCCGCGCTCGGCAGACGGCCGAGCTGTGGGGCGAGGCCCTGGCCGTCGGCGTCGATGAGGCCGACGGCCTGGCCCCGCTCGACGATCCGGCGATCTGGGCGGCTCGGCTGGCGCGGGCGGATTGGCCCGAGCGCTCGATGCTCGTCGGCCATCTGCCCCATCTGGCTCGCCTCGCCGGTCTGCTGGTGATCGGCGATCCCGAACGCGAGCCGATCGCCTTCCGCCCGGGTGGGCTGGTAGGCCTGGAGGCCGGCGCCTCCGGCTGGTCGGTGGGGTTGGTGCTGCCGCCCCCGCAGGCGTGACCCGCCCTTGCTCAGCCGGCCGCCTGGACCGGGGCTTCGATGCGGGACCTGAGGTGCCGACCCGTCAACGAGTGGTCGGCGGCCGCCAGCTCGGCCGGGTGCCCTCGAACACGACCCGCCCGCCGTCGTGGCCGGCACCGGGCCCGAGATCGATCACCCAGTCGGCTCGGGCGACGATGTCGAGGTTGTGCTCGATCACGATGACCGTGCGGCCCCGAACCGCCCTCTACACAATGTGGACAAGGTGCTGGTCACCGGAGGGGCTTGGCTCGACACCCCAACGCCGCCATCGGGGTGCTGTCCCTCGGCAAAGTCGGGCTCCGGACCGTCGCGCATCTACTGGCCGCGGACCTCGCGCCCCGCGGCGTGCGGGTGAGGACGTTGATCATCGCCGGGATCGTCGAACCGGGCGGCCCGTTCGACCCCGATACGATCGCGGACACCTTCTGGGCGGTGCAAGCCCGATCGTCGGGGTCATGGAGCGGACGTGCCTCGCCTGACCTCCTGCAGGACCCAGGTGTTGCCGTCCGGATCGCCGAAGTCCGCGAACGAGCCGAAGTCGCGATGTTCAGGATCGGGGCCCGGCTTCCACTCCCCTGCGTCCATGTGCCTGATGTCGCTGACGTCGACGCCGCGCCCGACCAGCTCGGCGCGCGCCTCGACGATGTCGGTGACCACCAGGTGCAGGCCCTTGACCGAGCCCGGCGCGGTCTCGGTGATCCCCTTCCCGAAAGAGACCGAGCACGCCGAGCCCGGTGGCGTGAACTGGACGACGCGGAAGTCGTCGCCGGCCCGGTGGTCGACGTCAAGGTTGAAGCCGGCATTCTCGTAGAACGCCTTGGCCCGGTCGACGTCGGCGACGGGCAGCAGCACGAGTTCGAGCTTGAAGTCCACGATCATGTCTCCTTCATTGGTCGGTCGGGCCCGGCTCACCTGAGCACGAGTCCGGCGGTCACGTTCGTCATCGTGCCGGTCAGGCCGGCCGCTCGATCCGACGCCACGAAGGCGGCCACCTCGGCGACGTCGGCCAGCCGCGGCGTGCGGCGCAGCGCCGCCATCCCGGCGATCATCTCCTTGATCATCTGCGCGGTCGGCGAGCCCTCGCCGGCGACCGCGGCAACGCCCTCGTCGGTCAGGGTCTCGGCCACGCCGGCCGTCCAGATCCCGCAGACGCGGACGCCGTGCGGTCCGACCTCGGCCGCCAGGTAGCGCATGAACGCCTCCGTGGCCGCATCGGCGGGTCCCGTGCTGCCCATGCCGGGCATGGCCCCGGCACCGGACGCACTGTTGAGGTGGAGGATGACACCGGAGCCCTGTTCGATCATGCGCCGGGCCGCAGCCCGGGGGTCACGAAGTTCGATCGCAGCCCCGTGGTCACGGCGCGCAGCAGATCCTCGGTCGTCATGTCGACCAGGGGCGTGCCCTGCTCGTCGAGGGCGTCGAGCACCGCAACGTCGGCCGATCCTCCGACCGACGTGATCTCCTCCGCCACCTCGTCGAGACGCTCCCTCGTTCGTCCCACCAGGTGGACGCGGGCGCCCTCCCGGGCGAAGGTTCTGCCACGCCGCTCCCGATCCCGCCGCCGCCCCCGTAGATGATCGCGGTCCTGCCCTCCAGCAGCTCCGTCACTGTCCGATCTCCTTTGCCTCGCCGGTGCCGATGTTCTACGCCGTGCAACGTCGGCGCCCGGCGAGAGTCATCGGTCGCTCGATGAGCAACCGGGCACCAGCTCGGCCCGGACGCCGAGCAGGCGCACGGGTCGGCCGAGGTCGACCCGATCGAGCAGGGCGACGGCGGCGCGAGCAGCGTGATCCGGGTCCTGAGTGGGCGCAGGCAGCGTTGTGATCCTCGTCGTCGTGAAGAACGAGGCGTAGCGGACGGTGATCGCCACCCGCCGCATCCAGCGTCCATCGGCGATCACGTCGGCCGCGACCCGGCCCGCCAGGGCAGCCACCTGGCGCTCGATCTCGGCCTGGTCGGTCAGATCGGTCGGAAACGTCGTCTGGTGGCTCCTTGAACGCGGCTCCCACGGCTCGGCCGTGACCTCGGTGCCGCCGACGCCGCGCCCGAGGAGCAGGTACCACGCGCCCATCCTCGGCCCGAACCGCGCCTGCAGGGCCGCCAGGTCGGCGTTCGCCAGCTGCCGCACGGTGACCAGACCGAGGTCGGCGAGCTTGCGCGAGGTCTTCGGGCCGATGCCCCACAACGCCGCGGTCGGGCGCTCGCCCACCACGTCCATCCAATTGCGCGCCGTCAGCCGGAAGATCCCAGCCGGTTTGGCCAGGCCGGTTGCCATCTTGGCCCGCAGCTTGTTGTCGCCGATTCCGATCGAGCACGTCAACCCGGTCGCGTCGAAGACGGCCCGCTGCAGATCGCGGGCGAGCGCCTCCGGGTCGTCGCCGTCGGCGCCCACGGCGGCCTCGTCCCAACCCCACACCTCGACCACGACCGGGAACCGGCGCAGCGCGGCCATGACCTCGACCGACGCCTCGTCGTAGGCGGGCCGGTCGGACGGGAGGAACACCGCGGCCGGGCATCGGCGGGCAGCCGCCCTCAGCGGCATGCCCGACCGGACGCCGAACGCGCGTGCCTCGTACGACGCGCTCTCCACCACCGTCCGCGGCTGGGTCGGATCACCCGAACCTCCGACGACCACCGGCCGCCCCGTCAGCTCGGGCCGGCGCCTGACCTCGACGGCCGCCAGGAACTGGTCGACGTCGACGTGCAGGATCCAACGCGCCATCGGGCATCAGTGTCGCCGCTCGCCGGCCGGCGAACAGGACGTACGATCGGCGCGTCCGATCGACCGAGGAGGCCTCGTGCCCCACCTACCCGCGGGCCCCATCCACCACCTCCGCATGGCGGTGACCCATGTCGAGCGGTCCATGGCCTTCTACACCCAGGTGCTCGGGTTCGAGGTCGCGATGGCCGCGCCGCCACCGTCCGATGACGAGCATCACGACTCGATCGTCGACTCGCTGCAGGGCGGCGTCATCCTCATGCACCAAGGGATGTTCTTCGGCCTGCGCCCGGTGGACGGCGAACGAGCCAGGGCCGCAGACCGGTTCGACCCGTTCCGGGTGGGTCTCGACCATCTCAGCTTCGCGGTGCCCACGAGAGCCGACCTCGACGCCGCGGTCGGCCTGCTCGACGAGCGCGGCGTGGAGCACGGACCGATTCGGGAGCTCGTGCCGCTGGGGCTTGCGTTCCTGGCGTTCTTCGATCCGGACGGCGTCGCCCTCGAGCTCACCGCGCCCATCGCCGACGCAGGTTGACCCGGGTTCCGAGACGGGCGAACCTACGCAGGCTCCTGTTCGGGGCCGACGGCGCCGTAGGCCACCTCGCCCCGGCGTTCGTAGGTGCTCATGACGACGCCGGTGCTCGAGGTCGTGGACTCGAGGAGCGCGAGCCCGCTCGGGATGGTTCCCTCGGCGAACAGTCGCTTCCCGCTTCCGAGCAGCACGGGGAAGACCAACAGGCGGTACTCGTCGACGAGGTCGTGGCTCATGAGCGTCTGGATGAGTTGGCTGCTGCCGGCGACCTGGATCTCGCCGCCCGGCTGGTCCTTGAGCTTCGCCACCCCCTCGGCGACGTCACCGGTCAAGATGGTCGAGTTGTTCCACGCCGCGGACGTAAGGGTCCGGGAGGCGACGTACTTGGGGATGCGGTTGAGCGTTGCTGCGATCGGATCGTCGTCGCCGACGAGTGGCCAGCTGGCGGCGAAGATGTCATAGGTCCTGCGCCCGAGGAGCAACGCGCCCGCCCGGCCGATCACGTCGGTCATCGCCTGGCCGATCTCTTCGTTGAAGAGGGGCACGGTCCAGCCTCCGTGGCCGAACCCGCCGTCGGTGTCCTCGTCGGGTGCGCCGGGCGCCTGGACGACTCCGTCCAGTGAAACGAACTCGCCCACGACCAGCTTCCTCATGTGTCATCCTCCGATTCGTTGTGCACGTGTCAGGGCTGTGCAGCACGGCCATCTACTCGATAGGTCAGCGCAGGCTTGCGAATTTCGACATCGAAGGCGAACCAATTCCTGGTCCTGCGATGTCGAGACCATTGTCGCCGCCCTGACGACGAGGAGGAGGCCGACGCGGTCACCGGGGAGCATCTGGTGGTCATCGACGAGCTGACGAAGTCCGGGGAGCTGTTGAGCCAGTTCGGCCTGGCCGATGCTTCGATCACCAAGACGCTGCGCGTCGACACCGGCGCCCCGGTGGTGACCGACGGGCCGTTCATCGGGGCCAAGGAGCAGCCGGCCGGCGTCTTCCTGGTCGATTGCGACGGCGTCGACCGGGTCCTGGAGTTCTCCGCCACCCCGGCCCAGCACGCCGTCGTCGAGGTCCGGCCGTTGATGTTCGAGGGCGGCTTCGCGATGTGACCAGCGGGGTTCGGGTCGACGAGCTGCTGCGCGACGTGGCGCCCCAGGTCCTCGGCGCGTTGGCCGGCCGGATGGGGCGGTTCGACGTCGCGGAGGACGCCGTGCAGGAGGCGATCGCCGCCGCCGCGGAGCAATGGCCCGAGCGCGGCATCCCGGACAACCCTCGCGCCTGGCTGACGACCGTCGCGACGCGACGCATGATCGCCCCGCCCGCGGACGAGGTCGCGCCCCAAGCCGCGATCGCCGCCGTCCACGACGAGGCGCCCACCGCCGAGGCAGCCGACCGGCCGCAGATCCTGAGCCTCTACGAGCTGCTCGAGCTGATCGGACCCAACCCGATGGTCACCCTCAACCACGCCGTCGCCCTGGCCATGGGGCGCGGCCCCGAGGCCGGGCTCGCCATGGTGGACACCCTGGACGACGACGAGCGACTCGCCGGTCACCATCGGCTGGAGGCGGTCCGCTCCCATCTGCTGGAGATGGCGGGCGACCACGCCCAGGCGCGCGTCGCGTTCCGCGTGGCCGCTCGCCGCACCACCAGCCTCGCCGGGTGCGCCCACCCTGGACAGAGACAGTACGTATGGGTACGGTCACGCGGGGGCTGGGATTTCGGGCTCAGGGCAAGGAGGGGGGACATGGCGATGACCGGCGGCGGGGGCTTCCCCGCCTCGTTCACGATCAACGGCGGGCCGTGGGAGGGCGTCTACAACGACGTTCGACCGAACGCCGACGGCTCGTACAGCTACTACGGGCCGGCGCCGGCCGGGACCGTCAAGGGCACGGGGTCGTGGGGCCAGACCTACCCGTTGCCGGCGCTGCACTTCACCGTGGGTATCGACGGGTCGATCCACGCGTCGCTCGACATGGAGGGCAAGAACGCGCACCTGCACTGGAACGGCGGGACCACGAATTGGGACCTGGCCGCCCTCGACACCGCCAAAGACAGCTGGCGCCAGGCGGTCGAGACGACCCACGTCAACGGCGTACGGACCGCGCTCCAGTCGGCGGCGAGTCAGCTCTCGACGGGCGTGACGCCTGCGTTCGTCCCGACCATGCCCGCCGCCTCGGCCGCTTCGGCGGCGCAGAGGTTCGACCTGGCGAGCGAGGACGACTTCCCGTCGTTGACGCCGACCGTGACCGCCACGCCGAGTCCGTCGACCGCACCGGTGCCCGAGCAACCCACGTACGCCGAAACCCAGGCTGAGTACGTTGCGCCATCGTCCGGATTCGAGGACCAGCAGCCGGGCGATCAGCCCTGGCCGCCGTCCGGTGTCGTCGAAGAGGGCTACTCGCTGTTCTCGACCCAGCCGGAAGAGCAGCTGGCCGGGAGCGGCTCGGCGGCGCCCGAGGATGACCTGTCGTTCCTCTCCGCCGGGCCCGGCGCGGTCCTCAATCCCTCGTCGAACGCGCCGGTCCAGGCATACCTCGACGAGTCGGACGAGACCGTGTGCACGTTCGCCGTGACCGACGGCCGCAGCCTCAGCATCGATCGCTCGCTGCTCGAGGGGGCGGTCGCGGGCACCGTCGTCATTCCGCCCTCGAACGACTGGATCACGTTCGACTGGATGGGGGCGACGGTCGACCTACCGGAAGCGTTCTTCACCGAGACGTAGAGCAATCGAGCTGGCGCTGGTCCGAACCTGCGTCAGCTGTAGCTCCGTGGTTATCGCGCTGGACCACCGCCACGGTCGTCCAGCGCGGAAACAAAGCCTGCGGGATCGCCGACGGGACCCGCACGCCGCTCCGAGCATCGATGTCGGCGGCGAGCGAGACGCCGTTGGTGGTCGAAGCCGTGTGACAAGTCTCAGGTTTGCGGCGCGGTTGCCGACCGCTCCTCAGAACGTCGTAACCGATGGCCGACGAGGCCGAGCCACACGATGCACATCGTGACGGCGGGGCGGAAGGGCCCATCTCTGAGACGGTCGTCCCTTGGCCCGCGGTGAGGGTCACGGAAACCGCGGCCGCCGTCAGCGTCGCGGCGTGGGAGACGCAGCAGGACGTCGGCCACGACCTGCGCCGCGCCCTGTCGACCGCTGGCGTTGAGGGTGTCCTCGAAGGCCACGAAGCTCAAAGTGTCGGTGCCGACGAGGTGGAGGGCACCGGTGGCGACCCCGGCGACCGACGCCACTCCGGCGAGCCGGCCGAACCGCCGGCCGGCTGGGGTGTGCAGGGGTTCACCCACGCCGCCACCACTGCGGGCACGCCCAGGAGGACGAGCGCGGCGAGGAGGTGGATCGCGATCCAGAGTGGCCCTATGTGATCGATGAACTCGACGCCGTCGTCGTACAGGTCGGTGCTGCCTGGCGGGTGGACGCCGAGGATGACCGCGGCCAGAACCGCGATGACGATCCCGAGCGTCCCCGCCACGTGCCGCATCGCCGCGGAAGAAGGAGTGGCAGCCGGGCCCGCATCAGTCATGGTCACTCCGTTCTGCCACCATGGCGGCAAGGTCGCGCCGTTGGCGGGGGCGGCCCGGCACACGAGCGGCGGTCATCCCCGGAACCCTGCACCGACCCGGTGCGCGGCCCGGTCTCGTCGGCGGCGAGGCACACGATCTCTTGGTCGTTGAGCGCCCAGGTGTTCGGGGACGGGCGCCCCTACGCCCACGGCCACGCCATCCTCCTCACCGACGGCAAGAACGAGTGCGAGCACCCGCACGTCCAGGATGCCCTGGCGGCGTGCGCCGACCGGTTCCAATGCGACTGCCGGGGGATCGGCACCAACTGGGTGGTCAGCGAGCTCCGATCGATCGCCACCGCCCTGCTGTGGACCGTCGACATCGTCGACGACCCCCGCGATCTGGCGGCCGACTTCCGAGCGTTGATGGAGTCGGCCATGGCGAGGGCGTCGGCGCCGTCTGGCTCGACCTGTGGACCCCGCTGGGGGCGACGATCCGGTTCGTGAAGCAGGTGGCGCCCACGTTGGCCGACCTCCCCGACCGCCAGGGGCGAGGAGATGCTCGCCGGCCGGCTCAGCGTCGTGGTCGGCGACGAGCCCCGCGCCCAGTCCCAAATTCGGGCGGTCTGGACCAACGATCGGGCCCAGGCGACCCGGGTCAACCGCGTCGTTGCCCACTTCATCGGCCAGGACGAACTGGCCCGGGCCATCCAAGACGGGCTCGAGGCCCGGCGGGCGGGGGAGGAGGCGACGGCCACAGCCAAGCTGGGCCTCGCCGTGCGGCTCGCCGCGTCCGGAGGCAACGACGCGACCATGAACCTGTTGGCGGCCGTGGGCGACATCGACGACGCCGCCAACGGACCGTCCGACTGAAGCGCTCGGTGAGCACGCTCGACGAGATGACGCTCGACACGCGCTCGACGAAGACGGTCGGGTACCGGGCGGTCGAGCGTGATGTCGGGCGAGAGCCCGTCCGAGGAGCCGCCCGCCGTCGAGCACACCGAGCACACCGAGCACACCGAGCACACCGAGGTGGTGACGCCGACCCGTCCGGCCGGGCGCGGTACGTGTCCGGTCTGCGGTTCGGGCGAGGTGACCACCGGGCGGTTCTGCGAGGCCGGCCGGCGGCCTTGTCGGCCTCGCGGGTGGCGGTGTGGTGTTCGACATTGGCGTCCTCGAGGCGGCTCTCGAGGGCTTGGATCCGCCGCTCGAGGCGGGTGACTGGGGAGATCGGTTCGAGGTGGGAATGCTCGTCGGCGGTGAGTCGGATGGAGTCTCCGGTGTCTCGTATGACCAGGTCGATCTGGTCGTCGACCCGTGGGTCGGTCTCGATGACGATGGTGAGGCCGCCGAGCTGTCCGATCTCCACCGGCTCGTCACGTTCGCCTGATAGGGCGCGGGCCATCGCGGTTATGCAGAGCTGGAGGAGGTGGGTGCCGGCGTCGGCCCGTTTGGTGTGGCGGATGCCGTCGATGGTCATGGCGAACCGGTCGCCGCGGGTGTCGCTGCGGCGGGTGAGGGCGGCCTGGAGCTCGGCGATCCTGCGGGCAGCCCGTTCGGCTCGCTGCTGGGCAGCATCGTGGATGTGGCGGAGGCGGTGTTGGTCGTCGTGGCCGGTCGAGAAGCTCGATGCCCTGCTCCAAGCGGGTGGCGTGGACGCCCACGAATGCGATGAGCGGGCGCGGGTCGAGGTCTCGCATGCCGAGGGCTACGTCCACGGCGTGCAGCGTCAGACCGGTGATGTCGTCATTCCTGTCGCGAGGGATGAAGTCTGGGATCAAGTACGCGCACGCGCCGAGCGCAGCCTGAGATCGCAGGTCCGCCTCGACGAACGAACGGAGCTCCTCGCCCGGCGCTTCGATTGGACGCGGCGGAGCGTACGGCGCCTTCGTCATCGTCTCGATGGAGAATGTCACCGACTCCCGGTATCTCCAGGCCGAGGAGTCGTACAGCACACGGACGTCGTGGTCCCGGAGAGCCTGAATCATCTCGGGCCGCACGTGCGCATCGGCATGGTCGACGATCGCCCACGGGAGACCCACGCCATCCCCCAGTGGCAGGCGACCGGGCCGGCCGAGGGCCCGGTCGACACCGGTCCAGTTGCGCTTGTCGATCCTTGGAACGAACCCGTGGCCGTAGTTGAGCTCCATCTGCGCTCCGATCTTGCAGTGCGACATCGTTGCGTCATACTGTACGACATAGACGAGACAAATCACCAGGGTGCATTGTCGGGAGGAACGGATGCCGCAGGTCGTCGACGTGTTGAGCGAACTCTTGGCCGATGACGTGGTCGACACCGGCGACGTCGCCCGCGTGCTTGGAGCCACACCACGGAGCATCGCCCGCTGGCAGGCGGCAGAGGTCTCCCCTCGCCGCGAGTCAGAAGAGCGGTTGCTTGAACTCAAGGCCGTTGTCGATCTCGCACGGCAGTTCCTGCGCCCGGACGTCGCCCGGCTGTGGCTGCGCTCGCCGGACCCAGGGCTCGGATATGAGAAGCCACTCGACCTCGTCAAGGAAGGCGAGTACCGCCGCGTGATTGGCGCGCTGCTCGCGATGGCTGAGGGCGTCACCTCGTGAGATGGCGGTCGATCTCATCGAGCGGATCACCAACGCGCCGCGACTCCGCTACCAGGGAGCCGGCTATCGGCAGCAGGCTCCGGCCTACGACCCACTGAGCGGCGAGGGCGCGAGGATTCATGGCGGGCGGTTCAACCCACCCGACAGCTTCCCGGTGCTCTACCTCTGCTCGACGCCCGGCTGCGCGGCAGCGGAGTTCATGCGCACGACGCAACGACATCCGCTCGGACCGACGGCGTTCTTACCGCGGGTCCTCTACCGCTACGACGTGCAGCTGACCGCAGTTCTCGACCTGACCGATGCAGGGACGCTGGAACACCTCGGGCTCGAGCCCGGTGCTCTCATGGACGAGGACGTCACGCTTCCGCGGCACATCGGCGAGATCGGCCACAAGTTCGGCTACCAGGCGATTCATAATGCTTCCGCCGCGGGCGTGGACGACGTCGTCGCGGTGCTCGTCGAGAATCTCCGCACGGGTGTGCTCACCCCGTCGTTGGAGGAGACCTGGACCAGCCTGGACGACATCCCCCTTCTCTGACGCGCTCACCGCAAGATGTGCCCGCCTCGCAACGGCCGGAACGCCCGTGATCTCACCCTGCAGGTCCCGGAGACCGGTCGGTCTCCGCGATTGGGCGGTGGCTTCCGGGTGGACGAGTCCCTGTCCCGATCAGCCGAAGGCGGCTCGGCGGATGGCGAGCGCACTGTCGTCGGCCGCGGCGGGCTGCGCGTCCAACGCGCTGGCGATGCTCTCGTCGAGTTCCGGAAAGAGGTGGCCGTAGCGGTCGAGCGTGACGCTGATCGACGAGTGGCCCATCCGGGACTGGATCGCCTTTGGGTGGGCGCCGGCGGCGATGGCGAGGGCGACGCTCGTGTGCCGGAGGTCGGGCACACGGCACTGCATGCCGACATGCTCGAGCGCGGGGCGGAAGTGGTTGTTCCAGAAGCTCGAGTTCACCAGCGCGGTGCCTGCGGCGTTCGGGAACACCAGCCCGTCCGGGCCTGGCAGTGAGTACGCGTGGAGGTGCGACGACAGCAGGTTCGCCGTGAACTGCGAGATCGTGATCGACCGGGTGGACGCCGGCGTCTTGGGCTCCTTACGAAGCCACTCGCCGCTCTCCAGGCGGACGAGCTGGGACGTCACCCGGACCTTGCGCGCAGCCAAGTCGACGTCGCCCCGTCGAAGCCCGACCAGCTCGCTCCACCGCATCCCGGTGTCGACGGCGAAGTACACGAACGTCCGCAGCCGGTCGTTGTGGGCGTTGGCCAGGGCGGCGACCTCCTGCCACGACAGGAACGCCATCTCCCGCTTCGGCACCCGCGGCGGCTCCACCCGCGCGCACGGGTCGGCGAGGATCTTCTGCTTGTCGACGGCGACCTGGAGCACGCGGCGCAGCGTCCGGTAGTGCCGGTGCACGGACGACGGGGCGATGCCGGCGTCGATCTCGTCGTTCAGCCAGTTCTCGATCTCGTCGGGTGGGATGCGACCGAGCCGGTAGGCACCGAAGCGCGGCAGCACGTACGTGCGGAGGTCGCGCCGGTACGCCTCACCGGTGAGCGAAGAGTGAGCAGCCGGTGAGCGAAACGACGGATTCGGGCGGTCAACCAACGAGAACGACGGACACCGTCTGGTTGACGAAAACGGCGTCTGAGCAGGGACTTTACCTGCTCAAACACTAGAGGCGGCGACCGGAATCGAACCGGTGTACAGGGCTTTGCAGGCCCTTGCCTAAACCACTCGGCCACGCCGCCAGGGTCCCACGAGACTACCCAACCGGCGGATCGATCCGATCCCGACGTCAGGCGGCGTCGGCGGCTGCGACCGCCCAGGCCAGACCGTCGGCCGGATCGTCGATCGCAAGGCGGAACCACCAGCCGGTGTCGGGCTCGCCGGCATCCCACAGGAACCAGCGCTGCTCCCCGACCGCCCGGCCCAGCTCGCCGGGCGTCCAGTCGTCGCCCAGGCCGGCGACCGCAGCGGCCGCCCACCAGGCGTCGAATCGGCCGGCAGCCATGCCCCTCCTGCGGGCGTGGGCGCCGCCCGAGGCCGCCGTCCATGCCATGAACGCCAGCGCCTGGGCCGGGGTGACCGCCGCCATGCGGGCCGCGCCCGCCGGCACGCCGAGGGCGGCGAC
>JBOGGX010000253.1:0-6339 GCA_050744245.1 Acidimicrobiales bacterium
CTCCCGGGAGGTGCGGCAGGTCGTCGCCAGATTTCGACCGTGGTTCTGCGGCGACTTCTGCTCGGTACACGCCCCCAACCCGACACAGAGGTGAAAACGGGTGGGCCTGCGGTGCGAAAGTCGCCACAGAACGGATCGGGCGTTGCTCGGACTCGGCGCCCGGCGACGGCGGTTCGGTGGAGGTTCACCGCACGTTCGCGGGCGCTCGACCGTTCTACGGTGGGAGCCTGGACATCGACCGGTTCATCGTCGTCAACCAGCCGGCCTGGAGCCGGCTGAGCCAGCTGGTGGTGGTGGCCAGGCGACCCAAACGGCTGGCCCCCGGAGAGCTCGACGAGCTGGTCCACCTCTACCAGCGGGTTTCGGCCCATCTGTCCCACGCCCGCGCCTACTACGCCGATCCCGGGCTCACGGCCCGGCTCACCGGCCTCGTGGCCCAGGCCAACTCGGTCATCTACTCGAAGGGCCGGGGGCGTCCGGTGCGCGCCGCCGGGCGGTTCCTCACCGAGACTTTTCCCGCAGCCGTGTGGTTCAACCGGCGGTTCGTCGTCATCGCCGCCCTGCTCCTGATCGTTCCGGCGGCGGCCTTCGCCATCTGGTTCGCCAACTCGAGCGCGGTGCGCGACCTCGTCCTCCCGCCCGAGGTGGAGGCGGCCGCCCTCGAGGCCGAGTTCGAGGACTACTACTCGTCGCAGGCGGCCGAGCAGTTCGCCGGGCAGGTGTTCATCAACAACATCCAGGTGTCGTTCCTGGCCTTCGCCGGAGGCATCCTGCTCTGCGTCCCGACCGCTCTGCTGCTGGTCTACAACGGCGTGGCCGTCGGGATCTGGGCCGGGTTCTTCGCGGACATCGGACACCTCGACAAGTTCTTCGGACTGATTCTCCCGCATGGCCTGCTCGAGCTGACCGCCGTCTTCATCGCCGCCGCCGCCGGCCTCGCCCTGGGCTGGGCCGTCATCGCACCCGGTGACCGGACGCGCGCCACGGCCCTGGCCGAGGAGGGACGACGGTCGGTGGTGATCGTGATCGGGCTGGTGTTCGTCTTCGCCGTCGCCGCGATCACCGAGGCCATCGTGACCCCGTCCGGGCTGCCGACGGCGGCGAGGATCGGCGTCGGCGTCGCGGTCGAGGCCGTGTTCCTGGCCTACATCGCCAGCCGGGGCCGCCAGGCCGAGGCGGCCGGGCTCACCGGGCTGCTCGGCGAGGAGCGCACCCACGAGATCGACGTGCTCATGGACCAACGGGTCGCCGCGTCACCCCGCCCGCCTACAGCTGACCCCTGGCCTTGATCTCCAGGTACGCGTCGGCCAGCCGGCCGGCGAGCCGGCCCGGTGGCGCGTCGATGACGACCGCGCCCAGCCCTCGGAGCCGGGCGATCGTCCTGGCCCGTTCGTCGAGTGCGCCGACGGCCGCGGCCTTGCGGTACACACCGCTCGGATCCTCGGGCACCTCGCTGGCCCATCCGACGACCTCCGGGTCGCGCACCGAGCCGAGCAGCACGACGTGCGAGCGGGCGATGAGCGGCAGCGCGGGCAGTAGGTACTCGCGGGCGGCCGCCTCGACCAGCTCGGTGAGTACGACGAGCAGGGCCCGGCGCCGGAACCGGGCCAGCGTCTCGGTGAACGCTCCGAGGTAGTCGCTCTCGGCCAGCTCCGGCTCGAGGTCGTACACGGCCTCGGTCACCCGACCCAGCTGGTTGCGGTGCTTGGCCGGGGGCACGACCGCCCGCACCTCGGTGTCGAAGGCGACCAGCCCGCAACGGTCGCCCAGGCGGGTGGCCACGGTGGTGATGGCCATGGCCGCGTCCATGGCGTGCTCGACCCGGGGCACGCCCGCCACCTGGCCGGCCATCACCCGGCCGTTGTCGAGCAGGACGATCACCGTCTGGTTGCGCTCGGCCCGGTAGGTGCGGACGATCGGCTTGTTGGTCCTGGCCGTGGCGGCCCAGTCGACCCGGCGGAACTCGTCGTCCGGGGTCCACTCCCGCAGCTGCTCGAACTCCGTGCCCCCGCCCCGGCCCTGGGCCGACCTCATGCCGACCTCGAGGATGCGCGCCTTGGTGATGCGCAGCTCGGCCTCGGCCCGCGACTTGAACTGGGGATAGATCCGCAGCCGGGCCCGCACCCGCCTGGTCCGTTGCCGCCCGACCAGACCCAGCGGGCCGTACGTCCGGACGGCGAGCTCGCCCAGGTCGAACCGGCCCCGCCTGACCGGTCGGATCAGCGTCCGCGCCGTGACCGAGCCGTCGCCCGGCACCTCCACCTCGGCCCGCCGGGCCCGGGCCCGCAGCGACGGTGCCAGCTGGTCGGCGATGCCGATCCGCTGCCGGCGGCTCGTCGGGTTCGTCACCCGCCAGGCCAGCCCGGCGGTGGCCCGAAGCGTCACCACGTCGGGGAACAACCGGTCGACGCCGATCCGGCCCGGCGCCGGGGCCAGCAGAAAGTCGGCCACCACGACGAGCAGGAGGGCGGCGTTCACGACCACCAGCCCGTTGACGCGCGCCGGGACGAACAGCACGACGGCGGCCAGCGCCAGGGTGACCAGGCCCAGGCGTCGGGTGGGCACGGGCATGTGCTCAGCGGGGCGCGGGCACGGTCGCCAGCACGCCGTCGAGGATGCCGTCGGCCGTCGTGCCTTCGAGCTCGAGCTCCGGTCGGACGAGGATGCGGTGCCGAAGGGTCGGCTTGGCGACGGCCTTGACCTCGTCCGGCGTGACGAAGCTGCGTCCGGCCATCCAGGCCCAGGCCTTGGCCGCGTGGAGGAGGTAGGCCGCGCCCCTGGGCGACACGCCGAGCGTCACCGACGGCGACTCGCGTGTCGCCCGCACCACGGCCACGATATAGGCCCGCACCGGCGGCTCGACCCGGACCTGGGCCACCAGCTGCCTGGCCGCTTCGAGATCGGCGATGCGGGCCACGGGGCGGACGCCGGCCGCGTCGAGGTCGTGGGGATCGAGGCCGCGGTCGTGGCGGGCCAGGATCTCCTGCTCCTGCTCGAAGGTCGGATACCCCACCTGGAGCTTGAACAGAAACCGGTCGAGCTGCGCCTCGGGCAGCGGATAGGTGCCCTCGTACTCGACCGGGTTCTGGGTGGCGACCACGACGAACGGCTCGGGCAGCGCCCGTCGCTCGCCCTCGACCGACACCTGTCGCTCCTCCATCGACTCCAGCAGGGCGGCCTGCGTCTTGGGCGGTGTCCGGTTGATCTCGTCGGCGAGGAGCAGGTTGGTGAAGACGGGGCCCGGGCGGAACGAGAAGGTGGCCCCGACCCGGTCGAAGATGACCTGGCCGACCACGTCGGACGGCATGAGGTCCGGGGTGAACTGGACCCGCTTGAACTCAAGGTCGAGGGCGGCGGCGACCGTCTTCACCAGCAGCGTCTTGGCCACGCCGGGGACGCCCTCGAGCAGCACGTGGCCCCGCACCAGGATGGCGGCGACGAGACCTGAGACCGCGCCCTCCTGCCCGACGATCACCTTGGCCACCTCGTCGCGCAGGGCGAGGATCGAGTCCCTGGGATCGTTCGGCTCGGGTGGGTCGGGCGGCGGGTCGGGCGACGGTTCAGGCACGGTGTCCACTGATGACCTCCTGGCGGACGGACTGGATGAGGCGAGCCAGCTCGGCGAGGTCGGCGTCGGTGGCCGGGGGTACCGGGGCCAAGGCGGCGTACAGCCGGCTCGGATCCGTACCGGTCCGCTCGGCCACGATCTGTGCCGTCACATCGGCCGGGGTGTCGGGCGCGACCCCGAACCGCAACGCCAGGTCACGGCGCAGCTCGGCCCGGAGGATCTCGGCGGCGCGGTACGGGGCGCCGCTCACCTCGAGCAGGCCGCCGACGGCCGCGACCAGCTCGCTTCCGGCGATCTCGACCGGTTGGGTCTCCGACACCGGTCGGCCCAGCCGGCGGGACCGCCAGAGAGCGTAGATCGCGAAGGCCAGCAGGACCTGGGCGAACGCCCGCACGACGTTGTCGGGGATCAGGTCGGTCAGGGTGCGGTCGCGGACCTGGAACGGGGCCTCCAGGACTCGCACGGCGGTCCCGTCGTCCGGGGCCAGCAGGGCGGCGGCGACCACCGCGTTGTCGTCGGCGTCGAGGTTGTCGTTCATGAAGAGGTCTGGGTCGCCGATCGACACGATCACGCCGGACCCCTCCCGCTGGGCGACGACGACCGCCCGGTTGCCGTCGCCGAAGCAGCTCTCGGCGCCGTCCACCACGGCGAACGTCGACGTCGGCGCGTCGAAGGTGAACGTGCCGGCGAGGGTGATGAGCTCTGCGCCGGCGAGGGCATCGATGTCGCAGGAGCCCCGGTCGGTCAGGCCGAAGTCGAACCCGGCGGTCCCCTCGTCGGCACCGGCCGCCGCCGCGAGCGGCGATCCAGGGTCGGCCACCACCAACGTGCCACCCTCTCGCACCCAGGAGCGCACTTCCTCGCGGCGATCGTCGCCGAGGTCGTCGGACAGGATGAGGACGACATCGTCGGCCGGCTCCGAGGCGCCCCGGCTGAGCTCGACGGACGCGCCCAGCTCCTCGAGGAACAGCACCAGCCCGCGTGTCCCTTCCGGCGCCGTCGACCGGGGACTCAACGGGATCGACGGTGCCGGCGCCCCGGCGACGAGCACGAGGGCCACGATGACCGCCGGGAGGGCCAACCAGAACAGGACCCGTCCCCGTCCGCGGGTCGACCCGCCGCCATCGGGGCCGCCCGCGGTCGCGGGCCCGGCCGCGGTCGTCGCCGTCATCGCTCCGACCCGGCCAGGACCCGATGGGCCGCGTCTTGAAACCGGGCGCTCTCGCCCGGTCCCGTGGGCAGATCGCCGTACCATGCCCGCTCGAACAGCTCGGTCGCGTCGTCGAACGGCACGGCCACCTCGGGCAGGACCTCGGCGACGTCGTCGCTGTACTCGCCCGTTGTCCGGCCCGGCACCGGGGCGAGGACCCCGGACTCGACGAGCGATCCGACCAGACCTCGATAGCGGGCGAGCATCGCCTCCCGCCAGCGGCCGGCCGCCTCCAGCGTGTCCGGGTCACCCAGCCCCACCGCCGCCGGCCGGCCGTCCTCCTCGACCTCGACGTCAGGAACGGCGTCGGCGGGTGGCCGCCGGTTTCGCCTGAGCCGGACGAACCGGACCATGAGGAAGACGGCCAGGCCGAGCAGCACCGCAACCAGCAGCCAACCGATGATGCTGCCCAGCGGGCCAGGGTCGAGCGAGCCGCTCGGACCCGGATCGGTCTCCGGCGGACTGAAGTCGAGCAGATCGGAAAGCCAGTCGATGAACCGGCCGAGGAGACCCTTCTGCGACTGGAACTCCGGCCGGCCGAGCACCTCGTCGGCCGTCTCCCGGGCCGTCTCCGGGTCGGTCTGGCCCGGCGAACCGGGCATCGGGCCGATCATGCGCCCTCAGCCACGGGTGGTCGCGGTCGACTGGACGGTCATGTGCGTGGTCGCCAGCTCGAGATCGAGACCCTCGACCCTGATGCGGATGTCGATGTAGGCGAGGGCCGTGGCCCCGGCCAGGATCGGCTTCGACACGATCGTGCCGACGACCGTGAGGACCGCGGTCACCGCCCAGCCCCAGGAGAAGCCGGCGGTCAGCAGGCTCAATGCCGTGAAGGCGAAGAACACCACGTTCTCGACGAACGCGCTGAGCAGGGCCACCATCAACAACATGAAGAAGCCTCGGCGGGCCAGCCGGGTGGCGCGGCGCATGGCTGCGATCGGCCCGAGGCCCTCGACGGCCACGACGGGTGCGGTCAGCATGAACAGCACCATCACCGCGACCCCGCCCAGGCCCAGGACGAAGAAGGTGGCCGCGGCGGCCACGACCTCGAGCACGTGCACCAGGAGCCAGGCCACGAGCAGGACCGGAACCTTGCGCCCGACCGCCCGGGCCACGTCACCCAGCGCCGGCGACGTCCCGCCGTACCGGCAGGCCGCCAGCCAGGCGATGGCGGCGGCGAGCACGGGCAGGAGGACAGACGACAACACGTACAGGACGACGGCCACGTTGCTCCGGTCGCTGCCCACCTGGCCGACGAAGAGCGGGCTGCCGAGCACTCCGATGACCGTCGAGTTCTCGAGCCCGGTGTTGGCGACGACCACCGCCGCGACCTGGATCGGGACGAGCAGGACCGCGGTCAGCACGATCACCGTCCGGGGGGCGAGCTTCAGGATCTCGACCGCGCCATCGAGGATGTCGGCCACCGTCATCGGGCGCAGCGGCACGGGCACCGGCACGGCCTGGGCCTGGCGGCCCAGGGTGGTTCCGTCGGTGTCCCGCAGATCGCCGGCCGGCCGGGCTGCGCCGGCGCTCGGCGTCCAGCCGGGGGCCCGGGCCAGGT
>JBOGGX010000254.1:0-5781 GCA_050744245.1 Acidimicrobiales bacterium
CACCTGACACGTCGCGGGTGATCGAGGGGTTCTCGCTCTTGCGGGCGATCTTGTCGATCTCGTCGATGTAGATGATGCCGGTCTCGGCCTTCTTGACGTCGTAGTCGGCCGCCTGGATCAGCTTGAGGAGGATGTTCTCGACGTCCTCGCCCACGTAGCCGGCCTCGGTGAGGGCGGTGGCATCGGCGATGGCGAACGGCACATTGAGCATGCGGGCCAAGGTCTGGGCCAGCAACGTCTTCCCGCAGCCGGTGGGCCCGATGAGCAGGATGTTCGACTTCGAGAGCTCGACCTCGTTGTCGCTCGTGCCGTACTGGATCCGCTTGTAGTGGTTGTAGACGGCGACCGAGAGGATCTTCTTCGCCTGCTCCTGGCCGATGATGTAATCGTTCAGGAAGTCGTAGATCTCACGGGGCTTGGGGAGCTCGTCGAAGCGGAGCTCGGAGGTCTCGGCCAGCTCCTCCTCGATGATCTCGTTGCAGAGATCGATGCATTCGTCGCAGATGTAGACACCAGGCCCGGCGATGAGCTTCTTCACCTGCTTTTGCGACTTGCCGCAGAACGAGCACTTGAGGAGCTCGCCTCCGTCGCCGAATTTCGCCACCTGCTCTCCCCCGTCTCCTCAGCTGCCCGTGCCCTGCAGTGTCACGACGTCTCCCTCGGTCGTACGTCGTTCGTTCGGTTGTCGTGAATCGTCGCTGCGTCGCTTCGTCCCGACCGCGACCCTACCTGGCGACGGCCACCGATGGGGTGTCCACCGCGTCGCGGCTGACGATCACCTCGTCGATGATGCCGTAGGCCTTGGCCTCCTCGGCGCTCATGATGAAGTCGCGGTCGGTGTCGTGCTCGATCTTCTCGACCGCCTGCCCGGTGTGCCGCGCCAGGATCTCATTCAGCAGGTCGCGCATGCGGAGGATCTCGCGCGCCTGGATCTCGATGTCGGCGGCCTGCCCCCCGCCGGTTCCCCACGGCTGGTGGAGCAGGATGCGCGAATGCGGCAGGGCGAGCCGCTTGCCCTTCGTGCCCGCCGCCAGCAGCACGGCGGCCGCCGACGCTGCCTGACCGAGACAGATCGTGCTCAGGTCGGGCTTGATGTACTGCATCGTGTCGTAGATGGCGAACAGCGAGGGGATGTCGCCGCCCGGCGAGTTGATGTAGACGTTGATGTCCTTGTCGGGGTTCTCCGACTCGAGGTGGATGAGCTGGGCGCACACCAGATTGGCGATCGTGTCGTCGATCGGCGTGCCGAGGAAGATGATGTGCTCCTTGAGCAGCCGCGAGAACAGGTCGTAGGCCCGCTCACCCCGGTTGGTCTGCTCGACCACCGTCGGGACGAGGTAGCTGTAGGCGGCGACACCCTCGCCGGCGATGGCTCTCAGGTTGCGAGTCGGATCGGTCACTGCTCGTTGTCTCCCACGTCTGCGGCCTCGGGTGGAGCCTCGGTTTGGGCCTCGGCCCCGCTGTCATCCTCGACGGTATCGCCGCTGGAGTCGGGAATCTCCAAGTCGGCCCGCTCGATCGGCTGCCCGTCACCGTCGACGATCTCGACCTGCTCGACGAGCCAGTCGAGCGCCTTGCGCTTCCTGATGTCGGAGCGTACCGCTCCGATGGTGCCACTGCGCTCGAACTGCTGCCGCACCTTGGCCGGCCTCTGGTGCAGCTGCTCGGCCAGCTTGGCGAACTCCTCGTCGAGGTCGTCGTCGGTCACCTCGATCGCCTCGGCTTCGGCGACGGCCCGCAGGGCAAGGTCGGCCTTGACCCCTCGCCGGGCGATGGTGCGGAGCTCCTCGACGACCTGCTCCTCGGTGCGGCCGGTCATCTGGAGCCACTGCTCGGCGGTGACGCCCTGGCTGCTGAGCCGGGCCGCCAGGTCTTCGAACCGGTTCCTCAGCTCGGCCTGGACGAGTGGTTCGGGAGGGTCCTCCTCGACCAGCTTCACCAAGGCGCCGATGGTGTTCTCGCGCAGCTCGAGGTTCGCCTGGAGGCGGCGCATCGTGGTGACGCGGTTGGCGATGTCGGCCCGCAGCTCCTCGACGGTGTCGAACTCCGAGACCTCGTTGGCCCACTCGTCATCGGGCTCGGGCAGGAGCTTCTCCTTGATGTCCTTCACCAGCACGCGGAAGTCGACGGGTCCGTCGTCGGTGCCCGTCGGCGTGGCCGAGAACTGGAGGACGTCGCCGACCTTGGCCCCCCGCAGCTGTTCGTCGAGCTCGGGGGCGATGAGCGCGCTGCCGACCTCGTACAGGTAGTCGTCGGCGGACAGGCCGGCGACCGGTTCGCCGCCCCGCGTGCCGTTGAGGCTGATGGTGACGTGGTCGCCCTTGGCCGCCGGGCGGTCGACGGCCTGCAGCTCGCCGCCCTGGTCCTGGAGGCGCTGGATCTGGGCGTCGACCTCGTCGTCGGTGGCGGTCGGCCGCGGCAGCGTCACTCGGAGGCCTCCGTAGCCGGGGACGAGGATCTGGGGGCGGACCTCGACGACGGCGTCGAATGCGACCGCACCCTCCATCTCCCCGCTGGTGATGTTGATCTCCGGGGCGGCGATGGCGTCGACCTCGTGCTCGCGGACGGCGTCGCCGTAGTACTGGGGGAGGGCGTCGCGGAGAGCCTGCTCCCGGGCATAGCCGGGACCGACCTGGGCCTCGAGTAGGCGACGGGGGGCCTTGCCCGGCCGGAACCCCTTGACCCGCACCTCGCGGGCGAGCTGGCGGAAGACGGTGTCGAGCGCCTTGTCGAACTCGCCCTCCTCCACCTCGACCGAGAGCTTCACCTTGTTGCCCTCGAGGGGCTCGACGCTCGTTTTCACAGGGGAGCGAGTGTATCGAGCTGCGGCGGATCGCCCGATCGGTGTGTTGGCGGCAGTCCGCAGCCCGACTATGGATGCTTCATCCAGTGAACCGGGTGCATCCAGCCACACCCACGGTGGTTAGTTGCACCAAGTTCACTCGGTGAAGTACTCGAGGACTCGGGCTCCGTGGTCGCCCGCGGAGCGGGGCGACACCCTCAGATACGCTGACAGCCGATGCTCTGGCCGATCTTCTGTCGCGTTGCTCTTTCCCAAGCAGACCGTCGATCCGGGTTGACTGCGTCTCGAC
This sequence comes from Acidimicrobiales bacterium, assembly GCA_050744245.1. GTDB lineage: Bacteria > Actinomycetota > Acidimicrobiia > Acidimicrobiales > JBOGGX01 > JBOGGX01. The sequence goes on from JBOGGX010000254.1 coordinate 3,093, forward strand.
CCCTGCGCTCGCCGTGACGCTTCGGAGGACGGCACGAATAGCCAGTGAGAGGCTACAAACTGACGGGGAGTGGCGCAGCGGTAGCGCACCTGCTTTGGGGGCAGGCGGTCGGGGGTTCAAATCCCCCCTCCCCGACCCGGGCCTTGTCCCAACGAGGCCCCACGCGGGTGTAGCTCAACGGTAGAGCTCCAGCCTTCCAAGCTGGCGACGGGGGTTCGATTCCCCTCACCCGCTCCCAGGCGTCGCGCGAGTCAGCATCAATGCCCGACATACAGGTGCTTCAGCTTCCGAACGATGCCGATCACCGCGTTCAACTCACCCCGCCCGGCCCGTCACGGTCGCCCACAAGATGTCCAGGTCGATGTCGAAGTAGTGATGGATGAGACGGTCACGCATCCGTGATGCCGCTGACCACGGTACGGACGGATGCTGCTGGCGGGTGTCGTCGCTGATCTGCTTGGCGGCCTCACCGACGATCTCCACCAGCTTCGTCAACGCAAGGCGCAGCATCTCGTCGCTCTTGAGGTCGTCGCGGGATTTGCCCTGGGCGAACTCGATCGCCTTGGACGCCGCGTCGACGAGATGTCGAAGCCTGACCCGGTCCTCAAGCGGCGGCGTCATAGAGGGGGCGGGCGGTGCGGGCGACATCATCGCGGAAATAGATGCTCAGATCGCCCGGTGTGCGAAGATCGACGTCACGGCCGAGGAGCCGGCCGAGTTCCAGCTCGAACTCGGCGAGGCGCAGTAGACCCGGAGACCTCCCGGGCTCGAACTCGACCAGCAGATCGAGGTCGCTATCGGGCCGCAACTGTCCGCGCAGCCCTGAACCGAAGAGGCCAAGCCAGCGGATCCCGTGGGCTCGACAGAACGAACGGACGGCGTTCTCGTCGACCACGACTCCCGGCGCCAGCTCCATGGCCCCAGTGTCGCACCTCATACGACCATGGACATGGATCCTCCGGGACGCCTCCACACTGGCACCCAGACATGTCCGAGAACCGGCGATCGGGCCACGGTGCTTCCGCCCAGGGCAGCGAGTCGCTCGCCCCAGGCCACGCACGGGCCACATCGACTGTCACCGTCTGGTCACGAGAGGACGACCTGCCGCGCAGCATCGGCAGCTTCGTGCTCGCTCCCGTCGCGGCGGCGAGGGTGCCGTCAACGTGGCGCAGGTCGTGGAATCGGATGTGCTCGGCGTTTCGGACACCGCCAGGTATGGCGATCGTGATAAGGGCCACGCGTGCGGATGACCGCGGCCGACTCATTGCGCCTACGAAGTTGAGCCCACCCCGCTTCTACGTCCGGATGTGGAAAGTCGGTGTCCCGGCGCGGTACTCCAGGAGAGGTGGGAGAAGTTCGAGGACTCAGTTTACGCGGAAGAGCCTGGTGGCGTTGGCACTCTCGATTGCTGCTCTGGCCTCATCGGACATCCGAGCCGATCGGATCCGTTTGAGCTCGAAGCGAGGTTCGAACGCCGGGGCGAAGGAGGCGTAGAGGACCCGGGTGTGGTCGAGATCGCGTGCGCGCCGCTCGATGAAGTCCTGGCGGTACTCGCCGTTCGTCATCACATGGAGGTTCCCGTGAGACGACAGGGCGAGCCACGCGTCGGCCATGGAGAGTCCGGAGATGTTGATCTGGCCCCCGGGTGTCATGACGATAGGCACCTCGGGGAACTCAGAGGCGAGCTGCGCGATCTGGAGTGGTTCCGAGAGAGCGACGTAGCCGGGGGCGACGACGACAGGGACGCCGTATACACCGGCGAGCTTCAGGACGGCACCGGCCCGGGTGATCGGGACAGCCTCCTCCAAAGGATGCAGGAACATGCCTGCGAAGGCGAGGTTCTCGATGCATCGTCGGGCCTCGGCGATGGACCGATCGCCGTCGGTGGGGTCGATGCGTCCGAGGCCGACCATTCGGCCGGCACTCTCTCGGATCGCTTCGGCGAGGCGATCGTTGGCGGGCTCCAGGTGGTAGTCCAGCGGACGGACTGGGGCCGACAACGAGTCGATCGACCTGGAGCTCGTCGCAGAGCGACAGGGCGGCATCGGGGGTGAGGGTGGAGCCGAACCGGTTCTCCCCTAACAGCATCAAGGCGTCGACGATCAAGCCGTTCCCCCTGGCAGACCGAGTAGCGGGGCGGCGTTCGCGCCCAGGATGAGATCCTCGGCGTCGTTGGCCAGCCCGCGGATGCGGACCTTGTCGATCTCGAGCGCGGCGTGAGTGGATCCGCACGAGCAGACCCCCATTCGGGTAAGCGGCGCATCGTCATCGCGTGGCCGGAGTCCCCGCCCGATGGTTCACTCGGTGAACCCGGTGCGACCAACCACATCCAATGTGGCAGGTTGCACCAACCTCGAAGCGTGCTCGAACCCGGCTACGGCCCGAACATCGCATGGCCGTTCGTCGCCGTCGCCGTACCATTGGGCGGCATGGAAGGCGTCATGGCGCGCGGGAGGCGCTGGACCGCCTGATCGAGGCCGCACGGTCCGGTCGTCTCGAGGAGGTCTGCGATCGCCTCGGCGTTCGCGTGCTCGGGGCCTTCGGCAGCGCAACTCGCTCCGACGCGGCGGCCGACGACCTCGACGTGGCGGTCGGGTTCGTGGGGGCCGCCCGCGAGCTCGAATTGCTCGACGCACTCATCGAGCTGACCGGCTACGACACGATCGATCTGCTCGTCGTGGATCGCGCG